>WFRR01000133.1 GCA_015486375.1 Thiotrichaceae bacterium
AAATAGCATGTTCAGACACGTAACTGGTCTTATCGCTTAAATTCTTCTTCAGCATAGAAAGCAATATATCAGGAACAATTAGCTCAACTTCATCAAAAAATGCGCTTTTATTGGCTACTTCAATATCAAATTTTCTAGCCACTTCCTCAATCGATTTAAATTTTCCATACGACATTATTAGTTACCTTCTTTGATCCAAATATAGAGTATAACTAAATCATGTTTTTAACTAAATGCTTTACAAGCACTTAAAATACAATAAGTTATACTTAAAGAGCGATTAAATCATAACAATCAGTCAATTTTTTAGCTAGGATCAAAGAGACAATGAAACAAATCATAAGGATAATAATGGCAATCAGTTTATTTAGTTTTAGTCATTCAAGTAATGCTAGTTTTGCAGTGACGCTGTTAAATTTAAGTTTATCCAGCGGACATTACGATGTGCAAAAAAATATTCAATACGGTGAAGGTTCACGGCATCAATTAGATATTTATCAGCCTAAAGAGAAAATTAGTGCCAGTCGAGGTCAAGATAAACCTGTCATTTTCTTTATTTATGGTGGTGCATGGAAACAGGGCAACAAGAAGGATTATAAATTTATTGGACATGCGTTTACTCAAGCGGGCTATCGGGTGGTGATTGCAGATTACCGCTTATTTCCACAGGTGAAATTTCCTGATTTTATCCATGATAGTGCGGATGCAATTGCTTATATTGATCAGCATTCGACTCAGTTGCTCGGTGATGTCTCTCAAGGCTATATATTAATGGGACACTCCGCAGGCGCACATACCGCCGCATTATTGGCGACGGATCAAAAATATTTACAACAACGACAGGTCAAACTGAAATTACGCGCTTTAGTGGCTTTATCAGGTCCTTATGATTTGCAGCTTGATGATCCTGAAGTTGTGCCTATTTTTACTCCCATTGCAAATGAGGCGACAGCAAAGCCTGTCCGCAATGTCCCTGCCAATATGCCCCCCGTACTATTAATGCATGGTAGAAAAGATACCCGAGTCAAACCATACCATACTGAAAACTTTGTCACCGCTTTGCAACAGGCAGGTATTCAACCTCAAGTGAAATGGTACGACAATATTGAACATATTAAAATTGTCTCTAGTATTGCTGCTTCTTTGCGCTTCTTAAATCCAAGCTATCAGGATATTATTGATTTTTTAAATAATCTAGATAATAAATAGATAAAAAATCGCATATATTCAATCATCTATGCTGTTTTAACCTCAAACGAAAAACCATGTTTAATGGGTAAATATATTTCCATGCCTAATGGCTTTAGCAAGTACAATTTTTTGTTTTTATCTTGTCTAAATGGCTGTGTGACCGTATCAATAAAACTGGCAAATACCTTCTTTATGTCTTTGCAGTTAGGATTGATATACAGATCATAAATAACGTGATTATTTTTAGATTCTGCTAAACATTCATGTACACAGCTTTCCCAATGCTTTTTACCTGCAATGGCTAGCCATGCAAATAACTGTAGTTCTCCATCTGCTACAATACTATACAAGTTATCCCGCCGAGAAAAGCTACGCAGTGCATCAGAAGCCATTTCTTTCGGTGGACAGCACCGCATCGTATCTTTATAGAGAAAAAGGTCAGGATAATGTTGTTGATTGACGCAGTATGAATCTGCTTGCTGTGTATAAGGTTGAAGGTTTTTATATAAAAAAAGTTGATCCTTACCTTCAAGATTAGACTTAACTTTATTTTTACATAATCTTCTAATACTTTTCTTTTTGAAATTTTTAGCATTCGCTAATTTTCGGTTAATTTTCTTGCCCTGCAATTGATTTTTATAATACTTTTTCAGCATCATAACGGGCTTTTGCTTAATTCTAGAACGATAACCAAAAGAAAAAGTAGGCTTCACAACACGTTTGTAATCATTGCAAAAACGTTCTTTATAAGCTTCTCCACCAGAGGTAAAGTCTAGGTATTGATAGCCTTGTTCACGCAAATAGTCGATATATAAAATAAAAAATACGGTCCCTGGTGAGTTAGCACTTTGTACAGGATCGTAGCTAAACATCATACCAATGACTCGTTCTTTAGAGCAGTAAGCAAGACTACAAGCCAGTGGTTTATCACCTTGCCATAAAATAACAAATTGAATATTATCACTTTTTTCTAAACGGGATAAATACCAGTCTTTTCGTAAAGAATCATGTTCAAAAGGCAGATAGTCATAAAGTGCTAATTTCCTAAAGTTACTTTGATTTGCCATCACATCAAATAAGGCATCTGCCCGTTTTCGATCGACAATCTTTTCTATTCTTAATTCACCCCCTCGCTTTAAACGATTGATTAAAGGACGTAGTGAACGGTGTTTGCGAACTTTATTAATACGGGTTTGATCAGCAAGTTGATAAACAGGTGAGTGACTTTCAATGGTTTTTACAAAGATACCATTGTTCTTTAAACGCTTATCTTTTAACCATTCTGTATTAACATCAGGGGGAATATATAACCATTGCCATTTTTTAATTGCAAGCTTTTGTTTTATTGAAATTAAACTTTGTAGTAAAAACTCTGACTCATATTCTTTAGAGCATAACCAACCATGATAAGCGGATGAGTATTCACCTGCATGACAAAGCTCATTATCTTGTTTAGATAAGGCTAGTGGGAGAATTCCAATAAGTTCATTATCACTATAACCTAATATTAATAAAGGCTCATATAAGCTTGCGTAGGCTTGATACCATGATGAAACAAACTCATACTCTTGTGTAATCATACAATGATTAGATATTTCTGAAAAATTATTCCACCTTTTAATAAAATCCTTACACTGTATCTTTTCTTTATATTCTTTCTTTGAAACTATGTTTATTTTTAACGCTAGAATAACTTTACTCATAATGACCATTCAATTATTTTAATATTTATATTAATCGGTTTTATTAACCCTACATATAACTTAATAAAATAATAATACTTAAACAATCAAACCTCATCAGTAGATTAATATTTATAATTAATCTGCCTAATTTAGGTGATAAAAGGTGGATCTAAACGATTGGAATAATAAATATCCATCGTACTTTATTAATAAGGCACGATGAATATTAGTGCTTACTGATTAGTGAGCAGCGTTGATTACTGGCTGTGATAGCTGTGATAAACAACTTGAGTTAAGTAATCCATCGAGGTCTGTTGCACGACGTTGTAAATCATTAAATGTACGTACAGTGGTGTTGTCAACAGGGTCAGTTACATTGATACCTGTCATAAAGCCTGAAAGGGCTGCGCCCGTCACAGGAATAACGCCCGGCTTAATATGAGTGAATAGGGTATTTGTTTCGCCTGCATGACAACCATTACAGGTATCCAATGAAAATTCATGTCGCGCTTGATTGGATGTAATGCCTGCTGAATTCCAAAAGAAAGCAGGTGTCGGTGCTTCTGATGATGCCCCTAAGAAAGGATCTGTAATACTTGGAAAGCGTTGTGGCACGAGGCTGGATGTTCCACCTGTACCATTAATAAAATCAGCTAATACAGTACTGCCATTTAAACTATTATCAGGGGTTAATTTTACCGTATTCTGTCTAAGTAGGTGCTTGTCCCAGTGAGTATCTGAAATACGGAATTCTCGTAGCTGCCACGGTGATGCTAGATCAATTTCATTAGTACGCAGTTGGTTTAAAGCACTTCCATTCGGCTTATTAGGCGATGAATTAGCCAATACAAAACTTTCAGTAATACTCTCTAAGGCTGTCTTATAAGGTTCGCTACCTAAGGTTAGGTTGCTTAAGTCTGCCCAACGTTGTCCCCATGCTTTGACATCCGTACAGCTATTTTGGTCAATACCATATTCAAATATAGTAGTGAATTGCATCGGCGCACAGTTATTAGTCATATCCATCAACTGAAAAACAAAACGTCCTTCACCTGCATCAACCCCGTTTTCACGTAAATCAATACGATTGACAATTGCCAAAAGTTGGAAAGGAGCTTTATCTAAATCGAGTGGACTTCCCGGACCACCACTGGCATTTTCCCATGGTGTAATAATTTTACTCAGAATGGCTTGACGATCGGCGGCTGTCCAGTTGTTAACGGTTTGTGAATTGACCCAATTTTCTAACCAAATACGGGTAAAGTCTTCATAAGCCACTCCTGTTGCTGCTGTATTTGCCATTTCAGTGATTAGATGTTTAAACGTCCAAACTCCGTTGGGATCACCAGCACTGGTGCAAATATTGAAAGTACGATCAGGGTCTTGTATCACGCTGGAATGACGAATTAATAGTGATCTTTCGCTATCAATTGTTGCTGAAATACCCAGAGGATTAATTGGAATCGGTGTGCCTGCTTCAATCGCTTGAGCCAGTTCTTTAGCATTCATCGGTTCAAAATTACCAATTAATTCTCTACCTTTAAACTTTTTAGGCAAACCCTTTTCTTTACCAAATTTTTCTTTTAAGCGATCAAGCCGCTGATAGCTTTTAATTAATTCATCAAAATTAAAATCGATGGTAGAAGAATAGATATAATCATTGGCTGTTTTATCTGCATTATTGCCATCATCTTTAAGGGTAATAGTTTTATTATCTATTTTAACAGTAATTGCTTCTCTTGATTTATCTAAGTTTCTAGCATCATACTTAACATTTATTTGTGCATTTCCACTCCGACTTGCACGGGGTAACTTGGTTATAAATACTTCACTAGCTGCTGGAGCTTTGATATTTTTTTTCTGATCGACTAGAGGAGCAGCAAAAACATTACTGCTAGTCAAACTAAGGAGGGAGGAAATCATAATAACGTTAAAATAATTTACGTTATATGAGGATCGGTACTGACCTATCATATTATATCCTTTTTTTTATTGATTTTATAACTTGTTATTTAACAATAGGAAATAAATATGATCTTTTCAAGAGCAAAGATTGTTCATATTAAATAAAAATAATACACTGATTACCTTTGTTATTAATCAGTGTATTCCTATTTTATTCAGTATAATACTTATCCTTAAAAGAAGTGCAGGCGTAATCAGATAATAATCGATGTAGCTTCTTTTCCTGTGAAGCCCGCCCTAAAAACTGAGTTAATTTCAAACGGGTAGGAATAGTATAAGTTTTACTAACTTGGCGTTGTTCATCGGGATCAAGTTCATAAGGGTGCATATAAAATACACTGTCCTCATTAATATTATTCCGACTTAATGATTTTGTTAACCAATAAGGATAAAGTCTAAAATAACCACCGCCCATAACAGGGATTTTCTTGCCCCGTACATCGGCAATGGTCATTGGGTACTCATCAATACCCTTATTTTTAAATACATCAACAATATTGGTATCTGAAAAGCCATAACCTTGCACTTTGACTTGCATTGGAAAAACAGAGGAATCATATTTAATTCCATATTTCTGTAAAGTTTCACAATACCAATCCAGCATATCTTCACGAATTGAGAATTTAGGCGCTCTAAAGCCAATCACTTTTTGACCTGTTAAGTCCTCAATTGGTAGTACGGATGTTTCCAATTCCTTATCAAACTGTTTTGCACTCATATCAAAAATATATTCATGACTATATGAGTGAGAAGCTAATTCATGTCCACAGTTAGCAATTTCCTTAATTAAATCAGGAAATTTTTCCGTCACCATTCCTTGTACAAAGAAAGTTCCTTTGACTTGATGGTCATCTAAAATAGCCAGTAATTTATAAGTACTTGCTAATACACGACGGGTAATTGGATTCTTGAAGTCCAGTACAGATTGTTGCCAATCTTCAATGTCTGCTGAAAAGATCATTTTAATATTCCATTTATGCGTATCTGTTAACTACGATTCAGTTAAGTTTTTAACATACCAATCGAGTGCAACTTCTAAGCCTTCACTAATATTATGCGAAGGGGCATAACCTAACTTAGTTTGAGCTTTACTAATATCTGCTTGAGAGTGGCGTACATCACCTGCCCGGAAGTCACGATAGCTGGGTTTGCTATCCGCAATTTCTGCTTGATAAGTCACTAATCCATCCCGCATAGCATTATATAAATCATTGAGCGTAGTACGACCGCCGACAGCGACATTGTAGACTTCATTCTTAGCTTCTTTTTCAGCGACTGCACTTAAGATATTCGCTTGTATTGTATTTTCAATAAAACAAAAATCTCGGGATGTTTCACCATCGCCATTGATATAGACGGCTTCATTATTCAATAAAGCCGCAACCCATTTTGGAATAACGGCTGCATAAGCTCCATCAGGATCTTGACGTTTACCAAAGATATTAAAGTAACGTAAACCAATGACATTAAAGTCATAAGTTTTAGCAAATACATCAGCATATAGCTCGTTGACAACTTTCGTCACGGCATAAGGTGATAAAGGCTTACCGATATTTTCTTCTACTTTAGGTAAAGCGGGATGATCGCCATAGGTTGAACTTGATGCTGCATAAGTAAAACTAGAGACTTTCGCATCCCGTGCTGCAACTAACATATTCAGGAAACCATCAATATTCGCTTGATTGGTATGAATCGGATCAACAATTGAACGCGGTACAGAACCGAGGGCGGCTTGATGCAAGACATAATCTACCCCTTCTGTAGCCCGTTGGCAGTCTTCAAGATTACGAATATCACCTGTCATTAGCTTGAAACGTTGCCATTGTTGCTCACTGACTTCAGTTTGCACTTCATCTAAATTATGCTTATGTCCTGTAATAAAGCTATCCAAGCCGACCACTGTTTGATCCAGTTTTAATAAAGTTTCTAATAAGTTAGAACCAATAAAACCTGCAACCCCTGTGATTAACCATGTTTTAGGCTGTGCTTGTAATTCTGTCTGGACTTTTTTATATTTATGCGTCATTTTTTATCCCGATTTTTATTTTGATCTTAATTAGCTATTTTAAAGACGAATATCTGCTTCACCTAATGGAAGTAAATATTTCAAATCATAAATTAGACTATCTGTTTTAGTTAGTTTATCCAGACCTTGTTTACCCATCGTTTTAAACTCATCATGTGCAACGGCTAGTACCACAGCATCATAGTGAGAAGGTTTGAGTTCGGTGATGGGAGTAATACCATATTCATGTTCAGCTTCATTCACATCAACCCAAGGGTCATAAACATCAACATTAAAATTAAAGCCTTTTAGCTCATTAATAATATCAATTACTTTAGTATTACGAAGGTCAGGGCAATTCTCTTTAAAGGTTAAACCCATGATTAAAATATTTGCATTTTTAACTTCAATTTTCTTATGCAGCATATTCTTTACTAATTGTGACGCAACATAGTGTGCCATACCATCATTTAGGCGACGACCTGCAAGGATAATTTCAGGATGATAACCAATCGACTTAGCTTTATGAGTCAAATAGTAGGGATCAACGCCAATACAATGACCACCGACTAAACCCGGACGGAAAGGTAAGAAATTCCATTTACTGCCTGCCGCTTCTAATACTTCGAGTGTATCAATATTTAAACGATTAAAAATAATGGCTAATTCATTGATTAAAGCAATATTAAGATCACGCTGGGTATTCTCAATGACTTTAGCGGCTTCAGCGACTTTAATACTACTCGCCTTATGTGTCCCTGCGGTAATAATTGTGCCATATAAATTATCAACAAAATCAGCAATTTCAGGGGTTGAACCTGAAGTAACTTTTTTAATTGTTGGTAAACGATGTTCTTTATCACCGGGGTTAATTCTTTCAGGACTATAGCCCGCATAAAAGTCTTGGTTGAACACTAAACCTGAAATAGATTCAATCACAGGAATACATTCTTCTTCTGTTGCACCGGGGTAAACAGTTGATTCATAGATGACAATATCCCCTTTTTTAATCACTTCACCCAACATTTTGCTGGAATTAATCAGAGGTGATAAATCAGGGCGTTTATATTTATCAATCGGGGTGGGTACCGTCACAATAAAAACATTTGCTGCGCTTAAATCAGCTAAATCAGCACTGTAATGGATATTATTTGCTTGTGATAATTCCTCACTACTGACTTCTAAAGTATGATCTTCTCCTGATTTTAGCTCATTAATTCGACTTTCATTAATATCAAAGCCAATCGTTTGATATTTCTTTTCAAACTCAATTGCAAGTGGCAAACCGACATAGCCAAGTCCAATAATAGCAATAACAGGTTGGTTATTATTCATTATTCGTATTCCTTTATAAATAGTATTTTAAATTATTTTTATATTAATTATGATTTTTGTATTATTTTTTAATAAAAACGTTTCACAAATAGCTTGCTGGCACAATCCATAACAAACTCAGGTGACTTCTTTATTGAGCTACTAATATGTGAGTAAATTTTAGTTTTTATTTCAGATTCTTGATAAATTGGAATATTGTACATATAGAGTGAACGCGCTTCTGCTAACCATTGTTTTTTAAAGCGATAAGTGCCTTCACCACGGGTAGAGCGTCCTAAGTTTAAAGCCGATTTACCTTGCTCAATTGACCACTCAATCATATTCCAGTACATTGCCATATTGACTCCGAAACGATTGTATTCTGTAATCGATCCTGCCCAAGGCATAAACATTTCATCACCGCAATCCGTTAAGAATGCAGTACATACTGGCTTTTCATTAAGGTAACCCACTTGAATATAAGTATCGTCTTTAAAACGACTAAAAATGTCTTTAAAGAAGCTAAACGGTAGGGTCAAACTTCCTAGGTTATGAATGCTCTGGCAGTAAATTGCATAGAAAATTTCTAAATCATCCGCATGATGACGAATGGTATAATGATAGCCTTCACGCTTAGGTCGTCTGACTCGATTTCGCATCGTGCCTTTAATTCCTTTCCAAATAACATCAGCATCTTTGGGCAAGGGTAAAATCATATTCACTTTACCCGGAGCATGATTGGATAGACCAATCATTTCTTGTCGAGAGAAGACTCTTAGATTTTTAAAATCATTTTCTTCTGCATAGCTAACAATCTGAGGCATAACCATATTTAAGTTATCTTCCATATAGGCAGATAATCCTGTTTTCTCAAATAAGATCCCCACTAATAGTTCTTTATTTTTTTCAAACACAGGTAAAGAATGTTCTTTTCCATCTAATGTGATTGGGATATTTTTATGGCTTGTTTGATAAATAGCATCTAAGGCTGTAGAAAAACCATCTTGTCGATAAATATTGTTCGTATTCATAGCAGTATATTTTATTAGTATTATTGTTGTTAGGGTTAACGATTCGTATCATTGCAGCTAGGCTGTTCAAAGCCTACTTCTTTGAAGATATACTTATCGACATCCAATGATTTAATCAAATATAAATCTGAAAACGCTTCACCTTTGATGTCTTTTGCAATACCTGTAATAAGTGTTTTGAACGCAATATTGCCTTTATAACTTTTATCAACATAAATATCATAAATAAATAGGGATTTAGGTTTTTTGTTAATTCTATCCACTAAGCAAGAATGTGTATGTTTTTTACCTGAACGAGCTAACCATACAAAAGCGATTAATTTCTCATTAGAAATCATGCTATATAAGATATCACCTCGCTCAAATTTCTTCAGTGCATCAAAAGCGACTTCTTTATTGGTCAGATAACCATTCGTGTTTTTGTAAAGTAAAAGGTCACTGTATTTTTGAACATTGACATTAGCACTATTATTGATAAAGGAATAGTCAAAGTTAGGTTTCTTATAAACCAATAAGTTATCTTTATTATTACCTTTGTTGTTATATAAATTCATCACTTCACGTTTAAACACACTGACTAAACGCTTTTCACGCAAAGCTTTTAAGCTTTCAATATCTCTATTGGTGACTTTACCATTGAGGCTACGTTTAACCGTACGTCGTGAGGCAGCAACAAGCTTTGTTTTAATATATTTTTTATAATTAAAGTAGATACGTGGCTTTGTTAGCGCATTATGTCCATTACATAAGCTTTCTTTGTAAGCATCCCCACCGGGGGTTAAATCTAAGTAGCGATAGCCTTTTTCCATTAAATATTCAATTAATTTAATGATAAAAACTTTGCCCGGTGAATGCCCACCTTGCAATGGATCATAAGTAAACGTACCAATAACGACTGTATCACCGGTACATGAGCCAAAGTTACAGGCTAATAAATTGTCCCCTTGCCATAACACAGTAAAATGCTCATCATTGTCTGGCATAGCCATTTTTCTTAAGTACCATTCTTTTCGGAAAGTATCATGTAAGAAAGGGCTTTTATTATAAAGAGCTAGATTTCTAAAGCTGCTTTGCTCTATCACTTTATCCATTAATGATTCTGCACGTTGGAGATCAACAATACGTTCTATTCTCAATTCTCCAACACGGTTAAGACGATTAATTTTAGATTTTATCGATTTGTTTTTCTTGATTTTATTGATTCTAGATGCATCACTTAAATCATAAATAGGAGAGTCAAATTGTTCTAGTCTAATGTAAATACCTTCCTGTTCTAGACGTTTATCTTTCAACCAATCTTGATCAATATTAGGTGGCATCCATGCCCAGCACCAACTACTAATATCAATATTATGTTTGATTGATATTAAGGCTTTTACAATAAATTCACGCTCATATTCTTTTTTAGAAATAAAGGTATTATATTCAGCTTGACCATCCCCTGCATAAACCAGCTCACCTGAGCCTGTGTTCATTGCCAAAGGCATAATAGCGACCATATTTGTCTCTATTTCATCATAAGCCACGACAATAATGGGATTATATTTTTTACGATAGGATAAATACCATGAAGCTACAAAGTTATGGCGTTGATTCAATACAAAGTAATTTGATTGCTGAGAAAGTGCATTCCAGCCTTGAATAAAATCTTGATTTTGGATAGCTTCAAAACAGTCATTACCAATAAGTAGTTCTATTTTCATGTTATTGCTCCCCTACTAGTATATTTTTATAGAGTTGTAGTGTTTTATTTGTCATTGTTTTAACAGTGAGTAGTTTCTCGTACTTGCTACGCCCATCTCTGCCATAAGTTTCTATTTTTTCATAATCAGATAGGAAAAAGTCAATGGCATCAATCAGTGTATTAAGTTTTTTATTGTCAATTAATATTCCATTTTCATTAGGCTTGATTACCTCAGGTACACCCCCTACATTAGAGGCAATAATGGGTAAACCTGCCCGCATTGCTTCAATAATTGAAATAGGAAAGCCTTCGGATTTACTCGTTAACATAAAAATATCGCTTTCTAATAAGCGTTGACTGATATTTTTACAATCACCATGAAAAGTGACTGAATCAGAAATACCTAAATATTGACATTGTTGTTCTAATGAATAGCGCAATGAACCATCACCAAATATATCCAGTGTCCATGCTTTACTTTTTGTTTGAGCCAGTGCATTAAATAAAATATTAAAATCCTTAGGTTCTTCTAAGCGGGCTACAACGACTAATTTAACAATATTGTTTTTAATTGTGTAGTTGTCTTTAATTAATCGTGCCTCAACATCAGCCATACCATTATGAATAGTGATAAATTTGCTTTTTTTAGATATTTTAAGTCGATTGGCAATATTAAAGTCATTTTCTGACACTGTAATGACTTTATTGCCAAAATATGACATAAACTTTTCAATCTTTATATACATACTACTTTCTTTAGCATGACTAGGTTCTGAAAAAACCCAACTATGGGGTGTATAAACTGATTTTTTTCGGGTTACTGTTGCAGCAAAGCGTCCAATTACCCCAGACTTTGAAGTATGACAAGCAATAATGTCGGGGTTTTCTTTTCTGATTAGCTTAATTAATTTAATTGTCGATATAAAATCTTGATAAGGTTGAATGCTTCGTCTGATTGACTGCATACAGAATACTCTTATACCTACACTTTTAAGTTGATCAAATACCTTTGAGGATTTACCACAAATAATACTCACCTGATGCCCTTGAGCTATTTGTTCTTTGCTCATATCAAAGATATGTGCTTGCGCCCCTCCGTTTAGGTCACCTCTAGTTATTATATGAAATATATACATTATAATTTTTATTACCTATCTGCTTAAATCAATCATGACATATGCGATTTATGTTAGAGGCGATACATTAATATATTAATGATGACTTGCCATAATACTTGTTGATGTCAGGTATATAAGTTCTGACTAAATATATTGCAGACGATCAACGTGATTATTTGGAGAGCAAAAGGTTATTTTTGTGATTTTAGAACCGATCAAAGGGGAAAATAATACACTGTTTATAAAATGTACCGTTTGCCTTAACCCTTTTTCCTTCTATCTGCTAAGTCAAGCTTTCCTGATTAGGAATGAACTACATTGATTCAAATTCACTTAATATCCTTTATTGAAGATGTCTCATGGAAAAACAAAACAAACAAATTGCAAAAATTGACAATGAGAGTCAGTATATTTCGGCTAAAACAGAACAAGTCGATGAGGCACAAGCAGCCTCTTTTATTGACCTACTTGATATCTGGACTATTATCAAACAGCAGAAATGGCTGATTCTTTTTATTATGATTCTAGTCGTTTCAGCCACTGCCGCTTATACATTTAAACTCATTATTCCCTCTTATCAATCCAGTGCGGTTATTTTAATTAAAGAAAAGAAAGGTCAAATTGAAGGTCTTGCTGCGCTTGCAGGCAAAGGGGGTGAGACAGAAGAAAGTATTTTTGTTCGTACCCAATATGAAATGATTCGTAACCGTGTTCTTGCCGAACGGGTTGTCGATGAATTAGGTTTACGGGAAGAATTGACCAAAAAAGCGGTTAAACAATCAATCTCATCTGCTGAAGACATGTTTCTTTCTGATTTAAGTATGGTACCTATTGAGCGTACTAATCTCGTTAAAATTAACTATGAAGCGAATAGCCCTGAGCTTGCTGCGAAGGTTGTTAATACTATTATTGCTATGGCAACAACCTTACAACTTGAAGCCTTAGATTCATCTAATGATAGTTCGATTAACTATCTAGAAAAAGAGTTATCAAAAGCCCGTAAAAGTTTAACAAGATCTGAAAACAAGATGGTTTCTTATGCAAATAAGCAAGGTATTTTAAGTATTGATAAAAATCAGGTTGCCCCTTTAAGTCGTTTAACCGAGCTATATAAAGCCCTTGGTCTTGCGGCAACCACCAGAATACAAGCTGAAAGTGCCTATCAGGAAGCCAAAAATAATAAAAATGCCCCTGAAATTCAAGGTAACGCTTTTATTACTTCATTGAAAACACGTCTATCAACCTTAGAAATTCAGTATCAAGAAAAATCACAAATGTTTAAACCCGATTATCCTGAAATGTTGATGTTATCAGGTCAAATCAGTGATGTTAAACGTAAAATTCAAACACAGACAGGTAATGCTCAAAGTGGTTTAAAAGCCCGTTATTTAGCCACTAAAGATGCTGAATCTAAAGTAGCTCTTGATGTTAAGTCTTTAGAAAAAGAGTTGATGAAGTTACAAGACAAGAGTGTTGAATACAATACTTTACAAAGAGAGGTGAATAGTCGTCGCAAACTTTATGAAGAGTTGCTACAAAAATTCCAAGAAATCAAAATTTCTGCCAAAATTGATGCTAACTACATCAAAGTGATTGACCCTGCTATTCCTCCCGTTAAGCAATATCGTCCTAAGCCTGTTTTAAATATCGTGGTGGGTTCAATTATTGGCTTGTTCTTAGGCATCGCTATTGGCTTTTTGCGTAACTCCGCTTCCAAGAAACTAACGTCGACTCGTGTGTTACAAAAGAGTATGGGCTTTAATATTCTCGGCACAATTCCTGAAATTAAATCCTTGAAAAAGAAGCGAAAGGCTAAGAATGATGATGAAAATAATATTGCCACATCACCTAACTCGGCGGTTGCACAAGCTTATCGAATTTTAAGTACAACCTTAAACAGTACTCAGCATGTTGAAACACCTAAAGTAATGATGGTGACTAGTGCCAATATGTCGGAAGGAAAAAGTACAGTTGCCTTAAATCTAGCCTATGCTCAGGCAACAGCAGGCAATCGTGTCTTGATTGTTGATGCCGACTTAAGACGACCTTCTTTGCATAAAAAAACAGGGCTTAAAAATGCTTATGGTTTTAGTGACTATTTAAGTGGTAACTTAGAATACACCAAAATTATTCAAACTCATGCTGATCAAAAAGGACTTTATGTTATGACAGCAGGGCATTTAAGTCGAGATCCTACCAAGCTATTGGCAAGTAAGAAATTAGCTACTTTCTTAGCCCATGCTTCAGAATATTTTGATCAAATCATTATTGATACTCCTCCAGTGATTGGCTTTGCCGATACTTTAATTCTGGCTTCTGCAGTTGATGGAGTACTATTTATTGTTGATGAAGGCAATATGGATAAAGATAAAATCCAGAATTCTTTAGCTCAGTTATCACGTATTCGTAAGAATATTTTAGGTTTTGTTGTGACTAAAGCCAAACAAGATGTGTTAACCAATGACTACTATAAAGAATACTATGCGAGTCGAAATAAAAAGAAAGGTTTATTTGGACGTTCAAAACCAAATAGTAAAACTGCCTAGTTTTACACAAAAAAGCCCTCAAATCTGTTAATGGATTTGAGGGTTTAGACCATTAGCTTCTCTTGTTCTACTTCTAAACGCTTGACTTCATTCAGTAAACGATCCAATTTATTCAATATAGGGGTGATAGTTTCAAAGAGTTCTAGCTTTTTAGCCGCTTCCTGATAGTTTAAACTGGTCTCTTTTGCCGCTTGCTCAATTTTGGCATGAGTCGGCTTATAGACCTCGTATTCAGCTAAATAATCCTGTGTTAATTGATCTATTTGTTGCTGCAATTGCTCATGTTTTTCGGCTTTTTGTTGGGTAATCTTCGCTTTTTCCCTTGCTGCCCGTTCGGTATTGCTAAGAAAAGACTGCACATCTAATGTCCCTGTTTCTAATTTACTCACCAAACTGGAAATATAAGCCATTGGGTTTTTAAGTGGATCGGTGCTATTGAGGAGTCGTTTACCCAGTGTATCGAGGAGTGCTTGAGAATAATCACCTGCTCGGGGTAATAGTGATCTTTCTAATTCTTGGCATTGTTGCGTACTAAGCTGTATTGGAAATTGATATTCAAAGGCGGGATTTGTCGTGGCGTAGCTTGTGGTTTCAGCGTTATTTGATGGGGTTTGAGGATTTAATTCAGTGTTATTTAATGGAGTTTGAGGATTGGATACGGAAGTATTCGCTTCAATCTTGACCGTCTGAACTTTCTCTTCAACGCTATGCAGTTGCTTGGCAAGGTGAGTCACTTTTTTCTCAATGCTATTGAGGGCTGAAGCCACGGCATTTTGTATTTTTAAGCTTAGTGTATCTTCATCAATCACTTTTTCAGATTGCGGCGATAGTGTTTTAGTTGCGCTGATTTCAGGGGTTATTTGAGCTTGTTTAGTCTCGCTAATTTCAGGGGTTATTTGAGCTTGTTTAGTCTCGCTTGTTTTAGATGCTACTTGAGATTCCTGAATTTCTACAGGTGCTGGTTTACACGCTTTAGGATGGGGCTTATTTTCGCTGGTATGGCCTTGTTTAATAGACGCTTCGGGATGCGTTTTAGCTAAGTCATAGCCTTGATCAATCGGGTCTTCTGGTACATTGATAGGCGGTTCAAAATGGGCTGTGAATTCAGATTCTGGTTCATTCACCACACTCAAATCTAAGCCTTCATCAATCGCTTGCCCTTCGTAGGCATCTGAAATTAATAAACGCGGATCATTGCTACGAGCATGGCTATTGGTTTGCCCTGCACCCCATGAATCGAGATTGAAATTAATGGAAACAAAGTTGCGATATTGTCCGCCATGACGATGAATAATCACATTATTTCGGCTTAATTCGTGCATGGCTTGGGCGGCATGATCACGGCGAATTTTAGAGAGTTTTTCCAAACGGGTGCTAGTGACATTATCTTCGAGTTTATGAAATCCGATGGTTTGCTCCATAATCACGCAGAAGATACGCACGCAACGGCTAGACAACTTACAGGTCGCTAAGTAGTTGAAACAGCGTCGATAAATCTCATTGGACTGTTCAGGGAAAATATTGAGGTAGTTACCATTAAAGATATTTTGCTCGGCAAGATAGCCAGTATCTAAGTGGTTGACACACAGAGGCGTGTGATCATTTTTGTAAAATGCAACGGACATACTTCAATCACCTTGTTTAAAACTGGATTGCGGGTCAATAGCTCTAGTTTGGTTGTTTATTGCAACACAGTTAGGGCTGGTTAAATTCTCTTTTTGGCGAATTTCCATCGCCAGCTTTCCTGCACACGTTGCAACTATTTAGCAATGTTTGGGCAGGGCTTTTCTCGTCAAAACAAATTAAAAAAAAACGACATCAACGACGCGTCGATTCTAAATTTTCACCGCTATTTAAGCCGATTCTAGCCGCTTATTTTTGTAGCGGGGCTAACAATGGCAAACATCCTGCCATGCTCATAATGCCCTTGTCAAGCTAAAATTCAAAATTAATTTCCCCCTGTCATTGTCGTCTGTGGTCTGTTTTTTTGTATTACTGTGAACTGTTTTCTGTCGTTGTTTGTCTGTTGTTGTTTCTTTGTAAACTGTTTTTTGTTTTATTGTCGTTTGTCTGTTGTGTATGCCCCAAAGTGGGTTTTTATATCTACTTTGGTTAGAAAAACCTAAGTTAGGTTATATCAGAATGGGTATAAAAACCTGATTTAGGTTATATCAAAATGGGTATAAAAACCTGATTTGTGTCTGCTCTAAGTGGCTATAACAATGAATTAAATTTTGATATAATTTGACGACTAAGAATACCCATTGATTTTATTAATATAAACCAATAAATAAATTGAAAAATTTCATGGGATGGAGATGAAAAAAACTGAGAAGGTTAGCGTAGCGATAATCGCTTCTCAGTTTAAAGATAGAATAACTATTTTGGCATGGGTGGAACTTTGAGTATTTGTCCAGCCCGAATATTATTAGGGTCTTTTAAAGTAGATTTATTCGCCTCATAGAGTAGGGTATGTTTCCTACTTGAACCATAAATCTTTGCAGCAATTTTCGATAGTGACTCACCCTTTAAGACAATAATCGTTCTCATGGATTTATCTGTAGTTTTTGCAGTGTCCTTCTCTTCTTCAGGTTCTGCATCGTCATCAGCTTCGGCACGCAATGATTCAATATAGGGATCATCAGAAGTACCTGTCGCAATATCTTTACTAGCACTAACAATTTCATTGACGGCATTGGCAGAAAACTCTAAAACTTCTGTTTTAATATTACTATCTTCTTTACCGCGTAGCTCTGTCATTGCACTTTTCACAGCATCTTGGATAATATCAATATCATGACCTGCTTGCACGGCACTCGAAACAATATTAGCAAGATCCTCTGGCTTTATATCTTTACTATCATTACCCGCAAGCAATTTTTCTAATTGTTTGCTAACATCATCAGTGAGTTGCTTATTATCTGTGGTCTTAGATTCAGGTTCATCTAAAGGTGTGGTAACAGCTTCCTTCTTCATTTTGGTTTGACTTGCTTCTTTACTTAAAGCATCCATATAGCTGTCATCAGATTCTTCTGCTAAAAGTCCTTGTGTGTTGAGTATGAGTAAGCAACTAATAAGCGTAATTTTAGCGAATATTTTCATGGTGAGTCCTCATTATTGTTATAAAGAACTCTATTAATCTTTAGATCAAAAAGACTCTTTTAAATTAATAGAAATCTCTTTATACATCTTTTGGTATTAACTTGACTGATGTTCTTTTCTCAAAGGAGAAAACTCCAGATTTAATGGTATAAATCTACGGTGTTACTGTACTCAAACCCAGTAATTGCCAAGCTTGCATACCACCACGGTACCAAGATAATTTTTCAGAAGGATAGCCAATTTTTAATAAACTTTTAATGGCACGTGGGGATTGACCACACCATAAACCATTACAAAATAAGATGAGTTCACGGGCATTATCAAAATTCCAATTTCCATCTTTTTCAACCGCACCTAATAATTTAATAATTCGCTTAGTATGCGCACTATCAATTCCACCTGTCAAAATAGTAAAAGGGATATTAACTGCCCCTGGAATCGTGCCTTTTTCAACCCACTCAGGCATTCGAGCATCGACTAAAATACCTTGTCCTGCTTTAACCTTCGTGGATAAAAAATCCAGTAGCTCTCTTTCACCAACAGTTTGAACACCATTACCTAAAGAGATAGGGCGGACACAAAAAGGGGGGCAAGGACGGGACGTTTTAGCAAAGCCATTACTTAAACGGTTTGAGGTATCTTGAATACGTTCAATGCGAACATCTTCGCCATTATGTTTTACATCAATATAGGCAAGATCGGTACTAATCTTAACTTTAATGTCTTCAGATTTAGCCTTATTTTTAGCTTTATCTTTGGAATCTACACTTTTAGTTTTTTCAACTTTAGTGGCTGTTTCTTCAGATTTTTCCGCTTGAACAGCGTAGGAGGTGGTGAGTAGCATGATGATTAATAAGAACTGACTTAGGCTGCTCAACGTATGATTAATTTTCTTCATTGTTATACTCTCTTTGGTTTAGCTCTCTACGATACGCATATTCAAATAGAGAGAATCATATTTATTAATGGGCTTTATAATATAAAATTAATTCCTTTTAGTAAATATCCAATAACTTTGCACATATTACTGGTAGTTTCGTGCTTTTTATTTATCTGATTTCTTTTCAACCTCATTACCAACAGCTGTTGAAACCGCATCTTGAATAGAATCTTGTACAACATCGTCAATGGATGAGGCTAATTCTTCAATGGCTTCTGTTGATTTAATTGATAAATCAGCAGGTTCAGCACTTTCTGTATCATCGGCTTTTTTAGCTTGAGATTCTACTTTTTCTTCCGTATTGCTCGTTTTTTCTTCATTAGTGTTACTAACAGTCTCCGTTGTTGTGCTAGTTTTTGCACTACTTTGTTCGGTAGCAGTCGCTTCAGAAACTGGAGTCGAGTCTGTATTTTGGTCATTACAGGCACTCAATGTGAGTACGATGAGGCTGAATGAGAGAGATAGGGCAAGTGGTTTCATACCTTTTCCTTGTAATTAAACGATGTTGGGGAAGAAAATAAATTTAGTACGATCATAACTGGGGAGGTGATCGTACTAAATGGGTTGAGTTGATCAAGATGAGAGTGACTCAATTAAGTATCTTTAACTGGCACGTCGCATGAGAATTTTCATTGATTTGCGTAAACGCTCAATCGCTGTTGATAACTTACCAATCTCATCATGAGATTTAACTGAAATAGGGGTTTCTAAATCACCTTTACTGAGTCGATCAACGTCATCAGTCAAGAGAATTAATGGACGTGAAATAGAGTTAGATAAGAGGATGGCAAGAATAAAAGTTAAGATTAATGCCAGAATAATAATTCCGATAAAGATATATAAAAACTGCGTAGCAGATTCAAATACCATACTCTTAGGTTTAATATTAAGTAATGTACCTAAATTGAATTTACTGTCATTAATTTTAATTGTTTTATAGGTGACAATATCTTCATCTGTACTGACATTGCCCATCCCGAGTGAACTCTTGGATATATTACCTAATTCAGGGGTTTCAGTGCGTAGATTAACTTTAGTATTAAGATCATTTTTACTTCCCCACGTTTTACTTGCATCGCTATGGAAGTAATAGAAACCATCAGGGCTAACAAATTGTATTTGAGAACTTTCTTGCATCTCTGCTGACATCATTTGCATGATCTTATTCATGTTTACGTTAAGAACAATAATGCCTAATAATGCATCATTTTTATCATAAACGGGCGTGGCATAACGAATAGTCGGTTTAATCGGTTTTTCGATTTCACCTTTCTCACGGTTAAGGTTAAGCGGAGAAATAAATAAATCATTTTTTTCTAAGGCAATCGTATGTTTAAAATAGTCACGATTCTTTTTATTTTGTAATCCAGTATCACCAATATTTTTAGCACGACCTTTATCGGTATAGTCAATACGAACTATCTCCATACCCTGCTGGTCAATTAGGCGAACTTGCTGGTAACTTTTCTTTTGACTGGTAAACTTCTTAAAACTATTACGTAAATTGGTTAACATTAACCGTTTTTTATGATCACTATCCCCCTGTAATGCCGAGGTATATAGGTTAAGCGCATTCGAATCACGTAAATAAAATAAATCACTATTAACTTGATCTAAGTAATTCTGAATTTTTTCACTGATTAACTCTACTTTAGCGGATTCAATCGACAGGCTACTGTCATGCAGGGTATCTGTCGTAAAAATTAAAGCATAGCCCCCGATTAGTATTGTTGGAAGTAAGGTGACCAGCAGCAATACAAGTAGCAATTTGTTTCTAATTTTATTTAAATTCCCAAACATTTTTGATGAATACCTAAATTGTAAAAAATTGATTATATCCGTTCATCGCTATTTCAATAACGATTATGCACTTGAAATACGAGTATAGACTACCCTAGCGTTTTTGTGACGAATTGTGAAAAAGCTCTTTTCTCTGCGGGGGTGTCCAATTCTTCTTGCAAAATTTCGCTTAATTCGGGAATATTATTACGATTTCTAACGTATTTTGTTTCCCACTGAATCACGGCATCTTCAAACACAAACTTAGCGGCTGGGCCAAAATAATTAATTAACTCTGTAGTCATTTTTTCCATAATTGCATCTAACGCTGCATCAACAGGTGTGACACTCGGGGCGGGTGCAGTAGCAACGGGACGAGCAGATTGTGCGACAGGAGCGGCTTGATTGATAATAGGAGGAGGAGGGGCTGTGGTATTAAGGGCTAAATGTCGTTTGAGTTTAGCGGTAGCAGAACGAATTCCCATGTGAATCAAGGGGAAGTTAATTTTCTTATCCGTTAATAAAATAGCAATATACGAGTCATACATAAGGTAAGCCGCAAGCAATTTATCTTCTACAGAAAAATAGATTTCATTATGTGACTTATCAATCGATTGTAAAGCAGTAAATACCTGATCAATCATTTGTGCCATTGATTCAATCCCTTGCTGATCATCAGGGAAAGTTGATAAGAGATCTTTTTCATCTCGATACAGGCATACATGGTGTACACCATTAAGTTTATTAATTGCTGTTAGAATATTTTCCATTATGTTTATCTCATAATTGGGCTTTTATGTCCCGTGTACACGAAAGTGTACTGAAAGGTGGGAAATTAAAAGAGTTTAGCAAGCATTGTTACATCCACTGCAACATATCTTCAATTTGTTGACTCAGTGCTTGAATCGATTTTACACGCTCTGAACTCACTCCTAAGGATTTATCATGTTCTACAAAAAGCGTTAAATTGTCATCTTGTGGAGAACGTAACATGATTCGGTGAATTTTTCCTCTATTTAATGAATTTTCAATTTCAGTGCTAACCCCAGATAGAAAAGCGAAAAATTCATTTAACTCTTCATCATCGATAGTCGAGTTAAGCAATTCTCCCATTGAAGTACTTAAAGTGACACCTGTGACACCTGCCACCTTCGCAACTTCAGGTAACATTGCTTTATTAAGCTGTATATGTTCTTCAGCGGCATACTCTAGTTCTGGCTCAGCTTCAGGTATTGGCTCTTTTTCACGCTTAACCTCAACCTCAACCTCACTTTTAACTTCAGTAACTTTATTTGACTCTACTTCTAAAGCTGTACTGACAGGTGTGATTACTGTTGTTACAGCCGTATCTTTTTCAGCATTGGGAATGGCTAATAAATTAAAAAATAAATTAGTAACATCCGCTCTCTCTCTTGCATCAACCGCAATAACATCCGCTTTAATACCTAATTTAGTTAGCCATTGTCGATAGGCTTCCAAAGGCGGGTCTTGATTCAAGTCAAAGCGGGTTACCGCAATCACTAGTGGCACAGACTCAATAATATTAGCAAAGCGTTTGGTGTAATACTTAAGATCACGAAAAGGATAATTACGAGAATTATCCATCAGCAATATCATACCATTTGCACCTTTGGAAAGAATATCCCACATAAAGTCGAAACGCTCTTGTCCGGGGGTACCATAAACATGCACAATATCATTATTTTTAAGCCGAATGACATCGTAGTCCATCGCCACCGTCGTCGTTCTTTTACGTTGTTTTGTAGCGTGATCAGAGTCGGACACCGTAACATCGGTGAGCATCGCTTCCTTATCGGTGAGCGAATTGACAGCGGTTGTTTTTCCAGAACCCACCGGTCCCGTAATAATGATTTTATAGATCACAACAATATCCTCCTTTTTTTATCTTCTGGTGTATCAGTACAGCGAAAAATATGTATTTAAATACATTTAAACATTACATAGTATTTTGTGTCATATATTGACTGAAAAACACCATTAAAAATTTAACAAAAAGTAAGATGATTGACGTAAATTCATTATCTTACATCAACCAAAATAGTCTTAAACCCTTCTCTATTCTGAGAAGTTAGGATCCGTTACGTTTATAGCAACATATTGAATATAGTCAACTATGCCATTAAATCCATAGTAAATATGAATTTATCTGGATATTCTCCTTACAAAGGGGGCTGTTCCAAATCTTCATTCTCCTTTTCAGGCGGTAATAGCGCCTCTTTGGTGATACCCATCATCAATAAGGAACTACTCGCAATATAAATAGAAGAGTAAGTACCGACGACGACCCCAATAATCATCGCCAATGCAAAGGCATGAATGACTTTGCCACCAAATAAAAATAAGGTGATTAACACCAATAAGGTGGTTAACGAGGTAATCAAGGTTCGGGTCAAGCTATGATTAATGGATATATTGATCACATGCTCCGGCGATTTCTTTAAGAAAATTCGGAAATTTTCTCGAATCCGATCAAAGACAACAATCGTATCGTTAAGGGAATAACCAATAATTGCCAGAATCGCGGCTAAAACGGTCATATCAAATTCAACTTGGGTGATAGAGAAGAAACCTAAGGTAATCACGACATCATGCACTAAAGCAAAAATTGCTCCGCCTGAAAAACGTAATTCAAATCGTAAAGCGACATAGATTAGGATACCGATTAAAGCATATAGCATGGCTAAACCGCCATCTTCACGTAACTCTTCCCCAATTTGTGGTCCAACAAAGCCACTTTGTATTTTAACAACTTCAGCATTATTGGCTTTTAAGGTCGTCATTACATTATCACCGACCTTATTTTTATCCACACCGTCTTGAGGTGCGAGACGAATCATAATGTTTTTGGATGTACCAAAGTGCTGTACCGTAATATCCTTATAACCCGCTTGATTGAGCTGTTTACGAATATTTTCAGGCTCGACACTCTCAGGGTAAACGACTTCAACCAATGTTCCACCTGTAAAATCCAGCCCCAAATTGAGTCCTTTCATCAACAAAGAACCGACTGAGATAAGAATCAGTAGTACAGAAAAGCCAACAGCAATTTTCTGCATACTCATGAAATTAATAATTTTACTATTCGACATAATCATTGCCTCCGTTTAAATGGCGAGTTTT
The DNA here is from genome assembly GCA_015486375.1 of Thiotrichaceae bacterium. Lineage (GTDB taxonomy): Bacteria > Pseudomonadota > Gammaproteobacteria > Thiotrichales > Thiotrichaceae > S015-18. The sequence continues at coordinate 23,502 of WFRR01000133.1, forward strand.
TTAATACGGCGTTGACCGTAAATGAGATTAATCATGGCACGAGTCACTAAGATCGCGGTAAACATAGACGAAACAATTCCGATGGCTAAGGTGATCGCAAAGCCTTTGATTGCCCCTGTTCCGAATCCAAATAAAACAATCGCAGCAATCAAGGTAGTGATATTGGCATCAGCAATGGTTGAAATTGCTTTTTCGTAACCTAATTTAATCGCTGTTTGTGGCGTTACCCCATTGCGGAGTTCTTCTTTGATACGTTCATAAATCAGTACATTAGCATCAACTGCCATACCAACCGTTAATACAATACCTGCAATACCGGGAAGGGTTAAGGTCGCTTGCATAATAGAAAGCACCGAAATAATGAGAACTAAGTTTAATGTCAATGCAACATTGGCGACGAGTCCAAAGACTTTGTAATAAAACGCCATAAAGATAAGTACAAGGATAAAACCAATTTTAACGGAGTTATAACCATTATCAATATTTTGTTGTCCAAGACTAGGTCCGACTGTGCGCTCCTCTACAATATAAACAGGCGCAGCTAATGCACCTGCACGCAGTAAGAGAGATAAATTACGGGATTCTTTAGGCGAATCTAGACCTGTAATTTGAAAACGTTTACTTAATTGCTCTTGAATACGGGCAACATTGATCACTTCTTCAGTCGTGATTTTTTCCTGTACTAATTTATCATTGACACGCTTACTATTAATCTTAGTTTCAATAAATACGACAGACATTAGCTTTTTGACATTTTTACCTGTTGCGCGGGAAAATTTCTTAGAGCCTTTACTATCTAAAGTGATACTCACCATCGGTTGACCATTTTCATCAATGCCTGATTGAGCATCCGTAATATGGTCACCTGATAACATCACTTTGCGTTTCAAAAGAATCGGTTCTCCACTGCGTTCACTATAAAGTTTACTACCTGAAGGAATACGCCCTGATGATTTGGCTTGGAAAGGACTGTTTTGCTCATCAACCATACGGAATTCCAAGGTCGCAGTTGCACCTAAGATTTCTTTAGCGCGAGCAGTATCTTGTACACCGGGTAATTGCACAACAATACGATCGAGACCTTGTTGTTGGATAATGGGTTCAGCAACGCCGAGTTCATTGACCCGCTTGCGTAGCGTGACAATATTTTGCTTAATGGCAAAACGTTTAATCGCTGTGAGTGTTTGAGCATTAATGGTTGCAAAAATTTCTAAACCTGAAGCACTTTGAGTTAAGTTGAGTGTGCGACTATGTTCTTTTTTTAGCATATCAAAAGATTGTTGAGCAATGGCTGCATCAGTAAAGCTGGCAATGATATTTTTATCTTTACGAACAATCGTTTTATAGTTTATTTTAGCTTCTCGTAAAGTATCCTTAAAATCACGTACATAAGGGTTTAAGTTTTTATCCAATACGGTTGAAGTATCCACTTCCATTAAAAAATGCACACCTCCGCGTAAATCCAGACCGAGATACATCGGATCGGCATTGACGGCACGTAACCAACTAGGGGTTGCAGGGGCTAAATTAAGGGCAACAATATAGTCTTTGCCTAATTTTTCTTTGAGTGCATCGGCGGCGACCAATTGCACATCAGGCTGATCAAAGCGAATTAATACTTTTTCAGCTTCTATTTCAATCGCTTTAGGATTAATCTTTTTTTCTTTTAATAATAGATTAATCCGTTGGGTAAACTGATCGTCGAACACTTGCCCTTTGGAAGAGGTCACTTGTATGGCAGGATCAGAGGGGTATAAATTTGGAAGTGCATAAAGCGCGCTGACTAATATTGTAGTAATAATTAGCAGATATTTCCACAGGGGGTATCGGTTCATTGTTATCGTGTTCCAATCAATATTCTGGTTATTTTTGATGGTATGAATATAAAAAATGGGATAGTGACATCTAGGGTAAATATCTCACTAGCCCAGTCTTATTTTATTGCCTAACTCTATTACAAACTTTTCATCGTCCCTTTTGGCATAATTGCTGTCACGGCATGACGTTGTACGCGTAACAAAGTGCCTTCTGCGACCTTAATTTCAACTAAATTATCGCCAATCGCGGTAACTTTACCGATAAGCCCACCACTGGTAGTCACTTCATTACCTTTTGCTAAGGAATCGAGCATTGAAGTATGTTCTTTTTGCTTTTTTTGCTGTGGACGAATAATCATAAAATACATAATCGCAAAGAATATGCCGATCATAATTAAAAACTCAAAGCCACCGCCCGCAGATGCAGCATCGGCTGCGTGTGCATTAGAAATAAAAAAGCTCATGGTTGTTTGTTCCTTAAATTTAATTGAATTCATCTAAACTGATAAATACGATTTTATCAAGGATTATCGCTATTTTGAACGATAATCTTTGACGACTGACAAAATGTTATTAAGGACTAATCATCATCAATAATCGTATGGGTTGCAGTGATCGTTCTAACACCCTCGGGAAAAATTCCCCCTTGAGGATTACTAATCGACATGGTAAAGCTTTCACTATTTTCAGGGGTACTATCCCCTAAAATACGCACAGGAATAGCAAATTGTGTTGCACCGATGGGAATTGTTGCCGTTCCTGATGTGAACTCATAATCTTGACCCGCAGTGGCAATATCACCTGTTGGGGCAGTGGGGTCTTGAGTTTGATAATCGACTGAAACGGCTGTTGTTAAAGGTGCGCTGATTTGCAATAAAAAATAATGCAAATAGCCACTACTCCCACCCTCTTTGGGGTTTTTAGTCACTTCACCACTTTGAGTCGGAATCGTTTCAGTCATTACCGTATTCGTAGAGCTTGAAGCGGATAATTCAAATAAAGCACCCCAATCTGAAGCGGGGTAGCCTGTCCACATCACAGGTCGGGCGGCTAATACATAAGATTTATTACTTTCTGGTGTAACACTAAAACGGGTACTACTGCCTATTGATTGAATCGTTTCTGCAACGACTTTACGCGTATTGGTAAAACTTAAATTATCCACCAAAAAACTCACACTGCTGTTTGTGCCTACATAATGTAAACCACTATAGCGGTAGTTAATACGCAGACTAATCAATTGATCCGCATAATTGGCTAAAGAAACTGAGCGACTTATAAAGGTAGAGTCAATAGCTGAATTTGTATCCGCACCGATTTGGGTATAAATATCTGTCCAACTTGCACCACTATCGGTATTCACCTGAACGGATACCGTTTGTGTTGCGGTTGAAAAGCCTAATTTGGATGAAAATTCTAAAGTGGCATTACTGGCAGGAATAAATATACCTGTTATTTGAAAAGATTCTGAAGCACTCGCAGGGGCAAGTGCATAAGCGGCTGAATTACTCACACCATTTCCTGTAGAAATTAGGCTATAGCTACTATCGGTTTGATCCGTCACACTGCTACCATTATCTTCTGCATTATAGAGGGGCGATTCTGTTGCCACTTCTGCATTGAGTGCATCATATCCAATACACTTTATCTTTAAACTTAGTCCTTCTATACATTTGATTCAATACAGTGCTTATTCATCTCCATACACTCCCTATTCATAAGAATAACTTATTTGGAGCATACAATGGAAAAATACCTTTCCGCTTTTCGTCACCTGTTATGCACCTGTCTAATGGTCTCTTCGGCGAGTTTATATGCAGGGGATAAAGCAAAGCTAAATACAGAATCTGAAGTTAATAATGATCATCATATTCCTAGTTTATTTAATGCGTTAACGCAGATAAAATTAGAGGGAAATTTAGATGAGTGGCAAGCATTAACAGCTTTTAAAGGGGATGAATCTAACCAAGATAATCATCCTAACAACCGTTTAGATTGGCAAAAAACATGGTTAGCAAACGATAATCAAAATCTTTATATTGCTTATCAAAATCAAGGTAAAATTCCCCATAATGACTGGTGGGCATGGGAAATTTATATTGATACTGATCATAATCCCCGTACAGGTTATGCAGAATTTCAAAATATGGGGGCAGAATATTTATTGCAAGGCAATGAATTATACCAATATATTGGTGATGAAAATTCACTAGGAGAATGGAGCAAAGAATGGAAGTATATTGATCATACCGATGGGCAAGTTGATATTGCAACAGGCATGACAGTAGAGTTATCCATTCCGCTTAAATTGCTTGCTTTAACACCGAGTAAAAAAGATAAGGCTAAACTACATATTTTGTTTTACGGCGATAATGAGTCGTTTGGTGGTGAAGGTGAAGCACTACATGCCTCGAGCAAAGGCTATTTTAATTACCACGTTATGCCCATTCAGGCTAAAAATAAAGTACCTGAAAAGACATAAATAAATTTTAAAAGTTGACTACTCCATACCATCCGCATGATCAATAGCATCTTGCATTGCTTCATCTAAATCACGAGTCGGTACTCTACTTTCTTCAGAGTTTGTTGGTGCTGATCTAGCTTGTGGTAATGAACGTGCAACAAAGGAATCATCTTCCAAATTGGTAATTGATGTATTACGTTTAATCACATCTGCTAAACTAAGATTATCAAAGTTTGCTAATTGGTCATCGGTAAAGTGGTTATTCTCATACCAAGCAGGATCGCCATCACGAATATTTTCAAACTGTTTTACAATAATGGCAGTGAATACAGGTCCTACCAAAGAATCTCCTTCAGCTTCTTCAGCCAGTCCTCCGACCCACAAGTCGATTTCATCAGGTGAAGTATAAATGGCAGCAAGTTTTGCGCCTTGTCCTTCCTGAAAAACTTCATCATTAAATGAAGTGACTACTTCAAGCCCTAATCTCTGTCTAACGACATTGTAGCTTGGTAATAAATGATCTCGACCTCGCTGTATATTCAATGTGGCTAAATCAAAACCAACCCCTTCAACATTCGCAAATAAGAAATTGCGAATATCATCCACTAGCAAAGGATCAATTTTCTGAGCAGTCTGTGCCGATAAGCCGCGTAGTAAAGAATCAATACCATGGTCTTTAATCAACTGAGGATTAAAAAAGGCATTTTGTAAAGGTAAATTTCCTGCTGCAATCGTGCTATAGTTTTCATCAACACGCAATAATTGTGATGACAACATGGTATGTCCAAAACGATAGGCGGCGGTAGAAAAACTATTAAATATTTGTGGTGAAAGACTTTCGTCATAACCATTATATTCATTTAGTGCATTTTCACCTACTAAGAAAGGTAAAAATTCTTTATAGGTAATGACCTGCATTTGTGCGACCACCACTTTTCGGGAGGCATTAAATAATTGCTCATCTGTCCAATTAGGGTGGTCATTGGATAACTGTGTTGCAATACGATTATGTTCTCTGACCCAAATAGTATGCATTGAGCTTAAAGCAACGTTTTCATTGACCCGAATATCACCTGATAAAAACATACCAGAATTAGGGTTAGAAGGTAATAAATTATTTTCAACTTTAAATAATCCACCACTGCCTGTTCTTAAACTTGTTTCCACTGATTTGCTTGATCCATAAATATTAGAACCATCAATCTGTGGTGTAATATCATTTAATTGTTCTCCTGTTGGGTTTGTTAAAGAGCGGGTAAATGCCATCGCTACGGAGAATTGTGGATCATCTGCGGGTATATTAATAAATGCAGGTTTAGTTGCGTCACTGAGTGAAATATCTATATCATGATCTGTAAATTGTCCCCATAACCAAAACATATCACTTAAATTTTTATAGTTTTTGGTATTGCCTGTTTGTGCCGAAATAGTATTACTAATTGCTCTGGGATTAGGTAAACCATTTGTAATGGGATCACGGCTTAGGTCTTTAGGGAAAAATCTAATGAGTGGCTGTTGAGTGAGATAGTTAGCTTGATAGAATAAATCTAACTGACTATTATCCCGAGATTCACCCGCTTCATTATAGCCATTGATATCATATCCATCGATATCATATCCACTGATATCGAAGCCTGCTTCATTATAACCATCAGAATTGAATCCATTTTCATCATAAGTCTCTGAACTTTCTGTACTTTCTCCATCTGCTGCAAATATTGTTGGGTTAATAAATCCGTATGATAATGTACTTGCAATGAATGCAGGTAATAATATAGATTTAACCGTATTTCTTTTGTTTTTCATCCTGTTAATTTTTCTCATTCTATCCATTGATTTTTTAAAAGAAATTTTATAAATATTAATATTTTTATTCTTGATAATAAGAAAACAAAATTGAACTTTATTGAAGAGTTGAATATTAATTTTTATAAGTGTTCTTCGTGTTAACTCAGTTTAAGAACTAACACAAAGAATATAGATACTTTTATTTTTATAAATATTATCGAAAATGATAATAGGATAATCTATTAAGATAAAAGGGTAATTAATAAATAGTTAAAAGTCGATATGTGGAAAACTTGTTATTTTGATGTTAAACACATTTTAAACATCAGTCCCATTTTAAAGCTCCGCCTGTTTGATATTCTGTAACACGGGTCTCAAAGAAATTCTTTTCCTTGCGCATATTTGCTTGTTCTTCTAGCCAAGGCAAACGATTTTCAGCATTAGGAAAAGGAATTTCTTCTAGCCCTAATTGACGCGCACGGCGATTAGCAGTAAAACGGAATTGCTCCGTATGGTCTTGATGGGAATAACCTAAAATAGGATCTTGCAAAAGAAAGCGTGCATAGTCAGCCTCAGCAGCTTCGGCTTCATCCCACATTTCTCTAATCTTTTTAGGATCTAAAGTCACATTTTCTTCACGAATAATTTGTTTTACCACGCGAATGCCAAAAGAAGCATGCATCACTTCATCGCGCATAATGTATTGCAATTGCTCTGCGGTGCCTTTCATTAAACCGCGTCGTTGTAAGGCAAAAATAGGGCTAAAACCATTATAAAACCAACAGCCTTCAAAAATACCTGCAAAGAATAAATAGGACATCACGAATGTTTCTAAATTATCGCGATTTTTTAAATTCATATCAGAACGCATTACAGCATCTAAACGTCGATTAGCAATTTGAATTTTGCTATAAATTTCAGGCACAGTACGGTAACGATTATAGATTTCGCCCTGATCTAATCCAATGGTTTCAATACAGTGTTGATATGTCCATGTATTACCACTGACACACACTTTATTGTTATAACGAGTGATAATAATCGTAGAAGGCACACCTACACTATAAACTTTACCGTTGTAAGGTTTATTGGACTTAGTGATACTTCGTCCTGAAACGTAATTTTTATTAATAAAATTGAGCGTATAGTAATCATTGCCTGCACTCGTTTGGGAAACATGACTGTCTACTCTATAGTTTGCTAATGTGCCAACTGCTGTTGCAATATTAATACAGTTAATATTAGTGGATGAATAACGCGTCATATCAGCACTTTTAGAACCATCCCAATGAGTTAGCTCTCCAATAAAATCTTTTGACCACTGCAATGAAACCTGAGATAAATCCACAAAAGAAAAGTCTTTACTAAAATTAAATTCAGTCGGTATCCAGACTTCGATGTATTCACCTGATTGTGTATAACGCAGTTCAAGTTGCTCAAGTAAATTAATTAATCGTTCAACTTTTCTTTGTTTGCGTAAATGCCAACGATACGTAACGGTATTGTCAGAAGTGATATTCCCATTATTACGAACTGTGCCATCGGCTTGATAGGCTATGCGTAATTTATCTAAATGACTCAGTGTTGTATTATTATTGCCTGTTAATTGACCTGCAACAGGAAAATTTCTATTACTAGGGGACAAATCTTCTGCGAGTGTAATTTCTAGTTGGTTATCTTTTCTCGTATTAAAACTGACACAACGATGATTAGGAGTAACCGAGGTTTGATACACCGATGATTCAAATTGGATTAATTCACCCTTAAAATCATCCACAGTAATGCCTAAGTGAGCTACAAATTCAATACTACTATCTTTGTTATATTGAGCAATTAGGCTATCTGTTTGAATATCTCTAAAATTAATAAAGCCTTTATTAGTTAGTACTTCCGTACCTTCTTCATAGCAATGTAGTGCTTCTTCATATACTTGACGTGCTTGATAAATTTGTAACTCAGGAGCGGTCATTTTTTCCATGACAGCAAGACCAATATTACGCATAGCCAGTACATCGGATGTTGTTAAATAAGCTAAGACATTTTCATAAACATGCTTTTCTTCAGGAGAGAGTTTGTGATGATAATCCTTCACATCCTGAGCCATATTAATATCAAGCGGTGTCCAATGGTTTTTATTGGCATTTAAGAAGAACTCCCATGCCCACGGGTACTTAAACGGTGCGAGTTGGTTGACGTCCGTCATACCATTGATAACCCGTTTATCTTCTGTTCTTACAGGTTGAATATTATGTTTAGCTTGCTTGATTTCAGTAGAGTAATCAGCAGATGGTGTATTTGCTGATGTCTTATGTTTAGGCGGCTCTTTAGCCGTAGAGTGTTGGCTTATCTCCGCAGTATTGGCTAATTTCTCGCTTATTGGTTTATCTGCTGTGGCTGTGATAAAGTCAGTTTTATCACTTGCAGGGCTGTTTGACGGCTTTTTAGGTGTTATTGACAGTGGGTCATCCCAATCTAACATCAGTATTATTCTCCTCAAGGTTGCAAATATTTTTTGTAAAGCTGGGCGATAATACAGTCTCAATCAGAAACTTGCTTTAGTGCGCTAAGTAAGCGACGAAACTCTTGTTCATCCTGTGACAGACCAATCCGCACTGCCTGTGGCTTAGCAAAATAGCGTGTCCAAATTCCAGATCGTGCCAATTGAGTATGTAATAATTGTGCGTTATGACCCCTGATATAACAAAATAATGAAGTACAAAAAATAGTCTGATCAAAATATTGATGCAGTTGTTGTTGCAATAACTGCTGTAATTGCTGACTTTTCTGTTTTAGATTCAAGCGTGTTTTTTGTTGCCATACAGTATCAAGTAGTGCTTTTTTACCTAAATAACGACTAGGATTTGAGATTGACCATGTACCTAGTGAATATTGTAACTGTGCTAAAATGGTGGGATTTGCAATAATAAATCCTAAGCGTAAGCCTGCCAAACCAAAAAATTTCCCCAAGGAACGTAGCACGATTAAATTAGGCATTGTACTCATATCGTGTCGCAATAAACTGTGTTTAGGTGTGCTATCCATAAAGGCTTCATCAACAATTAACCAACCGCCAGTTCGTATTAATTGTTGTTGCCAACGATGCAATGTGGAGAGAGAATGCAAGTGAGTATCAGGATTATTGGGATTAATCACAATGAGTACATCCAAGTTGCTTATATGTGCTTCAATATGATCTGCATCAATTTCGATGACTTCATGCCCCGCATTACGCCAGCAATAGTTATATTCTGCATAAGCAGGTGAAATAATTCCTACTTTTGATTGAGAGCGACAATAAGGCAGTGCTTGAATAGCAGCCTGTGAACCTGCAATCGCTAATAGGGAAGTCACGCCATAATACTGTTGTGCCGCTTGATGTAAACCATCCTCTTCTTCAGGCAAACGCTGCCATACGTAGGCTGGAATTTCAGGTGGTTGCCAACCATTCGGATTAATTCCTGTGGAAAGATCCATCCAATCTGCTAAGGGAGTTTGATACTTTTTAGCGGCTTCACGTAGATTGCCTCCGTGTTTAATGGGGTCTTGTAGAGACATCGCTAATGGCTTATGAGGATTCATCTATCTGGGCTTCCATTCCCGTGTTTAAAAGGTAGCTTAAAAAATATACAATAGTAATAGACTAATGCGAATAAGATGGTTAACATTCGTTTTTTTTATGAAATTAGATCGTATTTACTGAGTCTAACAACCCTATCACCTTAAAAAAACACATTATTTGAAATTGCTTCGTCCAAGTGGCTCCATTCATGCCTATACTCCAATCACCCTTATAACTCTTGCATCAGCACCTTTAAGGATCAATATTATGCGGCTTACACACTCCTACTCTCAATTTATCAACCGTATGTTGATAATATTTTTACTCATACTATTACCGATTAATAGTTATGCAGAAAACCCCTTACTTCTCTTAAAAGATAAACTACAAGAAACCTTGCTAGATAATCTTGATAAAGTAATTAACAATGAAGAGAACCATGAAACGTTGGATCAGACCAGTGATGCTATTGCGATAGCTAAAATTACTGTTCCTAGTTTGCTGGGTCAAACGCCACAAAGTGCAGAAGGGCTGCTATCGAGTCGTCAATTAGTATTAGGTAAGGTAGTTGATCGTGAAAGTACTCAGCCTGTAGGAACGATTATTGCCCAAAGTCATGCGGTTAACTCAGAAGTGAATAAAAATACAGCTATTCATGTTGAAGTTGCTATTGCAGTTAAGTCAAAAAATAAAAATACTGAGGGTAAAGAAAAGCCTGTAGTCATAGAAAAAACTGAGGCTACAGACAAAAAAGAGAGTGTTGATAATACAGCGACTGAAAAAGAATTGGACAAAAATGAATCTGCTAATAATAAAGCAATAGCAAATAAAGAAGATAAATTAGAAAAACAATCAGCTCCTGTTGTTAAAAATGAAACAAAAGCTTCACAAAAGAAGTTAAAGGTTAACTTAAAACTAAGCAGCAAAAAAGTTGCCGTAGGTGAAAGCGTTATATTGCAAGCATTAATTCAAACTAACGCTTCGCAAGAGACACAATTTAGTTATGCTTTTTCGATTGATGGAAAAATGATTAACAGTAAAAAAGCGCAATTAAGTTATAAGGTCACAAAGGTCGGGCGAATGATTGTAACTGCTAGTGTGCGTCAAGGCAATGGAGCTTGGTCTCATGCGAAATCTCAGTGGTTAGAGGTGACTAAGAATAATGCTAAGCCAGAGAAGGAGTCGATGGAAGATCAGCAAACACAGGACGCAAAGACAGTTGCAGAAAAACAGGCTAAGGAAGATGTAAGGATAGAAGCGGAAAAACAGGCTAAGGAAACTGCAAGGATAGCTGCCGAAAAACAGGCTAAAGAAGCTGCAAGGGTAGAAGCAGAAAAACAAGTAGCTGAGCAAGCTCTAAAGGATCAGGATAAGACGGAAGTTAAGATTATTGCGCCTAATGTTGTAGGACTTTCTTTTAATGAGGCTAAACAGCGTCTGATCCAAGCAGGCTTAAAGGTTGGAACAGTTACGGAACGTCTGGGTACATTATCATTGATTTTGACTCAAAGTCCCAGTGCAGGAATGTCTATTCAGCCAAGAACGGCTATTAATCTTGTGCAGTCAATTAAACCTGATTTTAAATTTGAATTAGATATTAATAAAAACACAATCAAACAAAATGAACCTTTACTTTTAAAAGGTGTGTTAACACCTGAGGGTATTGCCGAAAATATTAATTATCGCTTTAAAATTAATACACAAACCTATAGTACGGAGCAGTCATCTTGGATTCATCGCTTTAGTAAACCAGGTAATTATCAAGTGGTTGCTGAAGCCATTATTGATGATGTTGGGGTTTATAGTAGTACGCCTATTATGATTAAGGTCGATGCTACCTGGCAACAACCGATCGCAAAAATAGAACCTGCAACACTCATTATTTCTCAAGGGGATAGTGCTACGTTTAAGAGCTATTCCAGTCATGATAAAAAGACGGTACTGAGTGTTTATTGGATGGATGAAAGCGGTGGTAGTGGTGAGGAAGATGATTATATGCTTGAAACTCAAAATTGGGAACCGGGGGAATATTGGGTTAGCTTGCGGGTCAGAGATAGCCAAGGCTTTGAGCATTCAGATAAAGCACAATTAATTGTGATGTCAGAAAATGGTGAATTGCCCAAAGGGGTTTCCGTTAAAGCAAATACTAACGCGATCCCCAATGGAATTAGTAAAAATGCTTTATCATTATCGACTAACAATTACCATGTTGTTTCGGGTAAAGCGATGCGTTTTACGATTAAAACATCGGCTCAAATCGAAGCTAATATGAGCTATCGAGTTCACTTTGGTGATGATAATGTGCAAGAAACTTCACGTCTTTGGGCAAAGCACCGTTATGCAAGTATTGGTTCTTATGAAGCATTTGTAGAAGCAAACTATCAGCAGCAAACGCTGCGGAGTAAAGTGATTAAAATTTGGGTTTGGCCTTCGTGGTTTTTACTTGCCATTATGGGCATCGGTTTATTTATCTTGGCTGGATTAATAAAATTCTTTTTAAAGCGCACTAAAACAGTTACCAACATAAAATCAGCTAAGGTGGATTATGAGGCAATTCCCGATCAAGGTGAACAACGCTTAGAGATGAAAACGCAAGCTGTCCCATATAAGGATCAATAATATGTCAAAAAATTCGATAAGCTTAAATGATTTATTACAACCTAATTTTAAGCAGGCAAAGCGAATTGGTTGGCAAGCGGCTGAACAGGAAGAAAATATTGCGTCGATTCGCCGTGTTTTACAGGATAGAGTGGCAGGGCTGGACTGGGATCAGGTCAAGACAGATGTCTATCAACAATTGGATAGCTTGTTGGATATTCCCTTAAATGAGGTGTTGAAACGTGCTTGGTTAACCTCCACCCCTGTTTCACAAGCGATTGAACGTCAATTAGAAAATCAGTCTGATGCTGTTGTGGTCATTCCGTTATTAGCACATAAGGTACGCTCTAAACATCAACCTAAATTAAAGATTCATTTAGAAAATGATGAAGTGGGTGAAGTGGCTTTAGTGGCAATGTACACTTTTCGGCTTAATGGGGTGTTACTCAAAGTACAACATGGAAAAATTCATTCCATTGTGGCAGGTAAATGTAAAAGTTTTGCCTCCTTGCTTTATCAAGATACGATGTTAAAAGAGCAAAAAACACAGGCATTTGATTTACTTCAACAAGATTATAGCTTGGTAGAAAGTTCGGAATACATTCCTCCGCAGACTGATACACAAGGTATAGATGATATTGTTACAGATTCACGTCTTTTGCAGGTGGATGAAGCGGTAGCAAATAGTGTAAAGATTACATCGGAGGTGGAAGCAAGCGATGTTCAATCGAAGTCAATGGGAGCAGCACAGAAAGTATTTTTTTCACTGATTGGTTTGGCAATTGCATTGTTTATTTTGGCAATTATTATGTTTTTGTTTGACTAGTTGTCTTCTGTTTCACAAAAAAATATTATTATTTGCATAAAAAAAGCTCACTATTAAGGTGAGCTTTTTTATTGGGTTTTTTAAATGTTTATGGTGACATTACCATTGGATAACCACCTTACGATGTCCCCAGCGGCGAGCTTTCTTAACATTTTTACCCATGTAGACATCAATGCGGCGCTGGAAGCGTCGATTCATTTTGTCTTTGACACGATAAGTACCTGGATAGCCTTTTATTCTCACTAAAGTATTGTGTTTTAAGCCACTTCGTCTTAATAAATCGCGTGAAACAGCGATAACACGCATTCCAGGACGTAGACGATCTCCCCATGCAGCAATATTCGGTGTGCTATCTGTCTGGGAGCGGAGTGAATTGTAAGCTGTTGCGGTTACGCGCAAGCTTTGTCGAAATTTTTTATGTTTTTTGTATTGGGTTTTTTTATGTTTTTTAATTCTAGCTTTCTTATGCTTGGCTTTTTTAGAGATGGAATAGGATTTCTTTTTGGAACTTGCTTCAGCAACACTTATCTGCGCTGACGCAAAGAAACTGCCTGCAATAAGCAATATAAAAAGTTTGTTCATAAATTAGATATATAAAGCTAATAAAAATATAGCTTTATCTCCTTTTTTGATAAAAACGCACGGGATATTAACATGGCTTAATCCTCATTATTGGGTTAATTGGATTGGCTGTTGACAAATACTAGTACATCTTAAAATAAATGCATACTGAATGTAGGGGCTTTCTGGGAATTAATTTTAGGTTGAATTTTTAGCAATTAGCGGACGCATTGCGGTTAGTAGGCTGCGATAAATATCTGGATGGGTTTTTTCTTGCTTTAATAATAGTTGCTTCATTTTCTCACGTTGAGTGGGTTTAGCAAAGCAAGCAGGACAATTTTCTATAATAACAGGCAGCTGAGCAGCTTGTGAAAAGTCGGCCATTTGTCGTTCACGACTGGTAACTAAAGGGCGTATAACTCGTAAATCACCCTTTTCAATCACATAATTGGCTTTCATGGTTTTTAGTTGTCCACCATAAAAAGCTGACATTAAAAAGCTTTCAGCTAAGTCATCTAGATGTTGAGCAAGCGCAATGACATTATAGTTATTTTCTCGGGCTGTTTTATAAATTAGTCCTCGTTTCATTCGCGCACAAAAAGCACAATAGGAATCATTATCCATATGTTCTTCTGCTAAATCGACAATAGGTGCTTGGCAAAAATGATAATCAACCCCCAAGGATTTCATATAAGGAATTAAGGGAGAAGGATCAAATGTGCCACTTTGTGGGTCAATCGTTACTGCACCGATACTAAATTCAATGGGAGCATGCGCTTGAAAATGAAGTAGAATATGTAATAAACTTAAGGAATCCTTTCCACCTGAAAGCCCTAACAAAATACGGTCGCCTGTCTGAATTTGTTGGTAGTCAACTAAAGTATTACCCACACTGCGCCGCAAGGCTTTAGGGATCTTAAGCAATGATTTTTTATCCATAAAAAACACCTTCTTCAAATAGTTAATTGATCAATTTTCAGAAACAAAAAAGGCAGCCTAAGCTGCCTTTTTTGTCGAAAATAAGCAGAGAATGCTTATTATTACGAATTAACCTTTTTGAATATAAAAAGTAAATTCGCCACCGTCTGCTTCAGAACCCAGTAATGCATGACCTGTTTGGTTGCAGAATGACTCGAAGTCTTTGACTGAACCTGGATCAGTAGCAATAATTTTTAAAGTTTGTCCTGACTCTAATTTATTAACGGCTTTCTTAGCACGTAGAATAGGTAGAGGACAGTTTAAACCTTTTGCGTCTAGTTCGTCATGATGTTCCATATGTAATATTTCCCGAATTATCGTTAATAATATTTGTTCAAAAGTGAGAGGAAGATACAATATCATCAAACACTGAAATTCTCCATAGGCTACCTGATTAATTCTTTTATTATGAAATTACACTTCACTAAAATGCACGGTTTAGGCAATGATTTTATCGTTATTAATGCTGTTGATACTGTGGTTCATCTCTCTCAAACTCAATTACAATTTATTGCTGATCGTCACTTAGGGATTGGTTGTGATCAAATCTTATTTGTTGAAAATTATGCAGGTGACGAGGCTGACTTCCGCTATCGTATTTTCAATGCCGATGGGGGTGAAGTAGAACAATGTGGTAATGGTGCGCGCTGTTTTGCCCGCTTTGTTGTTGATCAAGGGTTGACCACTAAAACGGAAATTCCTGTTATGACGACATCAGGTAAAATTACCCTAATCGTACAAGATAATGGTGAAGTGACCGTTAATATGGGCATTGCAATAACACAACCTAACAATATTCCCTTCTTAGCTGAACAAGAACGGACAGAATATACTTTATTCTTAAAACCTAGTGATTCTTCCTTATTGCCTTCAAGTGTAAATTTTGGGGCAGTTTCAGTCGGTAATCCTCATGCGGTACTCACGGTTGATAATATTAAGACTGCGCCATTATCGACTCTCGGTGCATATTTAGAACAACATTCGATATTTCCTAATCGAGTTAATGTTGGTTTTATGCAAGTACTGAATCCGCAGCATATACGTTTACGTGTTTTTGAACGTGGAGTAGGTGAAACACAAGCCTGTGGTACAGGAGCTTGTGCTGCCGTGATTGTGGGTATATTGCAAAACAAACTGACGAATGAGGTAAAAGTAGACTTACCTGGGGGACAATTAACGGTACAATGGGCATCCAAAGATGCACCCGTTATTATGACTGGGGCGGCAAAAAGTGTGTTTACAGGATGTATTGAACTATGACGAATCAAGCGGTAAAGCCAATAACGAGCGAAATTGATGCAGACTTAATTCGTGAGTACTTAAGTGACCATCCTGATTTTTTTCATCACCACTTAGATATATTAGAAAACTTGTATGTACCTCATCCAACGGGTGACGCAATTTCTTTAGTCGAACGACAAATTTCTTTATTGCGTAATAAAAATCAAGTATTAGAACGACAATTGAGTAATTTTATTAAAGCTGCTAATAGCAGCGAAAGTGCGGTGAGTCGTTTACACCATCTTGCTTTAGAATTGATGCACAGTGATTGTTTAGATGCCACCGTTGCAAGTTGCCAAGCGATTCTCCGTAATGAATTTAATGCTGATCATGTGGTATTGCGCTTAATCGGACAAGGTGAAGATAGCAAAGGTTTACATTTTATTGCCAAAGACTCGCCTTCACTCAAACATTTTGAAGCCTTATTTCAAAAGCGAGAAGCCGTCTGTGGTCGCTTACGTCCAAAACAAGAATTATTTTTATTTGGTAAAAACCATGATGCGGTACGTTCTGCAGTACTGATCCCACTCTATGAAGGTAAACGCATAGGCGTATTAGCCCTTGGTAGTTGTGATGAGCATCGTTTTAATCCTGCGATGGGAACCTTATTTATTAACTATCTCGGTGAACTAGTTTCCCGAGCATTAGCAGTACAGTTACATTGAAGCAATATTATGTTCTTGGCTAACCAATAAACGTTCCATACAGCGATAGGATAAAGCTTCAGTGATATGCATTGTTTTTATTGATTCACAATCAGCCACATCAGCAATACTACGGGCAACTTTTAAAATACGGTGATAGGCACGGGCAGAAAGTTTAAAACGTTCCAGTGCAGTAACTAAGAGCGTATTATCCATTTGAGAGAGTGGACAATATTTTTCAATATCTTGAGGGTTTAAAAGTGTATTTATTTTTCCTTGTCGCTGTAATTGCCGCTCTCTTGCCTGTAAAACTCTTCCTCGAACTCGTTGACTGGATTCTCCTTTTTGATTAGAGATTAAGTCTTTGTGAGCTAAACGTGGTACTTCAATTTGTAAATCAATTCGATCTAAAAAGGGTGCGGATAACTTAGCTCGATGACGCTGTTGTTGTTGAAAACTACAATGACAATTCTCTTTAAAGTCACAAGCATAGCCTTGTGGGCAAGGATTCATGGCAGCAATTAACTGAAAATTAGCGGGATAGGTAGCTTGTTGAGCCACCCGAGAAATACTGATTTGCTGTGTTTCTAAAGGTTCACGTAATACATCCAATACATGCCGATTGAATTCGGTCAGTTCATCTAAAAATAGAATACCTTGATGAGCTAAAGAAACTTCTCCTGGTTTAGCTTGAATACCGCCCCCTGCTAAGGCAACTCCCGAGCAGGTATGATGAGGATCACGTACTGGACGTTGTCTCCAGTGTTCAACCTGAAAACCTTGTTGACTGATAGAAGCAATGGTTGCAGCTTCTAAAGCTTCAGCTTCACTCATTTTAGGTAATATGCTTGCTAAGCGTCGGGCTAACATCGTTTTACCTGTCCCTGGAGGGCCGATCATTAGCATGTGATGTCCACCAACAGCGGCAATTTCCAAAGCACGTCGGGCTTGAAACTGACCTTTCACATCAGCTAGATCAACAGAATATTCAGGTTCACAAAAAGTTTTATGGGATTGATAGGGTAAACAGATATTAATATTCTGTAGATGGCTGGAAATTGTAGATAAATGATCAATCGCAAAAACATTTAAAGCATCAATTAAGGCAGCTTCTTCTGCATTTTCTACTGGAACAACTAATTGTCGTTGTGCCAATTGCGTCGCATAAGCGGTGGGGAGAATGCCTTTAACCTCTCGTAATGTACCCCCTAAAGAGAGTTCACCGACAAATTCATATTCTGACAAGGATAAATGTGGAATTTGGTTGCTTGCGGCAAGAATACCGATTGCAATAGGTAGGTCAAAACGCCCACCATCTTTGGGTATATCAGCAGGAGCAAGGTTGACGGTAATACGGCCATCGGGAAATTTAAAGTGAGCATTTAATAGGGCAGCACGAACTCGATCTTTACTTTCTTTGACCGCAGTCGCAGGGAGACCTACAATTGAAAGGGATGGTAAACCATTGGAAATATGAACCTCAACACTGACTAATGGTGCATCAATGCCTTGATTAGTACGACTATAAACGACTGAAAGCTGCATTTTTATTCCCTATCAAGTTGAAATGATAGAGAATAATTATACAGATTCCTGCCGTTCTATGTTGAAGCTATTACTTCTTTTTAGTATTACCTGCTAGGGCTTCGCCTGCACTAATACAACCGAGTGGAATGACTAATAAGGTTAGTAAGGTCGAGACTGCGCCACCAAAGATCAACGACACTGCCATTCCTTGGAAAATAGGATCATCAAGAATCACTAATGAACCACCAATTAAGGCAAGTGCAGTAATTGCAATTGGACGGGTTCGAGCTTCACAGGCTTTAATCACCGCTTCTGTCACAGGCATTCCTTCTCGTACACATTGGCGTGAGAAATCGACTAGTAGAATCGAGTTTCTAACGATAATGCCTGCTAAGGCGATAAAGCCAATCATTGAAGTCGCTGAGAAGTCTGCTCCAATCATCCAGTGTCCAGGCATGATGCCGATGAGTGTGAGAGGAATCGGTGCCATAATGACAGCAGGCAATACGAAGTTACCAAATTGCGCCACAATCACCATATAGATTAGTAGTAAGGCTCCCATAAAGGCAATACCCATATCATGGAAAGTTTCCCAAGTCACTGTCCACTCACCGCCCCAATCCAATTGACTGGTTTTCTCTTCAGCAGAATCTAAGATACCCCAGAAGCTTTTTAGCTCCACATTATCAGGAGTGCGATAGCCAGATTGTTTGAGAATATCTTCAACTTCAAATTGACCATAAACAGGTGCAGCTAAATCACCAATCGTTTCTGCGGTAACAAACTCCAAGGGACGTAAGTCCTTATGATAAATCGGTGCATCTTCAGGTTCTTCACTAAAACTACCTAACTCAGATAAAGCTATGGTTTGCCCTGCACGATTTGAAACAGGCAATTGAATCAAACGATTAATTTGTGAACGGACTGCCAGTGGTACTTGAATAATAATCGGGGTTGATTCTAATTGACGCTGATTCATATCAGGATGGGGCTTAATATCTCCTAATACGAATCCACCCATGGTCATTTCAATCGAGCGATTAATATCATCAACAGAAATATTATTACGTTGGGCTTTTTCAGTATCAACATGGAAGCGTAAAATACTGTGAGGGGCTTCCATCAAGTTATCCACATCACCTAAGTGTTCTGCTTGTTCAAAAATCTTGGTAATGTCTCTAGCTACTTGACGACGGGTTTCTGCATCAGGTCCATAAATTTCTGCAACGACAGATTGTAAAACAGGTGGTCCGGGCGGCATTTCAACAATTTGAATTTTTGCACCCGCTGCTTTTGCTAATGGGGTTAGTTTTGCCCGTGCTTCATCGGCAATTTGATGACTGGAACGCTCTCGATCATTTTTAGATACCAGTTGTACTTGAATGTCGGCTTGCCACGGAGATTGTCTTAAATAGTAGTGACGTACGAAGCCATTGAAATTAAAGGGCGATGCTGTACCTACATAGGTTTGTAATGCCGTTACTTCAGGAATCTCTTTCATTACTAGCGCTAGCTTATTTGTAAAATTAGCATTGGTAGGTAAAGCTGTACCTTCAGGAAAATTAATCACAATATTAAACTCTGGCTTATTATCCAGCGGTAACATTTTTACTTTGACATCTTTGGTATAGAACAAACCCATAAACAGAAAGAAAATGACTACAATCGCCGCAATTAAGGCATAGCCTTTACGTGTATCACGGATCAAAGGAATGATAATACTGCGGAAGATTTTCTCGACGAATGCCGCCTGACGATGCTCTTTTTCAGCTGCTGCATCTAAATTACTAAGTTTTGGTTTGAAACGATAAGTTAACCATGGCGTAAAGGCGAAGGCTGCAAAGAGTGAAATGACCATTGCTACCGAACCTAAAACGGGAATCGGTGACATATAAGGTCCCATCATTCCACCGACCATTCCCATTGGAATTAAAGCCGCAATAACTGTTGCGGTCGCTAAGATAGTTGGATTACCTACTTCACGTACTGCATCAACGGCAACATCTGTGCGTAAACTATGATCAATCAGCCAGCGACGATAAATATTTTCAACGACCACAATCGCATCATCGACTAGAATACCAATCGAAAAAATCAAAGCAAATAAACTGACTCGATCAATCGTTAAACCTAATAACCATGCCGCAAATACAGTGGTTGTGATAACAGAAGGAATCACTAATGTAACCACTAAGGCCGCTCGCCAACCGAGGAAAAACCAAACTAATATGGTAACAATGCCTGTTGCAATCACTAACTTCATGAGTAGATGATTCACTTTTTCTTTTGCAGATGCACCATAGTCTCGGGTAACCGCAACATGAATATTATCAGGAATCATGCGTCCTTTTAATTCATCGACTTTCTTAATAATCGCTTCTGCAACATCAACACCATTTGTACCGTGTTTCTTGGCAATTGCAATAGTCACAGCAGGAGCATTGATTGCTACTTCTTTAGAATCTGCACTATCGCCTTTACCTGTGTAGAAGCCAACCATTTTCTTAGCAATGCTAGGGCCTGCTTCAACATTAGCAATATCTCGAATATAAACAGGACGACCTGAAACCACTGCAATCATTAAGCGTTTAATATCTTCTGCAGAGGTTAAAAATGAACCTGTATAAACATTGATAGAATTAGCGTTAGGCTCAACTGAACCTGCTTGGCGTTCTGAGTTTGCACCACGAATGGTATTTGCAACTTGATCCAGTGATACGCCATAAGTAGCAAGCCGTTCAGGTAATATTTCAACTTTAACCTGTTCACTGCGTCCACTGACAATAAAACTTTGACTGGTATTAGGGACTTCTCGTAAAGACTGTAAAAGGTCTAAACTGACTAAACGTAAACTCGCATCATCGACCTGATTCGACCACAATGTTAGCGTGACAACAGGAACATCATCGACACTCTTAGGTTTAATTAAGGGGTCTTTGGCACCGACAGGTATTTTGTCACGGTTAGAGGCAACCTTGTTGTAAAGCTTGACTAAGGATTCTTCGAAATTTTCTCCCACATCAAACTGTACAGTAACCATTGCCATACCATGCTTGGATGCAGAGTAAACATGATCAACTCCTGTCATTTCTGACAAGATTCCTTCCAGTGGTCTAGCAATTAAGCTTTCCACTTCTTTGGCAGAAGCACCAGGATATTGCACATAAATATCGGCCATTGGCACAGAAATTTGTGGGTCTTCCTGACGAGGTGTTTTCATTAAGCCCAATGCACCAATCGCAAAGAAACTTAATAAGAGTAATAACGAAAGTGGTGAAGTGATAAAGGCTTTTGCCATACCACCTGCCATACCTAAATTTTTGGAAAGTGGTATTTTAGCGGCAGACTTTTTTTCCATATCGTCTTGTGGTGTCTTATCATCGTTCATAAGAGAAATCCATAATTCATGAGTAGCTAAGAGTAGAAGCTAGAAAATTTACTGCTTAATGGGAACAGCGGCTGTTTCTGCTTCTTTAACAACAACAGGCGTTGTATTATTTACAGAGATAGGAAGCCAACCAGAAGTAACCCCCGATGGTGGATTATCAATAATCTTATCCTTAGTACTTAAACCTGACACAACTTCTAAACGACCATCATTTTGCATTGAACCTAAGCGTAATAAGCGTAACTCAGATGATTTATCTGTCACAACTAATACACTGGGTAGACTGCGTCCTTTTAATAAGGCAGAACGAGGAATAACAATATTCCCTGTAACATGTTGATTATTAAGTGGTAACATGACTTCCGCATACATGCCAGAATAGGCTTTAACACCCAGCGGTAAATCGAATTTTACGACCACCGTATGACGTTTAGGATCAGCAACAGGATGAATTTCAGCTACTTTTGCTTGAACAGGGGCAGAACCTGCAATTCTTGCCATAATAGGCATATTCGGTTTCAAGTTTAAGACTAAGCCAGAAGGTACATCAGCCCGTAATTGCATCGCTTTAACATAACCTAAAGAAACTAATGCTTGACCCGCTTGTACGGTATCCCCCACTTCAACCATTTTTTTCATAATAATGCCATCAAAAGGGGCAATGGTTTTATTATCACGTAGGGAAGAGTTGATACCTTGTAAACGTGCCACTGCTTGTTGTAAAGCATAGTTGGCTTGTGAAACTGCATTTTGGCTACTGACTAAATCGGCATGACGATTAGCATCCGTATCGGTTGAACCCATCATATCCGCCATTGGGCGGGTCATATATTGATCCATCATGGCAGGAAAACCAAATCCAGGCATTGCACCAATATCATCACGTTTAGGTGAAGTCAGTTCCCGTTGATATTGTATTCTTGCATTATATAAGCCTGCTTGTGCGGCAGATACTTGAGCAATAACACTTTGACGTTGTGCTAAGAGTGCTGACGCATCAATCTCAGCAATCACATCGCCTCGTTTAAAGGCGGTGCCAACTTTTCCGCGTAAAGATAGCACTCGACCTGGTGCTTGAGCCGTTAAAGAAACCTGCTTTTTAGGAATAACTGAACTGCCTAAAATCGAAGTGGTTTGTGATTTCAGTTGTTCAACTGGAATAATTTTGGCAACCGCAGGCTTTGCAACAGATACAGCATCAGCTGCATGAATAAAAGGGGATAGGAACAAACCTAAACCTATAAGTAGATGCCTAATAGGGCTAGCAATCGCTCGGTTTAATCGTGTTTTCATGAAAAAATATATTCCGTGTTATTTTGCAATCATTTAGTCTTTTAGGATGAGAAAAGTCTAAATATGCTACGAATTTCTAGCGGTAATCCAGCACTGATAAAATATACATTGAGCTAGTATTCCGCCTATCTGAAAGTATGGTGCAGAATACTAGCACAAAAGTAATATTCTTATCCCTAGCCCGTATTGTATAAGGCGATTAAATTTTTAGAATAGTTTTGCGGTAAAAGCGCATTTCAGCAATCGATTCTCGAATATCATCCATGGCTAAGTGAGAACCCTGTTTCTCAAACTGATCTAAAATATCGGGCTGCCAACGCTGCGTTAATTCTTTTAGCGTGCTGACATCTAAATTCCGATAGTGAAAATAGGCTTCTAATTTAGGCATAAGGCGTGCCATAAAGCGGCGATCTTGACAGATACTATTTCCGCACATGGGTGATGCACCTTTAGGAACATATTTTTGTAAGAATGCTAGGGTTTGTTGTTCTGCATAAGTCACATCATAATCACTTGTCCGAACGCGGGTGCTTAAGCCTGATTTTCCATGTTGCTGAGTATTCCATTCATCCATTGCTTCAAGACAAGCATTAGATTGATGAATTGCAATAATCGGACCTTCAGACAAAATATTGAGTTGTTTATCGGTAACGATGGTGGCAATTTCAATGATGACATCATTAAAGGTATCTAAACCTGTCATTTCTAGGTCAATCCAAATTAGATTTTCAGCATTTTGGGGCATAAAATTGTCTCATTTTAAGAATAAGGGTTTAATAATGTCTGTGTTACTATCATTAGTATCGGATTTATTCCACCTAAAAATTTTAAGATAATCCATCACTATGCAAACATTTACTTTTATTTTCCTGTTCTTTCTAAGTCTTACCACTGCGGTACAAATTTATTTATCTTTGCGGCAATCTCAACATGTACGGAAATATCGCGGTGCAGTACCAGAAGAATTTGAGGGTAAAATTTCTTTAAAAGAACATCAGAAGGCGGCTGATTATACCCAAGTAAAGGGTAGCTTTGGGCGTATGGAAGCATTACTGAGTGTTGTACTCCTTTTACTCTGGACAATTGGTGGCGGACTGTCGTTGTTAGACCAGTTTATACGCAGCTTTGGTTGGGGTGAATTATTGACAGGCACAGCGGTGATTTTAGCTATGGGTTTTATTGCTAGTGTGATTGATTTACCTGCCAGTTTATATCGTACTTTTGTGATTGAAGCACAATTTGGTTTTAATAAACTCACGTTAAAAACCCTATTTATTGATACGATCAAAACCACACTGGTTTCATTAGTTATAGGTGTTCCACTGATTTTATTAATTCTGTGGTTAATGGAATCCGCAGGGGATTTATGGTGGTTATATGCATGGGTAGCACTCACCGCTTTTTCATTATTGATGTTCTGGGCTTATCCAAAATTTATAGCACCCATTTTTAATCGTTTTACACCGTTAGAAGAGGGTGAAGTAAAGCAACGCATTGAAGCCTTACTCAAACGTACAGGTTTTAATTCTCAAGGCGTCTTTGTGATGGACGGCTCACGTCGCTCTAGTCACGGTAATGCTTACTTCACAGGCTTTGGAGCTAATAAGCGCATTGTATTTTTTGATACCTTATTAAAGCATCTTTCCCCTGCACAAGTTGAAGCTGTTCTCGCACATGAATTAGGGCATTTTAAACGCAAGCATATTGTTAAACAGATGCTGTTATCAACGCTGATGACTTTGATTGGTTTTGCAACATTAGCATGGTTAATGCAGCAAAATTGGTTTTATACCAGCTTAGGTATAACAGAAGCATCAACTTATATGGCATTGATTTTATTTATGCTGGTGAGCCCTGTATTTACGTTTTTTATTAGTCCTATAATGTCCTTATTATCTCGAAAAAATGAGTTTGAGGCAGATGAATTTGCAGCTCAACAATCTTCTGCTGAGGAACTCATTAGTGCATTAGTGGGTCTTTACAAAGAGAATGCTAGTAGTTTAACCCCTGATCGGGTTTACTCAGCCTTCTATGACTCCCATCCGCCTGCTTCAATTCGGATTGCTCACTTAAAGCAACAAGCTTGAAGCATCAAGATGGAAACTTGATAATAATGAAAGGAGTAGCAGTAAGATGAAAAGTGTAATATTAATCTTCAGCAGTCTATTAGTGGCAATACCAATATCAGTACAGAGCGATGTAAATAAAGGGAAACAATTGTATGAAGCAGATCCGAGTCAATGTATAAGTTGTCATAAATCCAGCGCTCAATTCTCTAAGGCAAAGAACCTTACTGAGTTAGAAGCAGAGGTAAGAAAATGGGATGTAAAAACGAAAACTAATTGGTATGATGATGAAATTCATGATGTCACTGAATATTTAAATCAAACCTATTATCACTTTTAAAATGATGGAATAACTAAATTATGATTATTTTTGGGGTAAGCTTTTGAGCCGAACATATACAAAAAAAGTGGGCAGAGTATCCCCAAAAATTAAATCTAAATGTCAACATAAAGGGCGCGTTGTGACCCGTTATGGAGCAGAGTTGATTGTACAAACTGAACAGTCTGAACACATTCGCTGTACGGCACGGCGTAAATTTGAACATATCGCCTGTGGTGATTATGTCTGTTGGCAAGAAAGCCAGCAAGGCAATGCCATTGTTACCACACTTCTAGCACGTAAAAATGCCTTAATGCGTCCTGATCGCCGTCATCAACCTAAAGCGATTGCGGCTAATATTGAACAAATTATTATTGTTTCCTCATGGAGACCTAAACCGTCTTGGATGCTGGTTGATCAATATCTAATTGCTGCTCAGCAGATGGGTGCAGAAGCAATTATTGTGATTAATAAATCTGATTTATCTAAACAGTACGCGCAAGAGAAAGACTGGCAAGCCATTCGTGATTATGAGTCGATTGGTTATCGTGTCATTGAAACCATTGCTGCAGATGACGAGGCTGGCATAATCAATAAACAAGGAGTTTCTACAGTTAGGCAGCATCTTGAAGATAAAACGAGCATTTTTGTTGGGCAATCAGGTGTAGGTAAATCTTCTCTTATTCAGCAAGTATTGCCTGAATTAGCCATTAAGGTCGGTGATATTTCGCAATCAGGAGAGGGAAAACATACTACAACTACGGCCGATTTATATTGCATTGCTGCAGACACTTATATGATTGATTCCCCTGGTGTGCGAGATTTTATGCTTTCAGAGATTAATGCCGATATTATTCGTGATGGCTATCGAGAATTTACGGAGATAGGGTACGCTTGTCGCTTTGCAAATTGTAGCCATACTCACGAACCCCACTGTCAGGTAAAAAAAGAGGTAGAGACAGGCTTGATTTCTATTGGACGTTATAAACGCTACTTGGCAAAATTGGATTTATTACTTGATACGGATGTCTTTTAGGCCTTAGACCTAGGAGAAGTTTGATAACTATATAAGTAAATTTAATCTGTATTATCTGTAAAAAAACTCACTTAATTGTGATTATCATATTTAATTATTTGTATAGATGTCTATACTTTAAGCATTTATTAATCCCCTTAAGGATAGTTTATATGCGGTTCATACACTTACACTCTCAATCTATCAGTATGATTTTATTTGTTTTTATTGTTTCTTTATTGCCGATTAATAGCTTTGCAGATAATCCAATTGTATTTCTAAAAAATAAAGTACAAGACACCTTTTCCAGTACATTTAATAACAAAGATAATAATGAACAGTTAGATCATACGAGTGAGGATCTGGATGATAGTGAGGGAGAAACTAATAAAACTCTTGCTGATTCAGAAGTATACAGTGAAACAGATAGCAGTACAGAAGTAGAGGTTGCAACAGTTAAAGCAGTATCAGCACCTACTACTGAGGATAAAAAGCATTTTCTTTGGGTTTTGAAACATGCACTACTGCCTAACTAAAGATAGCTAATTATTTTTTTGTAAAACCGTACGGTATTTCATGCGGTTTTATTGATAAAAAATTTTGGATTATTAAATTTTTTTACTGTAACCAGCTAAACTTAGCTATCGTTACCGTATTTATGCTTGTTCAGCTTTCTTATCCTTAATTCCATTATCTTATGTTTCTTAAAATTTTTATCATTTTTTACCTCTTTTTAATCACCTCAGTTACTTTTGCCATAGATTGTCAGACATATCAACGTCAATGTGCTAGCTCAGAAAAATATCCTATTCACTTAAGCTTTGATGATGGTCCTGCTGATGTCACAGCGACAATTTTAGATGTATTAAAGAAGGAGAAAATCAAAGCAACCTTCTTTGTTATTGCGAATAAAGTCGACTGTCCCGTGTATAAAAATGCTTGTGATGCAGGTGACCCCAATGCTTGCTATGATCTTAAAATCTGTCGTGAAAACCGAAAAATATTACAGCGCGTTAAAAATGAAGGGCATATGATAGGTTCACATGGCTATCAGCATATTCATCACTCCAAGCTTCCCCCGAAAAAACTGCGTCGAGAGATTCAACGTTCTAAGCAAGTCCTCAAAAACTACTTCTCTACACAGCCGCCTTTATTCCGCCTACCTTATGGTGATGGTTGGTTTAATCGGCAACAGTATCCTGATGTTTTAAAGGCATTATCAGAACAGGGTTTTCAACATATTGCATGGGAAATGTCTGCCTATGATTGGCGGCGTAGTGATCAGCAGGGGGATAAGATTCTAAATACAGTGATTAATGAAATTTGTACCAAAAAGCGAGGCACAATTTTATTTCATGATGGCGTACACAATCAAATCAAAGTAGGACGATTATTTACTGCTGCGAATATAGGTCGATGGATACCTGCGATGAAATGTGTGGCTAAGTTTGTACCTTTTCAGCCGTAGACCTTCAAGTCGGAAGGTAAATATTGGCTAAACTGTAAATTTTATCTATTCCATCCAAACTAATTTAGATTTTTTATTTAAATTAGTTTGATTTATCAAGTGATTGGTTGGATAAATGATGTAAATTGATTATATAATCAATTGCTTGTGTCTATTTTAGATGTAAATAGGGGTAATCATTAGCATAAAATTTAATATAAACGAGGTAATAGGTGATATTGCGTATCTATATGTTTTATCTGTATTTTTATTTTATGTTTAGTTTTTCATTAAAAATAATGAAATAAAAGCTTGACGCGTTAGGTTAGCTGTATATAATGCACGCCTCTTCTGAAGAAACACAGCAAACGCTGAGACGCAGAAGACACACTATCAAAAAAACATTACGCTTCATCTGAAGTTCGTAGTAAAGATTGATAGTCTACCCTGACGAAAAGTGAGGGCGAAATTTAAAAAACTAAGTAGATAATTTGTGTGGGAGCTTGCTAATTGCTTGAGGCAATAAAGCAAGTAACCAATGTCAATTACGAATAAGTAAGAAGCGTTGGGATTAACTTGCAGTTAAAGAAATTGGTTAGGACTTCGGTCTTAACATTGAGACTTCGGTCTCAGAAGAAGTATTAAACTGAAGAGTTTGATCCTGGCTCAGATTGAACGCTGGCGGCATGCTTAACACATGCAAGTCGAACGGAAACGATAGGTACTTGTATCTAGGCGTCGAGTGGCGGACGGGTGAGTAACGCGTAGGAACCTACCCAGTAGCGGGGGATAGCCCAGAGAAATTTGGATTAATACCGCATACGCTCTACGGAGCAAAGATGGCCTCTATTTATATGCTATCGCTATTGGATGGGCCTGCGTTAGATTAGCTAGTTGGTGGGGTAAAGGCCTACCAAGGCAACGATCTATAGCTGGTTTGAGAGGATGATCAGCCACATCGGGACTGAGACACGGCCCGGACTCCTACGGGAGGCAGCAGTGGGGAATATTGGACAATGGGCGCAAGCCTGATCCAGCAATGCCGCGTGTGTGAAGAAGGCCTGAGGGTTGTAAAGCACTTTCAATTGTGAAGAAAGGTTGTTAGTTAATACCTAGCAACTGTGACGTTAACTTTAGAAGAAGCACCGGCTAACTCCGTGCCAGCAGCCGCGGTAATACGGAGGGTGCAAGCGTTAATCGGAATTACTGGGCGTAAAGGGTTCGTAGGCGGTTATCTAAGTCAGATGTGAAATCCCTGGGCTTAACCTAGGAATGGCATCTGAAACTGGATGACTTGAGTTTAAGAGAGGAGTGTGGAATTTCCGGTGTAGCGGTGAAATGCATAGAGATCGGAAGGAACATCAGTGGCGAAGGCGGCACTCTGGCTTAAAACTGACGCTGAGGAACGAAAGCGTGGGTAGCAAACAGGATTAGATACCCTGGTAGTCCACGCCCTAAACGATGTCAACTAGCCGTTGGGTCCATTTAAGGATTTAGTGGTGCAGCTAACGCATTAAGTTGACCGCCTGGGGAGTACGCGCGCAAGCGTAAAACTCAAAGGAATTGACGGGGGCCCGCACAAGCGGTGGAGCATGTGGTTTAATTCGATGCAACGCGAAGAACCTTACCATCCCTTGACATCCTCAGAACTTGATAGAGATATCTTGGTGCCTTCGGGAACTGAGAGACAGGTGCTGCACGGCTGTCGTCAGCTCGTGTCGTGAGATGTTGGGTTAAGTCCCGCAACGAGCGCAACCCCTATCCTTATTTGCCAGCACGTTATGGTGGGAACTCTAAGGAGACTGCCGGTGATAAACCGGAGGAAGGTGGGGACGACGTCAAGTCATCATGGCCCTTATGGGATGGGCTACACACGTGCTACAATGGTCGGTACAGAGGGCAGCGAACTTGCGAGAGTAAGCGAATCCCAGAAAGCCGGTCGTAGTCCGGATTGGAGTCTGCAACTCGACTCCATGAAGTTGGAATCGCTAGTAATCGTGGATCAGAATGCCACGGTGAATACGTTCCCGGGCCTTGTACACACCGCCCGTCACACCATGGGAGTGGGCTGCACCAGAAGTAGCTAGGCGAACCTTAGGGAAGCCGGTTACCACGGTGTGGTTCATGACTGGGGTGAAGTCGTAACAAGGTAGCCGTAGGGGAACCTGCGGCTGGATCACCTCCTTATAGAGACTGCCCAAGGATTAGCGAGTTTCCACACAAATTATCTACGAAGTAACCGTTCAAGCCCATAAGGGTCTATAGCTCAGTTGGTTAGAGCGCACCCCTGATAAGGGTGAGGTCGGTGGTTCAAATCCACCTAGACCCACCATTTACTTATTGAATGGGGCCATAGCTCAGCTGGGAGAGCGCCTGCCTTGCACGCAGGAGGTCGGGAGTTCGATCCTCCCTGGCTCCACCACACTCACAGGCGCCTGAACGGACGGCAGTTAAGAAGCTAGCCAAAACCTATTTCAAGTTATTAATGACTCACACAGTATCAATATATTTATATTGACATAACGGTCTCGAAATACGTTTTGACTGGCTTTTTTAAAGCAGTCACCACTTCAATGAAGTGGAGTACCTTAACAAATTAGGAAAGTATATCTAGGTGATGAAAACTTAGAGCGTTAATTATTTATTCATAATTAACAATCAATTTTATTGGCGATTAAAGGCAACTTTAATCGCAACTAAACGAGTTTTCTCAAGTAATACGTTAATGACAAACTGCTTTGCGGAATGAAGTTAACTATTTTTAGATCGTTACGAAGTTATAGTCCACTATATCTTAGAATAAAAAGCCCGCATTAGTGCGGTATTTTTGCTCGTAGCTTGTTGAAACAAAAGGCCAACAGACTATTTAAGGTTATAGAATCAAGTGACTAAGCGTACACGGTGGATGCCTAGGCAACAGAAGGCGATGAAGGACGTGGTAGTCTGCGATAAGCTTTGGTGAGGTGACAAATACCCGATGACCCAAAGATTTCCGAATGGGGAAACCCAATGGCATAAGCCATTATTTTATACTGAATACATAGGTATAAAAAGCAAACCCGGAGAACTGAAACATCTAAGTACCCGGAGGAAAAGAAATCAATTGAGATTCCCTTAGTAGCGGCGAGCGAACGGGGAACAGCCGATCAATTAAACAGTAGTGGAAGGCTCTGGAAAGTGCCGCGAAACAGGGTGATAGCCCCGTACACGAAGCTGTTTAGTTGACATATTAAGTAGGTCGGAACACGTGACATTCTGACTGAAGATGGGGGGACCATCCTCCAAGGCTAAATACTAACTGTTGACCGATAGTGAACCAGTACCGTGAGGGAAAGGCGAAAAGAACCCCGGAGAGGGGAGTGAAATAGAACCTGAAACCGTGTACGTACAAGCAGTGGGAGCATCCTTGAGATGTGACTGCGTACCTTTTGTATAATGGGTCAGCGACTTACTTTCAGTGGCAAGCTTAAGTGAAAACGGAGGCGTAGCGAAAGCGAGTCTTAATAGGGCGCATAGTCGCTGGGAGTAGACCCGAAACCGGGCGATCTATCCATGGTCAGGTTGAAGGTTGGGTAACACCAACTGGAGGACCGAACCCACGTATGTTGAAAAATGCGGGGATGAACTGTGGATAGGAGTGAAAGGCTAATCAAGCTCGGAGATAGCTGGTTCTCCTCGAAATCTATTTAGGTAGAGCCTCAAGTATAACTGTTGGGGGTAGAGCACTGTTATGGCTAGGGGGGCCTGACCGCCTTACCAAACCATTGCAAACTCCGAATACCAACAAGTTCAGCTTGGGAGACACACGGTGGGTGCTAACGTCCATCGTGGAAAGGGAAACAACCCAGACCATCAGCTAAGGTCCCAAAATTGTAGCTCAGTGGGAAACGATGTGGGAAGGCACAGACAGCCAGGAGGTTGGCTTAGAAGCAGCCATCCTTTAAAGAAAGCGTAATAGCTCACTGGTCGAGTCGGCCTGCGCGGAAGATTTAACGGGGCTTAAGCTACATACCGAAGCTATGGAATGACCATTTATGGTCATTGGTAGAGGAGCGTTCTGTAGGCCGTTGAAGGTGAACTGTAAGGTTTGCTGGAGGTATCAGAAGTGCGAATGCTGACATGAGTAACGACAAGAGGGGTGAAAAACCCCTCCGCCGAAAACCCAAGGATTCCTGTGCAACGCTAATCGGCGCAGGGTTAGTCGACCCCTAAGGCGAGGCAGAAATGCGTAGTCGATGGGAAACGGGTTAATATTCCCGTACCACTAATAAATGCGATGGGGGGACGGAGAAAGCTAGGCCAGAACACAGATGGTTGTGTATTTAAGCGTTAAGGCTGAAGAACTAGGCAAATCCGGTTCTTCTTAAGGCTAAGGCGTGATGACGAGAGTTCTACGGAACTTGAGTGGCTGATGCTCTGCTTCCAGGAAAATCCTCTAAGCTTCAGTTTATTAGTGATCGTACTCTAAACGGACACACGTGGGTGGGATGAGAATTCTAAGGCGCTTGAGAGAACCCGGGTGAAGGAACTAGGCAAAATGGTACCGTAACTTCGGGAGAAGGTACGCCCTCACAGGTTCAGAGCTAGTGAGGGCCTCAGAAACTAGGTGGCTGCGACTGTTTATCAAAAACACAGCACTCTGCAAACTCGAAAGAGGACGTATAGGGTGTGACGCCTGCCCGGTGCTTGAAGGTTAATTGATGGGGTTATCTTCGGAGAAGCTCTTGATCGAAGCCCAAGTAAACGGCGGCCGTAACTATAACGGTCCTAAGGTAGCGAAATTCCTTGTCGGGTAAGTTCCGACCTGCACGAATGGCGTAACGACGGCCACACTGTCTCCACCCGGGACTCAGTGAAATTGAAATCGCGGTTAAGATGCCGTGTACCCGTGGCTAGACGGAAAGACCCCGTGCACCTTTACTACAGCTTTGCACTGAACATTGGACCTACTTGTGTAGGATAGGTGGGAGACTGAGAAATCCAGACGCTAGTTTGGATGGAGTCGACCTTGAAATACCACCCTGGTAGTTTTGATGTTCTAACCCAGACCCGTAATCCGGGTCGGGAACCGTGTATGGTGGGTAGTTTGACTGGGGCGGTCTCCTCCTAAAGAGTAACGGAGGAGTGCGAAGGTTTGCTAATCATGGTCGGAAATCATGAGGTTTGTGCAAGAGCATAAGCAAGCTTAACTGCGAGACTGACACGTCGAGCAGATACGAAAGTAGGTTCTAGTGATCCGGTGGTTCTGAATGGAAGGGCCATCGCTCAACGGATAAAAGGTACGCCGGGGATAACAGGCTGATACCGCCCAAGAGTTCATATCGACGGCGGTGTTTGGCACCTCGATGTCGGCTCATCACATCCTGGGGCTGAAGCAGGTCCCAAGGGTATGGCTGTTCGCCATTTAAAGTGGTACGCGAGCTGGGTTCAGAACGTCGTGAGACAGTTCGGTCCCTATCTGCCATGGGCGTTAGAATTTTGAGGGAAGCTGCTTCTAGTACGAGAGGACCGAAGTGGACGAACCTCTGGTGTTCCGGTTGTCACGCCAGTGGCATCGCCGGGTAGCTAAGTTCGGAAGGGATAACCGCTGAAAGCATCTAAGCGGGAAGCCCCTCCCAAGATAAGAATTCTCTGGAGATTAAATCTCCCTAAAGGGTTGTTGAAGACTACAACGTTGATAGGTTGGATGTGGACGTGCAGTAATGCATGAAGCTAACCAATACTAATTGCCCGTGAGACTTGATTCTATAACCTTAAATGGTCTGAAAATAGAAAACTCAACCCAATAAAATACTTGATTGTGTTAACGTCTAAGTAACATAAACACTCTAAGTCATGAACTTAAGTCCAACTTAAATTCAAACACATGAGATATACTTTCCCTCTTTGGAGTACAGAAATGATTCCTGTTAACATATATATTATATTGCTAATAGCCCATCAATTCTCTGCTCAGGTTGCCATATCACGCAACCGCAAGCCAGTTTGTTTGGCATCCATAGAGTACTGGAACCACCTGATCCCCTCTCGAACTCAGTAGTGAAACGGTACATCGCCGATGGTAGTGTGGGGTTTCCCCATGTGAGAGTAGGTCAATGCCAAGCCTTAATTCCCGAAAGCCCTGTGAATCTTTATTGATTCACAGGGCTTTTTTTATGGGTGAAATAAAAAAATGTGCAATAACGATCTGCACACCTATTATTTATTTCACATTTAGCTAACTTTCAATAAAGAAATAATTAAAAATTACCAAGTAATTCACCCATCTTAATTGGACTACCTTCAGAAAATTTCTGATTCCATGCAATATTATTTTCAAATAATAGAATCACCGTTGAACCCATATTAAATCGTCCCAGCTCATCACCTTTCTTTAAAAAAATATGTTCATCTTTATAATTTTTAGACTCAATCTGCTTACCTGCTGGGGGTGTAACTAATCCATCCCAAACTGTTTCTATCGCTGCAACATTAATTGCCCCGACTAAAACCACTGCCATTTTTCCATACTCAGTATCAAATAGGGTAACAACCCGTTCATTTCTGGCAAAAATTCCCTTTACTGTTTTTACGGTAAAAGGAGCAACGCTATATAAGCGACCAGGAA
>WFRR01000134.1 GCA_015486375.1 Thiotrichaceae bacterium
CTTCTAATCTTCCTGCGTTGAAACGATTATAAGCACCTCGGTACGAATAACCATTTTGTTTTGCCCATGTGGACAGTTTAATGACTTTCATGGCAAAAATATAACACTAAAAGTAATAAAAAGTAAATTTTTTAGTTAATATAAATAACACCTTTATTTATTGGATATTTTTTATGAGTGATAAGGATATTCCCCGCCGTTTTTCAGGGGTAGCCCGTATGTATGGACAAACTGCGTATCAACAATTTCAAGAAGCCCATGTTTGTGTGATTGGTTTAGGGGGCGTGGGATCATGGCTAGTTGAAGCCTTAGCTCGTAGTGCAGTTGGTCAGTTAACCTTAATTGATCTGGATCATGTAGCAGAATCCAATGTTAATCGACAATTGCAAGCGACGACCAGTAATCTTGGTAAAGCAAAAGCAGTTGCATTAGCAGAACGAGTAAAAGACATTAATCCAGATTGTCGTATTCACCTGATTGAAGATTTTATTTCTGAACAGAACCAAGCCGATTTACTCAATCAAAATTATCACTGGGTTGTGGATTGTATTGATAGCTTTCGGGTTAAAGCTCCACTTATTTATTACTGTCGCCGTAATAAAATTAAATTACTAACTATTGGTGGTGCAGGTGGAATGATTGATCCTGCTAAAATTCGTATTGTTGACTTATCTCGTAGTCGCCAAGATCCTTTACTGGCTAAAGTCCGTAAACAACTGAGACAAGATTATCACTTCCCCACCAATCCTAGCCGACGTTTTAATATACCTTGTGTGTATTCTGAGGAACATCTCCGTTATCCTGATTCAGAAGGTAATATTACTGATAATAAGCCCAAGGATTCCAGTACATCAGGTTTAAACTGCGCTAATGGTTTTGGTTCATCCGTTTGTGTCACTGCATCCTTTGGCTTTTATGCAGCAAGTTATATTCTAAATAAATTATCTAAGTAAAGGGTATGTTTAGATCATTCATTAAGCACGATGATAAGGGTGGTTTGCGGTAATGCTCCAAGCTCGATAGAGCTGCTCTGATAAAACCACCCGCACGAGAGGATGAGGAAAGGTCAGTGGTGATAGTGACCATAGTTGTTGCGCTTTACGGCGAACCTCATCGGTTAAGCCCTCTGGGCCACCGACTAATAATGCAATATCTTGTCCTGACATCATCCATGTGTTTAGATTTTTAGCTAAACCTTCTGTTGACCATGACTGACCCTGCACATCCAAAGCCACAATACGACAATTATTAGGAATTGCCGCTAATAATTTATTGGCTTCTTTGATTTTAATTTTATTAAGATCACTGTTTTTAGTGCGCTTTTCTGCGGCAATGGCTTTTAAAACCAGTTGGCATTCACGCGGTAAACGTTGGGCATAATCTTGATAAGCATGTGTGACCCATTGCGGCATTTTAGAACCAATGGCGATAAGATAAATTTTCATAAGACTACTGAGACAATATAGAGGCGTGTTGTGGCAAATTAACTCCAATATTACGCAACATATCGCATAAACGAATTAAAGGTAAACCCATTAATGCGCTAGGGTCACTGCCTGTAAATCCTTTAAATAAACTCACTCCCAGCCCTTCTGACTTAAAACTACCTGCACAATTATAAGGCTTCTCATTACGTAAATAGGCATCAATCTCTTCAGTGGTTAATTCTCTGAATTCTATTCCTGAAAGTACAAGATCCAGTTGATATTCATCTGTACGACTATCGTATAAACATAAACCTGTTAGAAAACTAACTTGTTGACCCGAGCTAGCTTGCAGTTGTTTTATAGCATTTTCATGCGTATGCGGTTTTCCTAAAATGTTTCCATTTAATACCGCACATTGGTCTGAACCGATAATTAAAGCATTGGAATGTTGTTTGGCAATGGCTTGAGCTTTCTGTAAGGATAGACGTAAGACCATTTGTTCCGCCGTTTCATCAACTAATCGTGTTTCATCTATATCTGGCGAGAAGGTTTGATAATCTACACAAAGACGTTGCAGCAAGGCTTTGCGATAAGGTGAACTAGAACCAAGAATTAGAGTGGTTTGCATAATAAATAGGGGCTTAATAATACAGCTAAAATATAAGTCGGATATACTAGAGCCTTCTTATCGTCGTGTCCAATCCTGTCAAACCGATTGTCTCTATTTGTCATCTGTCATTAGTAGTGTCATTAATTAACAGAATAATGTTAATAAAATTAATTTATGGTAAAGCTTGAAAAATAGCGTTTTCAATCATTTCAATCACTTAGTCTTTTATTAAAATATTGGCATGGGAATTGCATTAATTTAAGTAAGGAAAATAAAATAATAATAAAAATAAAATAATAATAAATGATCACGGAAGATCAGCAAGCGCCAGAGGCGGATGTGAACGTACAATACTAATAAAAATAATAAAGTGTTCGCACCGTCTCTACATTTTGACGATTATCGTTGCAGAGTACATATCTGCTCGATTTTTAAAGATGAACGGTCGTTATATAGAGAATAATAAATGGTGGAGTACGGATGTACTTCACTAAAAAAGAGCAAGCCCAAAGAGAATTGAGCAGACTGGATAATAATTATAAAAATAAGTTGTCTGTCAATCTCGACATTAGTCTTCCCCATTGTGAAATGGGGAAGCTTATTACCAAATTTGATGGTTAGTTAAAGTTAAAACTAATGATCTAACACGAGCAAGCCCCAAGAGGTAGAGATAAGCCGCAGATAATAATAAAAATAAGTTGCTATCCTGCCTCGAAATTAAACCTTGGCTTCGGGCTATATTTACCAATTACTCATACACAGGGTAAATATGGTTCGAAGATCTATTTTTATCGATTCATCCTTTTCGACTGTTGTTGTAAATGTCGTCCTACCGCTATCCATGCACCTGCTAAACCTAATAAAGCACTAGAAAATAACAGTTTCAGCATAATAATGATGCCTACGCCACTAATAACAAACTCGCTATCATAAAGTTTAGCTAATGTTTCCACAGGTGCAACTATAAATAGTAAGGAAAAATGCACAATCACAAGACTTAAGATGCCGCCAAAGAATCCATACCAAACTCCCTCGTATAAGAAGGGACGGCGAATATAGTGATTAGTTGCACCGATAAGTTGAATAATTTCGATTTCCCTCTTTTTCCCACTGATATTAAGACGAATGGTATTTCCCACCACCAATAGCACCGTAATTCCTAGCAACGTTGCAATGACCAAGGTCACTCGCTCTGCAATATTAAGAATAGCCCGCAGTCGTTGCACCCACTCCAAATCAATCTGTACATTATCAACATCAGACTCATTCTTTAAACTTTTAGCAAACCCTTCAATGGTCTGCCCTGACTCAGCGATCACACTTAAATCAGGTGAAATGGCAATCACATGGGGGAGTGGATTTCCACCAATGGTTGCCAATATCTCTTTAAAACCTTGAATATGCTTGAAATTTTCTATTGCTTGATCTTTAGTAATTAATTTTGCACTGGAAATTTCCGACCTTTCACTGAGTAGTTCAGAACGATCTAAGGCACGCTGGGCTGTCACAGAAGGCTTTAAAAATAATGAAATAGTAGATGCTCTATTTTCACCGTCATTACTGGCAACACTGGATAAATTCTTTAATAAAATATGTAGCCCTGTGGGTAAAGCGAGTGCTAAGGCAATAACAGCTAAGGTCATCCACGTTGAAAAAGGGTTCAGCCATAAGCGTTGGCTACTAAACTTAATCGAGTTTCGATGTTGATTAATCCATGCCGTTAAGGGTGTTGTGGTTGTAACTTGATTCTTCTGTTTTTTTTTATTGGTTTTTTGGGTTCTTTTATTGGATGAATTTTTTTGTGTATTTTTTTTTGACATATTAGTTTTCTACTTTTTGTAACACAATGGTACGTTTATTCATTTGCTCAATCAGGGCATGATCATGACTTGCAATTAATACTGTTGTACCTAGTTCGTTGAACTGTGCAAAGGTGTTCATAATATCTTCAGCTAGCTTAGGATCAAGATTACCTGTTGGTTCGTCTGCTAAAATAATCGTGGGTTTATTTACGACTGCGCGGGCAATACCGACGCGCTGCCGTTCACCTGCTGAAAGCATTTGTGGCGAGCGGGTACTTTTATTCTTTAGATCTACTTTTTCTAAAGCGGCTTGGGTACGGTGTTGAATTTCATCATCAGAAATTCCTGCAATCTTTAAAGGTAATGCGACATTATCAAATACAGATTGATCATCTAATAAATGTGGGTCTTGATAAATAAAACCAATATTACGACGATAACTAGGAATTTGTTGATCAGAGAGTAATTTCAGTGTTTTACCACCGATTAAAATATGCCCTTCACTCGGACGTTCCAATCGCGCAATTAACTTAAGTAAAGTGCTTTTACCTGCGCCTGAAACCCCTGTTAAAAAAACCATCTCGCCTGCATCTAAGCGTAAATTAACATTATAGAGTGCTAATTGTCCCGTGGGATATTTTTTACTAACACGTTTAAATTCAATCATTTACTCAATACCTCTTAGCCGTTCAGATGCCTCATTTTTGAGAGCAATATAAGAAAGAGGGATAAAGCCGCAATGATTTTGTTTTATTTTACTAATGTTGTTTTTCCAGCATATATATTGACTAATGATAATTCTTCCCATTTTATTTTTGTTGTTATGAATCAATCAGATTTCATTAATGATCAGGGGGGGTTAATAGTGCTTGTACAAATTCTTTAGCATCGAAAGTTTGTAAATCATCAATGCCTTCACCGACTCCAATAAACCGAATCGCAATATCAAGATTTTGTGCAATAGCAAAAAGAATACCACCTTTCGCAGTACCATCCAGTTTTGTAACCGTAATTCCTGTTACGCCTAGCATTTTATTGAATTGCTGAGCCTGAATTAAGGCATTTTGACCGATACTTGCATCAATCACTAACATAATCTCATGCGGAGCATTGCCATCTAGTTTTTGTATAACACGCTTTACCTTTTTCAACTCTTCCATCAAGTTGTCTTGCGTATGCAAACGTCCTGCGGTATCGGCTAATAATATATCAACATTATTGGCTTTTGCTGATTGCATCGCATCGTAAATAACCGAAGCTGTATCTGCGCCTGTACCTTGTGCAATAACAGGAATCTTATTACGTTCACCCCAAACTTGTAACTGCTCAACCGCAGCAG
The DNA here is from genome assembly GCA_015486375.1 of Thiotrichaceae bacterium. Lineage (GTDB taxonomy): Bacteria > Pseudomonadota > Gammaproteobacteria > Thiotrichales > Thiotrichaceae > S015-18. The sequence continues at coordinate 5,179 of WFRR01000134.1, forward strand.
CACGAAATGTATCACCTGCGGCAAGCATGACCGATTTTCCTTCGGCTTGAAATCGCTTCGCTAATTTTCCAATCGTAGTTGTTTTACCTGCACCATTGATACCAATCATAAGAATAACGGTCGGTTCTGGACGCTTCTCAATCACTAAAGGGCGGGAGACAGGCTGCAATATCTTCAACATATTTTCTTGCATTGCATTAATTAAACTATCGACATCCTTTAGCTCTTTATTATCAATACGGTGCATTAAATCATCAATAATTTGCTGTGTTGCTTCCATGCCAACATCCGCGATTAAGAGATTTGTTTCTAGATCTTCAAGGGTTTCATCATCAATTTTCTTGGTGCCAATAAAAACAGCCGTCATACCACTGGTCAGGGCATTACCTGTTTTTGACAAACCACTACGCAACTTAGAAAATAAAGCACCCGATTTTTTAGTTTTTTTGTTAACTTCTGTAACTTTTTCTGCTGAGGCAGTCTTTTCCTTTTTCTTTCTAAATCCAAACATCGTAGAATCGAGCTCTTTTAAAAATAATTATTCGGTATCAATGTTTAACTGCCTAGAAAAATGTGAATGAACGCATATAACGCAGTGACATATGAAATATAAAACACATATGATAATAACACTTGCACGTCCTTCTCTCCATTTGTCCCTGCTATATTACTTACTCGGACTGACCATCTTATTACTACCTTTGAGTGTCAACAGCGATACTCAAACCAAAATCGAGGCTAAATCGACAAAACCCCCACTGACAGCCGTACATGAATATGTATTGGATAATGGACTCAAAGTTTTAGTGAAACAAGATAAACGTGCGCCGATTGCGGTCATGTATATTTGGTACAAAGTGGGCTCTAGCTATGAACAAGAAGGCTTAACAGGCGTATCCCATGTTCTTGAACATATGATGTTTAAAGGCACAGAAAAACACCCAACGGGCGAATTTAATCGTATTTTAGCTGAGAATGGCGCACAAGATAATGCCTTTACTTCCCAAGACTATACGGCGTATTACGAAGTGATTGCGAGTGACCGTTTAGAAGTCGCAATGGAGCTAGAAGCAGATCGAATGCGCGGGGTGTTATTGCCACCTGAAGAGTTTAAAAAGGAATTAGAAGTGGTTAAAGAAGAACGTCGCTGGCGCACGGAAGATAAACCCACTTCAATGACTTACGAACAATTTCAAGCTAATGCCTTTATCAATAGCCCTTATCGTACCCCTGTTATTGGTTGGATGACCGATCTCGATAATATGACCGTTAAGGATGCCAGAGCATGGTATAAAAAATGGTATACCCCCAATAACGCCACTCTTGTGGTTGCAGGTGATGTTGAACCTGAAGCGATCCATCAAATGGTGCAAAAGCACTTTGCCTCGATTAAAAAAACTGTTCTTCCAGAATTAAAGGTACAAAAAGAAGTTAAGCAAATTGGCTTACGTTCAATACAAGTCAAAGTCCCTGCTAAAGTGCCTTATCTTATTATGGGTTATAAATCACCTAATTTATTAACCGCGAAAGAAAAATGGGAGCCGTATGCTCTGGAAGTCTTAGCGTCTGTATTAGATGGGGGTTCAAGTGCGCGTTTAGTCAAAGAATTAGTGAGAAAGCAGGAAATTGCTACTTCCGTCAGTGCAAGTCACAGTGGCTATGGACGTTTACCTGATTTATTTACTTTTTCAGGTATTCCTGCTAAAAACTCCAGTGTAAGTAATTTACGTAAAGCAATTGAAGTCGAAATTGATAAGCTAAAAACGCAATTAGTCAGTAATGAGGAGCTATCCCGAGTCAAAGCACAAACAATTGCCAGTGAAGTATATGAACGCGATTCTATTAAACATCAAGCTAGTGTAATGGGTTTTCTAGAATCTGTAGGCTTAGGGCATCGCTTAATGGATGAATATGTCGATAATATTGCGGCAATTACGGCTCAACAGATTCAAGCCGTGGCTAAAAAATATTTAATTGAGGACGGACTGACTGTTGCAGAATTAATCCCACAAGCGATTGATCCTCAAAAGGTACACAAACCTGCCCCTGCGTTGCGACATTAGGACAAAATAATGAAAATAATTAATTTATATTTACTCTTAGCATTGGTTTTCTTCACACAATTCGCCAGTGCTGCTCCTAAAATTCAACATTGGACTACCGATGATGGTTTAGCCGTTTACTATGTCGAAGTACCACAGCTACCGATGTTAGATATGCGTATTGTATTCTCTGCGGGGAGTGTGCGTGATAATCAGCAAGCAGGCTTAGCGATGTTAACCAGCAGCATGTTAGATGAAGGTGCAGGTGGACTGAGTGTGGATGAGTTAGCACATAAATTTGAATCCGTTGGCGCAAATTTTTCAGCAGGTTCTGCTCGGGATATGGCATGGATTACATTACGCACCTTAACCCTGCAACAGCCTCAAGAGGTCGCTGTTGATACATGGCTAAAAGTATTATCGGATGTGAACTGGCCAGAAAAGAATTTTCAACGCTTGAAAAAACAAGTATTACACGGCTTAGAAGCTGAAAAGCAAAGCCCCTCAGCGATTGCGAATAAAGCCTTTTTTAAGCATTTATATGGTGAACATCCTTATGCGTCTCCTAGTAATGGTAACGAAGCGAGTATTAAAGCCATCACGATTGAGCAACTTAAAGCTTTCCATCAACAATACTATGTTAAACAAAATGCCATGCTTGCCATTGTGGGAGCAGTCAGCAAAGAAGAGGCAGAAGTGTTAGCAAAGCGGGTCGCGGCTTCTTTAGCGACAGGCAAAAAAGCCGCTGATATTCCAGCCGTTAAACCTTTGGAAAAAGCTAAAACACTGCATATTCCTTATCCCTCTAAACAAGCCCATATTATGATAGGGCAAGTGGGTAATAAACGCGGTGATAAAGATTACTTTACGCTCTATACAGGTAATCATATTTTCGGAGGAGGAGGGTTTACTTCACGTCTAATGAAAGAAGTGCGTGATGCACGTGGTTTATCTTACAGCGTGTATAGCTATTTTTCACCGATGCAAGCTTTAGGACCTTTTATTCTAGGTTTACAAACAAAACTATCTCAAACTGATGAAGCGGTGCAAGTATCGAATCAACTCTTAAAAGATTTTCAAAATAAAGGCATTACTGAAGCAGAACTCATTGCAGCTAAGAAAGACATTACAGGCAGCTTTCCTTTAGGGGTCGCGAGTAATGCTGATATTGTGCAGTATTTAGGTATGATTGGTTTTTATAATTTACCTTTAGACTATCTCGATGCCTTTACTAAGAAAATTGAAATGCTCAGCGTTGCAGATATTAATAAAGCCTTAGCAGATAGAATACAATCCGATAAATTACTCACCGTTATTGTCGGTGGCGAAGCGAAAGCAACAGATGGCAGTGAACAGAAAAGAGAGAAAGCCCAGAGCAAAACAAAAGCAGACCCGAAGCCCGAAGCGACAGCAGATAAAGACTAAAAGCATCGGGAAAATTCGTATTATTGCAGGGCAATGGCGAGGACGTAAATTAGCGGTAATCCCACTAGAGGGTTTGCGTCCTACGCCTGATCGTGTGCGTGAAACCTTATTTAATTGGTTACACACTTCGCTGCATTCTAGCCGTTGCTTAGATCTCTTTGCAGGCAGTGGTGGCTTAAGTTTTGAAGCGGCATCACGAGGAGCTAAATCCGTTGTAATGGTGGAAAAACACCGCCGAGCAGCACAGCTGCTCAATGATAATATACAGGTATTGCAGGCGAGTGAAACCATCCAATTGCATAACGTCAGTGCCTATGATTATCTAAATAGCGCAAAATCTGCTTTTGATATTATTTTTCTTGACCCCCCTTTTCGACAAGGACATATTGAAAAAACCCTAAGCCTAATTTTTCAACATAAATTATTGCTTGATCAAGGACTGATTTATTTAGAATATGAAGCTGAAATAAATATTGATTTATCCCCGTGGAATTTTAAAATTCTCAAACAAAGCCAAGCAGGACAATCCTGTGCATTACTACTCCGATATGAAATTTGATATATGAATATAGAAGGACTCAATCCACAACAATCATCCGCGACGACGCACTTAGGCTCACCCCTTTTAGTATTAGCAGGGGCAGGCAGTGGTAAAACTCGGGTTATTACCCATAAAATTGCTTGGTTAATTCGTAATGCAGGCTATGCGGCGTATCAAATTGCCGCGATTACGTTTACAAATAAAGCCGCTCGTGAGATGAAAGAACGCACCCTAAGCTTATTAAGTCGTCAAGAAGCGAAAGGATTGACTGTTTCTACTTTCCATACTTTAGGTCTTTCGATTATTCGTTCTGAAATTGAAACACTGGGTTATAAGTCAGGCTTTAGTATTTTTGATGCACAGGATAGTGCCTCAATTTTAAAAGAACTCGCTTATAAAGAAGATAACTTAGCGGATGAAGATACAGAATCCCGTTGGATTATTTCACGTTGGAAAAATGACTTTGTTAATCCTGAACAAGCATTGCAGATTGCAGAAAACCCAAAAGAAGTGCAAGCGGCTATTTTATATGGAAAATATCAACGGCAGCTTAAAGCTTACAATGGCTTAGATTTTGATGATTTAATTGTTTTACCAACACAATTACTCGAAAATAATGAAGCGGTTAGAACCAAATGGCAAAATCGTCTGCGTTATTTATTGATTGATGAATATCAAGATACCAATGCCTGTCAATATCGAATGATTAAGTTACTTGCAGGGGTACGTGGAGAAATTACTGCGGTAGGGGATGATGATCAATCAATTTATGCATGGCGGGGCGCACAGCCTGAAAATCTAAATTTGCTACAGCAAGACTATCCGATGCTTAAAGTCGTAAAGTTGGAGCAGAATTATCGTTCTACCGAATTTATATTGGGTGCAGCTAATCATTTAATTGCTAATAATCCGCATCTATTCGATAAAAAGCTTTGGAGTGCCTTGGGCTATGGGGAAAAGATTCTTATTATGCCCTGTCGTACCGCTGAGCATGAAGCTGAAAAAGTTATTACAGAGATTTTAAAATATAAATTTCGCGCGCGAGCCGAACCTGAAGATTTTGCAATTTTATATCGGAGCAATCATCAAGGTAAATTATTTGAGCGCGTCTTACGTGAAAACAATTTGCCATACCGCGTCACGGGTGGACAGTCCTTTTTTGAACGGGCTGAAGTCAAAGACACCTTGGCATATATTCGCTTAATTGCCAATCCAACGGATGATGCCGCCTTTTTACGGGTTGTCAATACACCCAAGCGTGAAATTGGTTTAAGCACCTTAGAAAAATTAGGCACATACGCGTATGAACGGGGGACAACCCTATTAGCCGCTAGTCATGAGTTTGGATTTGCACAACGTATTTCAAATCGTGCCAAACTTAATTTAGATCGCTTTACCGACTGGATTGAACATTTAATTCGTTCCGTTGATAACTTTACCCCGCATGAATTTATTCGACAAATCATCAATGATATTGGCTATGAAGACTACCTTCTTAATATGAGTTCCAGCCCTAAAATGGCAGAACGGCGTATGGATAATGTTAAGGAAGTTTTTAAATGGATTGAACGACTTTATGATGATGGCGATGGTAAAGAAACCCTTGGTGAGATTGTCGCACATATGACACTAATGGATCTTTTAGAGCGTAATCGTGAAGACAAAGATAATAATGAAATTACCTTAATGACATTACATTCTTCTAAAGGCTTAGAGTACCCTTATGTATTTATTGTCGGTGTAGAAGAAGATTTAATCCCTCATGCCAATAGTCTGAGTGAAAATGAAGAAGGCTTAGAAGAAGAACGGCGTTTAATGTATGTTGGTATCACTCGTGCTAAACAACAATTGACCATTAGCTACGCTAAAACTCGTAGCCGTTATGGTGAAGAACTGACGTGTGAGCCGAGTCGTTTTCTGGATGAATTGCCTGCTGCCAATATTGAATGGGAAGATAAACGCCAAATTAGTCCTGAGCAAAAACAAGAAAATGCCGATGCGTATATGAAAGATATATTAGCGATGTTGGAAGAGTAGATATTCATGCTTCTAGTAGTGTTATTTATATTAACTAAAAAATTTACTTTTTATTACTTTTAGTGTTATATTTTTGCCATGAAAGTCATTAAACTGTCCACATGGGCAAAACAAAATGGTTATTCGTACCGAGGTGCTTATAATCGTTTCAACGCAGGAAGATTAGAAG
>WFRR01000135.1 GCA_015486375.1 Thiotrichaceae bacterium
CTTTTAGATCATATACTGTATGTGAACCTTTTCGATATTTTCTCATTCACTTGACACCTAAAACCACAGTGTACTAAAAGTCTTGCACTAAAGTGCATAGTTTTGACTATCGCATCGAGACAATAAAATTAGTGTTTTATATAGCGTAAGTTGATTATTTTATAAGTAGAAAATCAGACTAGCGTCACCTGATGAAGGGTTACTTACTGGTCATTCGAGACGATTTCATCCAATATTGTGGTTGCATAACAACCTGAAGGCAGTGAAAAACTCAATTTTAACGTTTGTTGATCCAACCATTCCGATTGAATATCATCGATAAATAAGCGCAACTTACGTCGATCTTGACGTAATTTATGTTCGATCAAGCCTTGAGCAAGGATTTTATTCTCTAACATAATTTGATTTTCTAATACCTGAATAGTATCTTGACTGGCAAGTTCACCCGCTCCCCATAATGCCGCGGTTGGATTTAACTGTTTATCTTTTACTCTTTGTATAATATCTTCAGTGATGTGTTCAAAAAACCAACTTTTACTGCTTGTAAACATAAATACATCGCCTTCAATGGCTTGATTCCATGTTTTATCCGCTACCCGTTGCGATAAAATTTGATTAAAGATCCAAGCCCGAGCAGAAGATAAAAAAATACTTTGTAATTGGCGTTTTTTAGGTTGAAATTCACCTGAAAACCATGCTTCTGCACTACGGCAATTATTAAAATTACGTCCAAAACGTTGTTGACCAAAATAATTGGGTACACCCTGTTCTCGAATCAATTTAATACGTTGCTCAATCTGTTCAGGGCTTGCGTCATCGTGAAACTGGCACTCTCGTAAGGTCAGAACAAATTGATTACCTTGCAATGCACCTAAGCGTAATTTTCGTTCATGTCGGACTTCTTCTAATAATTGAATACTATCAGGTAAATCTTGTGACCAATCAGGAGACACTTTGCCTGGTAAATGCACACTAAACCATTGTGTAGTCACTGCATGACGATCTTTCATACCTGCATAGCTAACATCTCTACGCTTTAAACCTGCGATACGCGCTAAGAGTCCTGCTAACCAATCGGAATTTTCCCCTGATTTTTGCAATTTAAGCCAAACATGCTCCCCTGAACCTGAAGGAGTAATAGAAGGAATTTCATTAACGATAAAATCTTCATTTTGACTGCGTATTTTTGCAGACATAATGGCAGGAAAAAGGCGTTGTAAGGTATTACCATAAGATGTGGTCACATCTTCACTATTTGAATTCATTGTGGCTAGGCATCAATTATTTATAAGAGTGGCACAGTCTAAAACGAATGTTTGATTAAGTGTCTAAATAATTTTTTCTTAGTATGGTTTTAATCAGTGGAATAGTCACTTTTCTGCCTGTTGCGAGGCTTTTTTTATCGATTCGATTCAGTAAGCGAATTAAGGTGTTTAAATCGCTTGGGTGATGATTATGTAGGTAACTAATGACATGATCAGGAATTTCAAAGCCTCTTTGTCTAGCGCGATACTGTAGGGCGAGAAACTTATCAAGTTCAGATAAAGCATGAATTTGATAACTGGCACCCCAAATTAACCGTGAGGCTAAATCAGGTAATTTGCATTTAAGTAAACTAGGATGGTTATTTGCACCCAGTAATAGTGTTTGGTCATTTTGACGAGTTTCATTAATTAAATGAAACAAGGCTTCTTCCCAGATGGGTTGACCTAAGACACTATCAATATCATCAATAGCAATTAAAGCGGCATGGCTCAAGCCTTTGGTGCAGTACACACCGTGCTTAGCTAATAATTTTAAAGGTAAATAAGCAGTAATATAACCTGCTGCTGAGGCCCGTTGACAACAAGACTGCAATAAATGCGATTTACCCACTTGCTTTTTGCCCCAAAAGAAGAATTGACCAGACTGCTGATTTAGGGAAATTTGTCCTAATAAATTAACCACATCAACATTCTCACGATGAATATAAAAAGACTCAAAGCGATAGCCATCGTGTAAGGAAATATCCAGCGTGAGTTGTTGCATTATTCAGACTTAGCAATGGTATAAATATTGCTCTCTTTATAGGAGTCATGTAAATGACGAAGTATTACTGCTAATATTGCAGCAATAGGCAATGCCAGAAGTATACCAAAGAAACCAAATAGTTGACCGCCCGCGAGGATTGCAAAAATAACGGTGACGGGGTGTAAGCCAATCTTTTCGCCAACTAATAAAGGCGTTAAAAAAATACTTTCTATAATCTGTGCAACGGTAAAGACCACAAAAACTAAGAATAAATCCAGACCGTTATAACCTTGGAAAAGAACTGCTGCACTGGCGATAATAATCCCAATAATCAACCCTAAATAAGGGATAAAGCTAACCAAGCCTGCAATCATGCCAATTAATAAAGCAAATTCAATCCCAATTAAACCTAAGCCGACTGAATACATAGTGGTCAGTGCGAGCATGACGGTCAGTTGCCCTCGTAAAAATTCACCGAGTACGGCATCCGATTCACTGGCAATATGAGAAATCGTCGGTTCAACATTGCGGGGAATCAGATCTTGTATATAAGCAACTAATTTGTCCCAGTCACGTAATAAATAGAAGGTAATAACAGGGGTCAGTGCGATGGTTGTTAACCAATTCAGTATAACTAGGCTAGAATTTGAGACGGCTTTTAATATATTTTTAATAATGCCGCCTGTTTGTACTAGATGATCGGTTAAGAGGTTTTTAATTGAGTTGGCTTCTATTACTGAAATATCAACACCAACCAAGCGTTGCAAACTAGGCTGTGCAAATGCAACAAAGGTATCAATATATTCAGGTAGTTTATTAAATAATTTACCGAGCTGTGATTCTATTACAGGGACAAATAAGAGAAAGATCACCAATAAACTACTAATAATGCCAATAAATACAATACTGACTGAGAGATTGCGAGATAGCTTTTTAGCTTCTAATCGATCTGCAAGTGGATCACCCAAATAGGCGAGTAAAGCCCCTAATAAAAAGGGTGTTAAAATGGGGGATAGTAGATAAATTAGAACTAAACTAACTGCAAGTATAATTAGCCAAGTCCAATGGTTTGTATTTCCTGTCATAATTAATTATTTTTGTATTCAAGGGTATAACGCGTCCAAAGCATGACATAAGTGATACCACTGACTAGGGTTGTAAAAGTAACTAAGGCAATCAATAATACATTAATGTGGTTAGGAAATGCTTGCATGGCTTCTTGATAAAGCGTTAATACAACTAAAATAATTTGCATTGCTGTATTGACTTTACTAATGAGTAAGGGCTTTATTTTTTTATCTTGAGTGACTTTTTGGTAAAAGAATGCACCGATGACAATTACAATATCGCGTAAAAATATTAATGCAACCAACCATAAGGGTAGGAAACCTTTCAGACCACAGATAATAAAAATACTCACTAACAGTAATTTATCCGCAGCTGGATCAAGTAATGCACCTAATTTAGATTGCCAATGAAAAGTACGGGCGAGGAAGCCATCCAAAGCATCAGATAAACCTGCAATTAACATAAGAATAAAGGCATTGTGATACGCTTCTTCCCAGATAAAAAAGGCAATGGGATAAACCATTAGGATACGAAGTGTACTGATTATATTGGGGATATTCCTTAATATATTCATCGAGTTAACACCTTTTTTTAATATTTACTTCTGAGTATTTAGTGATATTTTATAGTCGAAAATACGATTGAAAATGTAACTAGAATTTAAGATGATTGCTATAAACAAAAACAAACGACACCGTATAGTCCCATATTATGAAATACCGCAGCTTAGATAGCTATTACATTGTTGTTTAGTTTCTTATCTTGAAAACTAATCTAAAGGTCAATGTCATTGAATAGTAGCGCAAATCCTATCCTAAATAGCGCAGGTCTGTCCAGTGGTAAATTAGGCAATATTGAGCATTAAAAAATGTAGCGAGATAACTAACAATTTTATAATGACAATGTTAGAATCGACCGCTTTCTCAAATTTTTAATCACCCTGTCCTTTACAATTATTTGATTAAGGGCAATCAATCTGGAGCTTAGGACGAATGTCTCTGAATGCAGAAATCAAGGCGAAAATCGTTGCAGAATATCGCCAGTCAGACACTGACACCGGGTCGCCGGAGGTACAAGTTGCGCTATTAACCGCCAACATCAAGCACCTTACCGAGCACTTTAAAAAACATATCCATGATCACCACTCTCGTCGTGGTTTATTGAAAATGGTTAATCAGCGCCGTAAGTTGCTTGACTATTTAAATGGTAAAGACTCAGCCCGTTATAAGGCGTTGATTCAAAGTCTCGGTTTACGTCGTTAATTACGACATAGATCGAACTGTATAAAAACACCGCATTTATTGCGGTGTTTTTATATACACTCTTTAAACTAGAAATATTTAAAATACAAAACGCAGGAAGGTTGTTGAAAAGTTTTTACTCACAAACAGCTAAACTTCACAATCCATTCGTGAAAATTTTTCAACAGCCTGCCCGTGACATAGATAAATAAGGAAAACATGTCAAAAATCACAAAATCATTTGAATATGGTGGTCGTACCGTTGTTATAGAAACAGGTGAAATTGCTCGTCAAGCATCCGCAACCGTGATGGTCAATATTGATGATACGGTTGTAATGGTTGCTGCAACGGGACAACAGGGCAGCGGCAAAGAAAGAGATTTCTTTCCTTTAACTGTTAACTACATAGAAAAATTTTACGCGGCGGGTCGTATTCCTGGTAACTTCTTTAAACGTGAAGGTCGTCCCTCAGAAGGTGAAACACTCACGGCTCGTTTAATGGATCGTCCATTACGCCCATTATTTCCCAAAGGTTTTAGAAACGAAGTACAAGTTGTTGCAACAGTTGTTTCTAGTAACCCAGAAGTGGATGCTGAATTGGTCGCAATGATTGGTTCATCCGCGGCCTTAGCTATTTCGGGCATGCCCTTTGCAGGTCCTGTTGGTACAGCACGGGTAGGTTATAGTCAGGGTGAATATATACTCAACCCTAGTGCATCTGACTTAAAAGATTCTGAACTCGATTTAGTGGTGGCAGGAACAAAAGATGCTGTATTAATGGTTGAATCAGAAGCCAGTGGTCTGTCTGAAGAAATCATGTTAGGTGCGGTCATGTTTGGGCATGATGAGATGCAAATCGTTATCAATGCTATTAATGAGCTAAAAGCAGAAGTTAATAAAACCCCTTGGGATTGGAAAGCACCTGTTGAAAATGAAGCCTTAGTAAAAGCAGTATTTGATTTCTGTGAAGCAGATTTAAGTGAAGCCTTCCAAATTGCCGAAAAGCTTGAGCGTTTAGATCGTGTTAGTGCAATTAAAGCAGCGATGAAAACTGAACTCTTAACAGAAGATAATGATTATTCTGAATCAGAGTTAGTCGGTGCTTTTGAGAAGTGTGAAAAGAAAGTGGTACGTAGCCGCGTTATCGCAGGTAACCCGCGTATTGATGGACGTGATAATAAAACAGTGCGTCCTATTAGTGTCCGTACAGGTGTTTTACCTCGTACGCACGGTTCAGCTTTATTTGGTCGGGGTGAAACACAAGCATTAGTTATTACTACACTGGGTACAGAGCGTGAAGCACAAAAAGTTGATGCCTTAAACGGTGAATTGAAAGATCACTTCTTATTCCATTATAACTTCCCTCCTTATTGTGTCGGTGAGACAGGTATGGTGGGTTCGCCTAAACGACGTGAAATTGGTCACGGTCGTCTTGCTAAGCGCGGTGTCTTAGCGGTTATGCCAAGCACGGATATGTTTCCTTACACCATTCGTTGTGTCTCTGAGATTACAGAATCAAATGGTTCTAGCTCAATGGCCAGTGTCTGTGGTAGCTCACTCTCCCTAATGGATGCAGGTGTACCGATTAAAGCCGCTGTTGCAGGCGTTGCAATGGGCTTGATCAAAGAAGGTGATGATTTTACTGTTCTAACTGATATTCTGGGTGATGAAGATCATCTTGGTGATATGGACTTTAAAGTTGCAGGGACAGCGACAGGTATTAATGCCCTACAAATGGACATTAAGATTGATGGTATCACGCGCGAAATTATGGAAATTGCTTTAGCACAAGCTAAAGAAGCAAGAATGACCATTCTTGATGAAATGGCAAAAGTCATTGATGCACCGCGTGAGCAATTATCAGATTATGCGCCACGCTATGTCACCATGAAAATCAATCCTGAAAAGATTCGTGAAGTCATTGGTAAAGGTGGTGAGATGATTCGTTCAATCACTGAGAGAACCACTGCAACAGTCGATATTGATGATCACGGTAATATTAAAATTGCGGCAATCGATGCGGCTTCTGCTCATGCAGCGAAAGCAATTATCGAAGAAATTACGGCAGATATTGAAGTTAATAAAGTTTATGAGGGTAAAGTCTCACGGATTATGGACTTTGGTGCATTTGTCACAATATTACCGGGAAAAGATGGTTTATTACATATCTCACAAATTAGCCATCAGCGGGTTGAGAATGTCACTGATCATATGAATGAAGGTGATAAAGTTCGCGTTAAAGTAACGGAAATTGATCGTCAAGGTCGAATGCGTTTAAGTATAACAGCGATTGTTGAGGGCGAATAAGCTCTGTAAGTATCAAACGTATTAGTAGTCGTCTCTACGACTGCTATTAAAAATATTTCTATCGTGCCTAATGAATACCTTTAGGCTGATAGGAATATTTTTTTGCTAGAATTCTTTGCGTAACTTTTCATAAATAATTTGCGCTTGGTTTTGTAACTTTGCATCAACGCCCGAAATTGTATTGAGAGTAGGCTGATGAAAAATAGCTTCCACTTCCTCTTTATTCCAAGTTAAATCATCAGATTGAAATACCTTAGTTAAGACCTCATAAGGCTGTTTACATAAATCCTCAAAGCATAAGAACACAGTTTCTTTAGCCGCATTTTCAAGTAAGTAAGTGTGACTATTTTTCCAAATCGTTAGCCAATAATTAATATTATCCTGAGCATAATCTATTGATGAATTTGCATTTAATTCTGTCTTAAATTGAAAGGGTTTATGATGCACCCCAAATTCATAATGTCCCAAATAACGCATATAATCTGCTGAAAACTTATCATTTTTACGTTGATCAGATAGATTTAAATGTTGCTTTAACAGTGACATAGAGTGCTGAATAGGATCTCTAAAAGGCGTAATAATTAATGCTTGAGGGAAAGCAGCTCTAATAGAATTTAAACGTAAAATATTATTATTATTTTTAGATAAATAACGTGTTCTTTTATTTTGTTGTCTAGCACTGGATAAAATATATTGTATATATAAACGAAATTTCTCTATACCTTCCTGATCAACGTGATGTGGTTTTATACAGTCTTCAAAGATATATTCATGTTTAAAAAAAGTCTGCCAGAAGATTTCCTCAAAGGCTTCGGGGCTATCAAAATCAATCATAATCCCATCACCATGACTACGTTCTTTAGCTGCTTGTTGGGTCTGAAATAATTTAGATAATTTCTGCCATGTATTAGGCATTAAAACAAATGGCATATCACGATAAGTAAGAGAACGAAACTGCCCTGTATCAAACAAAGTTCGCATCAGTATTGTCGTACCTGCACGGGCTAATCCACTAATAAAAATAGGTTTTTCTAGCTGATAATCATGGTGTTTATTATCACTCGCTAACTGATCAATATCAAAAGACAGTTTGCTAATTGCAGGAATACCTAAGGCTAAATGATGCAAAAGCTTATCGCTAAAACGGTAATTAGAAGTTTCCAAAATGTTTCCTTATTAAAATATATATCAATGCAGCTGTACTCATACTAAGAAGTCCGCTTAAACTTAAAAAAGATTCAATAATATGCAGCTCATTAATAAATAATTGATCCAATATCCAAGCAGGTAAAAATATAATGATAAGGATAAATCCCAGCATACTGGTCAGCGTGATAGTGTGTAATAGTAATTTTAGGGCATAATATAATAATACTTTTTCTTTCCAATGATCTGAAATTTTTCTTGAAATTAGTACATTCACCGACTTATTAGCTGTATTAAGTAGTTGTTTTCCATATTTAATAAAGGGTAACCTTATGAAAATTTCAATCGCTAATAAACTCATTAACACCGCAATTAAAAAACTCATCAAGATTTTAATTTTCTAGTATTAGATAATTTTCTTTTTGACTTTCTTTTAAAAAGTCGTTTAATGGGATACCAAATAATCGCAGCAAATGCCAAGATAATTGACAAGAATATGCCAAGGATCACACCGATCGTCCCGACTCCCATCCCAGGTCCGACATAAGCATGAGCGGTTAGTGGGCTAAGTAATAAAAATAATACGAGTAAATTTTTCATAGTTGTAAACTTTTCTAATAAATAATTATGAACAATGACTTTTAGCTAAAACAGGCAGAATATCTTTAAGTTGTTTCTCATTTAAATAGCGACTCCAACTGGATCGCCCAACGGTTTCTTCATTAACTTTCACCACAAACTCCCAAACCGATTTTTTAGGTGAAAGACGTAAGAGACGACCATAGTCCGTTTCTTCAATGAAAATATCACCATTTTCTAGTAATTCTGAACGCCCTTCTGTGGGGGTACGGACATCTAATTTTTTCAATATATCGTCATAAGGGGTAGAAATACTATTATCAGTAAAATCATAGAAATAGATATTATTATAGCCATCAACTAATTCAGAATATTCATAACGAAATTGTGATAATGATTTACTGGGGTAATCAATAACATTATTACCAAATACACTGATTTTTGATTTTCCAATAAAATCGGGATCATGTTGAGCCAGCCAAGGGCCTATTTTTAACCAAATAATTTTATTAGTACTGGGTCGATAAATAAAAACCGTACTTCGATTTCTAATACTGAGTAATAGATCACCCTTTTTCCAGTAAGGTGTTGAAGAATAAGCAGGTTGAATATCATTCAGATGAATTGGGTCAACATCATAAGCTCCTGTGCCAAATAGCAAACCACGATAACCATTCTCTTCTAAAATTTTTGAAACTGAACGTTTCAATAGTATTTTTCCATCAGGTGATACTTTAACTAAGGCATCATCTTTATATTTAATAAATATCGTTGCATTGTAACTACTTGGCTCAATAACACCAGGAATCCAGAAATTACCATCAGGGTCTTTTTCGATTGAATGATGGAAAAATTCACCGATTTCCCATTCAACTTTTGAACAAGCATTAATTTTAAACAATGGGCCATTTTGAAAAATCAGCCCGCCATCGTTAAGTAAGAATGGATGGGTGATTTGATCTTTATCACCCTGTGTTGTCGATTTTTGCGTTTTAGCTAATTCTTTAAAATCGGGTGTCCATTGATATAAAATTTTCTGATCATGAATACGAATTAATTTAACCGTTGATTGCTTGTCTTCTTTACTAAAAGCAGACAACAATAAATAACCTTTATCTTTCAAGACATCAGCTGGTAGCCTGTTATTTTTTTTAAAGCCATCAATTTCAGGAAACCTATTTTCAATGAGTGACGGCGCAGTTTTTGATAGTGCGATTAAGGCTTGAGCTGTTTTTAAGGGAAAATCGGCTATTGTTAATAGTATTTCACCAAAATCACCTAATTTTCCTCCACCCATTAGTACATAACGTACACCTGCACCCAATAGCACCGCTGCATTGATGCTAATAAAAATACTTAGTACAAGTAACCAAACTGATACTTTTCTACCCATAATCAATACTTCATTTTCTTATTATTAAATATAGCTAAGAATTATGGGGCTTTATATTGTAAAAAAGTAAATATAAAAAGATAAAATAGAAGAATTAATTTACGAATGGTCACTAGAAATATAATCATTATTATTAATACCAGTTACTACATTAATAATGGATTTGGTCATTAGAATCTTGGTTTCAGTATCAATCTATTGTAAAAACGTCTAGATGATAAAAACAATCCAAAGGTAAGCATTATATGGCTAATTTAAGAAAACAATTTATTACTAAAATTTACTACAAGCATATTCACAATAAAGATACCCCTGTTTATAAGAATATTGATAAAGCTTTACGCTATGGTGACGATAAACGAGAATTGATTAAACATAAATTGGCAGAGAAGTACCCAAGCTTTTTAAAACCTGACCTTGATATTATTTCAATGGCATTAACTTCTCAGTGTAATCTGCGTTGTAAAGGCTGTTCTTATGGTCGAAGCTTTATGCCGAAAGAACAACTATCATTAGAAAAGGTTAAAGAAATTCTCGATAGTATGAGTGCAATGAACATTCCCTTTACCACCTTATATGGGGGTGAGCCGTTGATGATTAAGTCCTCAAAGTTAGCTAAGATTATTACTTATGCGCGTAAAGTCGGGGTGTATCCTAACCTATCCACTAATGGGGTTATGATTCGACCTAGTGTGATGGATGAGCTTTACGATGCAGGGCTTAGACAAATATTTATTGGAATTTATGGCGTAGGTGATGATTACAATACCTATGTTGATCGTAAAGATGTTTTTGCTCGCTTAGACGAAAATATAAGCTATATTCGACAGACCTATCCTGACGTTTCGGTATCACTCGGTTGGTTATTTATGAAGCCTACCTGTAACCTGAAATCGCTTCGAGAAATTACTGAATTTTCACAAAAACACGATGTTGATTTTGAGTTAACACTGGTTCACTATGATTTTCCTTACTTTAATAACGGTGAAGAAGAAGAGCTACAATTTTATGAAGAAGATATACCACAAATTTTAGAAGTGAAAAAAGAATTAATTCGTCTAAAAAGAAAGCACCCAAAACTTATTCGAGACTCCTTAACCAGCTTAAATTCAATTGAAGATTGGTTAATGAAGAAGGAAAAAATTGATATTCCTTGTTACCGTTATGATCGTTTATGGATCGCAGCCAATGGTGATGTAAGAGTCTGTCAGAAGTCCGTGTTACTCGGAAATTTACACGATAATCCTTTACATAATATTCTTGATACAGAACGTCATCAACAATCTGTCCGTGACTGTTTTGACCTAAACTGTACAGGTTGTCATGTAGAACATGATCGAAGAACGATTATGACGCAGAAAAGTTTAAAGCAGTACAAAATGGTTTAATACCTAACTTATTTCTATTTCAATGAATTGATTATATTGATTGAAATAGAAGCTATTCCCTTTGTTCTTTTTATTTCCGTTTATTCAAAACGCTTATTTAAAATGATCCAACAATGAGAGATCATTAACGCATAAGTAGACCATAAGATAGCATTGTCTTGTAAATTGGTAGTCATTTGTGCGACTAATAGTTGGAACATTAAAAATAACATTAAGAATTTATGTATGCCATTCACTTTTAAAATATAAAAGAACAGGCTAACAAGAATTGACATATAAAGCATAAACCCTACAATGCCGTATTCAACTAATATACTTAAGTAAGTATTATGAGCTTCTAAGTCCATATGAGCATGATTAGACATTTTATCAAATGAATCGACCCCTCGACCGATAAAGGGCTGTTCTTCCCATGCATCTAAACCAATTTGCCACACGACCTCACGTTCATTTAAATTACCTGTCGAAAGGGATTGACCTGTGGAAAATATTCTTAAGATTAGATCTTCAGGCACTAACTCCGCAATTAAAATAACCCCTAAAATAATAACGGTACTAATCATCAATTTCCCAGCACCTTTTGCTTTTGCTAATGGAAAAATAACAAATAATAAACCGACAAAGAGCGTAATAAAGCCTGTTCTTGAACCTGTTAAAAAAGCAGCATAAGACATAATAGGTACACTGGAAACGGCGATAAATTGGGTGAGCTTTGATTCAGAAACAGTATATAAATACAATGCAATGGTAATGGCACATGACAACATAATTGCCATTTCATTCGTACCAATATCATAAGCAGAAAAGCGTCCTGAACCTGAATAATGGGTTGCCATAATGCCATTATTAAAATTGGACACTGTGACAGTGCCTAGATAAAAAATAGCCACTAAATAATAGAGATAGGCTTGATTAAGGTTTTTATAATTTTTAAGATGATACCAAAAAATGGGAAAAACAAATAAGGTACTGAAATTAAAAGCTAAGAGACGTAATGCAGTGATTTCAGGCGTTGTCGTCCAAACATAACTGATGGATGACCATAAGATATATAAAAGTACAAAAAAATGAAAATCAATAAAGGTTTCTATTTTTTTAGCAGTCAATAATAAAAAAAACAAAAATATAAGTGCAATAGGGGCTGCCGCCATCATTGCAGGGCCAAATATAGTATGAAACATCCCATCAACCGCAGTCGTTGATATGACTAAAAAAAGAAAGGAAGCATATGAAATAGATTTAAGCGATAAAGCATTCATTATTATTATTTATGTGTTTTAATATTATTTCAGCACCCTATATATTGTGTTTGAGGCGTATTTTGACAGACATCTTTGATAAATGGTAGCGATTGTCCTACTGCATCCAAATACGATTTCGGCCGTTTACAAGAAGCGTATGTAAAAATTTGGAATAATGCCCATCGTTTTATACCAAGTAAAGGAAAAGCCCGTACTTGGATGGTAACTGTGGTACGCAATAAAACGCTGGATAAATTACGCAGTCTAAAGGTACGCCCAATTGAAATTGAAGTTTCGTATGAAGGGAGGGAGTTTGCTTCTCAGCAGCTTAATCCCGAGCAATTTAGTCATCTGAGTGAGGATACACAGCAATTACTACATTGTTTAGGGCAATTAAAACCTGAATATAAAGAGTGTGTTTTATTATCTTATTATTATGGTCATACTCATGGAGAAATGGCTCAACAGTTACAACGTCCACTCGGTACTGTTAAAGCATGGATCCGTCGTGGTCTGGAGAAATTACGCCTATGTCTAGATTAAATAAGCAAGCTACCCCTAAACGTTACTCAAATCCTGAATTGTTTGAGCGATTAGCGATGGAATATGCCATTGGTATGTTGCATGGTCAAGCAAAACGCCGCTTTGAGACTTTGATACAACGTCATTTGTACCTACAAGCAATTACTGAGGTTTATGAACAAAAATTTTCAGGTTTAGCCGAGCTAGCACCGCCTAAAACACCCCCTGAAAGAGTTTGGAAGAATATAAGGAAGCAGGTCGGTTTAAGACGTGCTGTTCGACAAAGTGGAGCGTGGTGGCAATCATGGCAAGCGAAATTTTCAGGATTCGTACTCAGTGTACTATTGATCAGTGGCAGTTTATTTACCTTTATGCCTACGCCTTCAGCTGATCACTATATCTCCGTCTTAAAATCGGATAAACAAGCCCCTATTGCCATCGCAACCTTAAAGAAAGGTGAGGGTGTTTATATTGAATTATTAAAAAAGATGCGTATTCCTAAAGATATGGAACTTAAATTATGGTGCTTACCTAAATCTAAGCAAGGTCAACCGATGATGATGGGAACATTAGTCATTTCTAAACAAAAATCTGTCATTAAAATGGAAGAAAATATGTGGCAGGGCTTAAATGAGGTGAGTCAACTCGCGATTAGTTTAGAACCCATTGGTGTTCATGCAACGCTGAACCAATCTCATTATAATATGTTATATCAAGGTTCATTAAATCTTATCACCTCTAATGATTAATATAAAAATTGATAACAATTGATAACACTTTAATCCCCAAAATAGACTGTTGGTCTTAATTGTCTTAAATATTAACCTTATAAATATATCTAATTACCAAATGAAGACAACTAACCTAAAATTAGAGGAATGTTGAGAACACCTAAAAAATTATGACTATAAATTAGGTTTAATTCTTCATAACTAATAATAAATTTAAAAAGGATTCATAATGAAAAATAAATTATTGCTGACATTATCTACTATTGCACTTTGTGCTTCGACTAGCAGCCTTTATGCAGGGGGTGCGGGTTCATCATATGACGGTGATTGGTATGTAGGTGCTGATCTTGGGGTAACAGATAATAATACAGATGGCTCTAACTTCTTTGCAACAGATCGTTGTGCTGGTTTAGGCATTGGTTGTGGTTCTGATGATGATGATAGTGCAGCAAGAATTGTTGCAGGTTATAACTTTAACAAGAATTTTGCGGTTGAATTTGCTTATGCTGATCTAGGTAATACAGCTGATTTGAATGCCAGTAATGGTCAGGGTGATTCAGGTCGTCTTCAACAAGACACTACGGCATTCTCTGTGACTGCAATCGGTAAAAAACAGCTAGGTCACTCTAAGTTTTCTGCCTTTGGTAAAGCAGGTATTTCTTATTGGGACAGCGATGTTTCTTTCGATCGTACCCCAGATTTAGCAGCAATTCCTGATCAAAATCATAGTGATTC
>WFRR01000136.1 GCA_015486375.1 Thiotrichaceae bacterium
GTTATTTAGCCGATATTCGTCAGTATGTGCATAAAAAACCGTTGCTCAATCAAAGTGATCAAGGTTTACGGGGCAAGGCAAAACGCTATGCACGTTATGTTTCCTATTTGATGGGTAAAGATCAGGTTGCAAAGGGTTGTTATTTTGCTGAGAAGGTCGAGGTTGATGTGCCTTGTTATGATTGGAAACGTTTAGCTACAGTGTGGAAAGCCGCCCATCATTCTGAAACGGATCGACTTGAGATTGAACGCCTGCGCTCACAATGGGAGTCGATTAAAGCTCGTTTGGTCGATGAGGATTGGTGGATAGTTCGCTTGATTAAGCAGCATGATCGGGAGTTTGAGAAATTTGCGATTCATTGGGGGCGTGTCCGTGAAGGAAAGCAGGTCTATGTCAGTAATGAAACCTTGGAGAAAATCATCTCACGTCGGCAGCGTTCTTTAGCGATAATGGAAAGCTTATTAGCCGTTTCCGATGAGGGCGACGAAATTGAGATGATGGATGTTCTTAAGGGTTCAATTGCCAATCCATCGGTCAGAATGGCTGAGTTGATGAATCGTATTTATGGTTTTGAAGAATATGCTAAGCAACACGGGCATATGGCGGAGTTTTATACGTTTACCGCTCCGTCCCAATACCATGCCAACTCACCTAAATACACGGGTAAAACGCCCCGCGAAGTGCAGCAAGCCTATTTTTCGCCCATGTGGGCGAGAATACGGGCAAAACTACAGAAAGAGGGTTGCACGATTTATGGGTTTCGCATTGCCGAGTCCCATAAAGATGCCTGTACCCATTGGCATGTTTTACTGTTTATGCCGAAAGAACAGGTGGTTCAAGTCTCCAATATCTTGGTCGATTATGCCTTTCGGGAGGATGGCACGGAAAAAGGGGCGTATTTACGTCGCTTTGATTGGGAAGAAATTGATCCGAATCAGGGGTCGGCGATTGGTTATATTATTAAATATATTTCCAAAAATATGTCGGGTTTACCTTTTAATCAATCCAATAAGGGGGTTGATGATTTCAATACGGACAAGGCTGAACTTAATCAAGGTAATCAATCCTTTAATGATGAACTGATCCAACGGGTCGGGGCATGGGCTTCGGTTTGGGGTATACGTCAATTTCAACAAATTGGCGGCAGTTCAGTCAGTGTCTGGCGGGAGTTACGTCGTTTAGGGGATGCCGTGCAGGATGATCCTGTGATTGAAGCGGCTCGCCAAGCTGCCAATGCAGGGGATTGGAAAGCTTACCTTGAGGTTCAACAGGGAATTGATTTACCGTTAAAAGATCAGCCGATTCAACTGCTTCGCTATCCTTATTGTGATGAGAAAACAGGCGAAATACAGGTGAATAAATACGGTGAAGTGGTCGTGTCCATTCAAGGCTTAAAAACGCAGAACCACACGGTTAAAACGCGTTTAAAACGGTGGACAATTCAGGAAAAAGACACGGCTGACCATGCAGAAAAACATCAGATGATGAGCGATTCACACGCCTCAGAAACCGAAACCGTAAAATCGACACTAAAACGCTTATTAACCCCTGAGCAGGGAATTTATAATGATCCTAAAAGTAAGCATGATACCCCGATTGATCTTGCCAATATGCAGGATTATTGGCAAGGGGATCATCCCCCTTTGCCGCCTGTTTTAGGTGATTTTCAGTTAATGCAGGCGGCAACTGCACTGGCTTTTGATCTCCCTTGGAGTACTGTAAATAACTGTAGACATTCTGAAATATCTAACCCAAAAAATGATTTAGAATTTATCAATGCGATCAAAAAAGCCTACCAAGACCACGTAGATTCGGGGAAAAAGGTAGCAATTAGTCAATTTGACTTCATAAAGACCATTCTAAAAATTATGTAAAAAGCCCCTTAAGGGATTCTTACGCCTAAAATTCGGCAAATTAGCCCTTTTTAGCGTATTAATTAAGCATTTTTACTAATTTTCTTCAATTAACCCCTGCAACGCGTCATCTGTACTTTCTATCCCTCACAGATGGCGATTTTGCCTCGCACTGGGAGTACGAATATTGTGCAAAAATTAACCCATCCCCCTGACACTTTCCCATCTTTGCCCAACCCCAATCAGACCGATTCACTCCAAGCGGTCATACCGTGGCTACTGCTGTTATTTGCTTATGGTTGGTGGGCGGTCATTATCGTTTATTACGGTTTGCTAGACGCGTCGATTAGCCTTGGTTATCAATTCCAGTCTTTTCCACTGGTCATCGTCTCACTCGCATTGATTCACATCTTAAAACTATCCTTACAGAAGCAGAATCACCTCTTATCGACTTTGCTTGGTGTTGGTTTATTCGTTTCGGGTTTACTCGCTTAGGAGTCCTCTTATGGCTGTTTATATTCTATCCACGCTACTCATTACCATTTTGGCATTTGCCATTGTGCAACTTTCCAAAAAATCTGAGGTGGAAGCTGAAATTGAAAAACTCAAGCAACGCCACCAACTCTCACTACTGACTGAATTACGTGCCGCTGAAAAAGTGGTCTGGTTATGTTTCGCAGGCGGCTTACTCCTTACCGCCAATTACGCCATCACCTATTTTTCAGGCTCTGAATTGGTCAATATTCCCCATTGGGGATTTCTGCAATGGTCGGGGGCATTGATCGGCTTGGTGATCGCGGTCAGTATTACCTTTGTGCAAAAAGTTTTATACAGCTCACCGACCCACTCCAAAGCGGGTTTAATCGTCACAACACTGGTACTCACCTTTGTGATTATTTCTGAAATTGGCGCACCGATTGAAAAAGAAGGCATGAAAATGAAAGAAGCCTCTCAAAATTCAGCCGTCTTCAAAGCCGTGGTGGGACAGATCCAAGGCTCAACCGATGCGACTTCAAACTATTCCAAGCCCATTGCGATAGCCAAAGCTGAAAAAGCTCAACATGAATTTGAGTTACAACGCTGTGAACGGCATCAATCCAAAGGTGAACAACGCGTTCAACGTTGCCAAGACTATGAAAATAAGCACATCATCCAAGCACAAGCTAAAATTGATAGTTACCAAAGCAGTGCCAACAGCACAACGAGTAGCAATGAAACCAGTCGTCAAAACTTAATCCAATACGCCAAAGCCCTCGAACACAATACCGATCATCACAGTGAATTGGTCAAACTCACCGCCTCCGTCTTGGGTGCAAACTTCCTTGCCTCCATGATGTTTCTCAGCTTGGTACTTATCGTCGCCTTTGAAGCCGGCTTTCATTTTGTCGGTTCAAGAGTCGGGGTACTCAAAGCCACCTTGGGCGAACTCGGCAATAAAGAAATATTACGGGAACAAGAATTAGCCAGCCTCAAGAAAGAAAAATATTTCAACGATGAAGCTAACCGTGTCCCCACCGCCACCGCAACCGTGGGGACACAGTCAAGCGCAAAAAATAAAACCGCTTCAACCTCGCCCGAAAAACCGGATAAAACCCTGCTGAAATCCATTAATTTCGATGAACTCTATGCCCATGTAAAACAGCAACTCACCACAGGAAAAATAAGTTTCAGTATTCGCAATATGAGAAAAATAGTTCATCAACACCTGAAACGGAATCCGTCCTTGGCAAAGGTTTCTATCTCCATTACCAGTAGCAACTACCTCGTCGATAAGATCCGAGATAAAATGCTAGACGCACAATTTATTCTCAAAAACCCCAACTACAGCAAAGGCAAGGCAAAATACCTACTTGCCAAACCCATACGCCCTGATTCCTCCGATCAACCCAATTCATCCACGTCCAATATCGTCTCTACCTAACTCCTAGGTCGATTCCACACCGTCAGTATTAACCTCGTCAATGCTGGCGTATTTGTTTAGCGGTCATCCATTTCAATTACAAACCCTCCATTGATCACCCAGCGATGACAATGAAGATCGTAAGCAAATACGCCACCGTAGGGAAGCATTGTGACCCCCATGCTTCAAAGCGACCAACGGAAGCGCACCCCATGATTCAATACGATGTAGTTATGCTCTTTCAGCCTTGTCAACAGGGGTGGGAGAGCAGCGAAGCGAAAAGCACACCCCTCTGCCCTTTGGCGAAAAATCCCGCTGATAAGCGTCTGCGAAGCAATCGATAATTTAAGTAGCTTATCTTATTTTTTATGCAAATTTTAATGCGGGTATTTATGCTGGAATCATAAATTTTTAAGAATATTAAGTACTTGATAAATAAAAGTTTATTGGTTATTTTCCAAAGCCGACGGTTCGATCAAGAGCAATAGCCGCCATTAACCGCCAAGCAAAAATACACTGATAAAACAATATCCTATATTTTATTCTTCTTCGTCGTTGACCGTCATTAACCCCCATGATCAAATTTTAATGCGGGTATATTTGCGGGTATGATTGATCTCGAAGTCTTGCTAAATAAGGGTAAAAATCATGAAATATCGACGCAATAAATTGTCACCTTCAACGGTCAAATATGCGAAAGCTAAGGATAGAAAATACAAGTTATCTGACGGGAGTGGTTTGTATTGTGAAGTCCTGATGACAGGGACAAAAGTATGGCGATATAACTATCGAATTAACGGTAAGCAAAAAACATTGACGATTGGAAAATATCCTGCGACAAGCTTGAGTGAAGCCCGACAACAACGTAATCAAGCCAGTGAGTGTGTGAGTAAAAAGATTGATCCTTGCCAACAGAAGCAAATCGAAAAAACGAGGCTGAGTGAAAATGTTTTTCAAGCCATTGCAGATCGATGGTTGGCGGAGAAAAAAAGTCAGTGGGTCAAGATAACCCATGAGAGAGCGACGCGACATTTAACCAATGATGCGTATCCTTGGATTGGTCAACGGAATATGGAAACGCTGACAGCACTTGAAATAATTCCTGTTATTACCCGTGTAGCAGATCGCGGTAAAGTCTATACGGCAAAATATTTAAAAGGTATTATGCAGCAAGTGTTCGATTATGCCATCGTCTATGGCAAATCTTCCCGTAATCCTGTGAGAGACATCAATCTACAATTAATCCTCCCACCTGTAATCGCAAAACATTACCCGATTATTAAAGATCCCTTGATATTAAAGCAGCTCCTAATCGAAACGGATCGTTATCGGGGACGCACAATAACCCAATATGCGTTAAAGATTGCTTTACGGGTCATGCTTCGACCGGGAGAATTATTAGCGTCAGAATGGTCAGAAATTAATATTGATCATGCTACTTGGACAATTCCTGCTAAACACAGAAAACTCTCAACATACCTTAAAAAAGAAAATCGTCCTGAAGATGTTCATATCATTCCTTTAAGCCGACAAGTGATCACACTCTTAAAAGCCTTACACACGTATACAGGACAGGGAACGTATCTTTTTCCCTCTACGAAAAAAACGGCAAAGACATTGCATATCAGCACATTGAGTGTGGCATTACGCACCATGGGATTTAGCCAAGACACCATTACCACACATGGATTTAGAGGTACAGCGTCCACCTTTTTAAATGCTAAAGGTTATCGCAGTGATGCCATTGAAGCACAGCTTGGTCATAAAGATACAAACCTGATTCGTGCCGCTTATAATCATGCTGACTATATGGAGGAAAGAAAAGAGATGTTGCAAGCGTGGGTAGATTATTTAGATATTCTATAATATTAGTGATGTATATAAGAGAAAGGGGAAATAAAATAATTTTTATTTCCCCTTATTTAAATTTATAAACTTATTTATTTTTTATGAAGTAATTATAAAAATGGTGTAATTTAACATTTACTTGCATATTGATTCACAAGGTATACCATCTTTATCTCGGTCTAAACGTGTAACCCCGCATTGATTTAAATAAAATACTGCTTCTGCACAAGAGGACATTCTTCCACACGTTTTTTTCCCAGAACAAGAAAAACTAAATTTAGGACGATTATCCACTACTGTAATTGTGACATGAGCTGTTGCTATATTTTTACCATCGCTAAGAGTGTAATTAAAAGTTTCTGTTCCAGTAAAACCTGTATTTGGTGTATATGTAACTGTTCCATCATGATTGTTAATAATCATGCTACCTTCAGAACCCCGAGAGTCTACCTTACTGATTGATAAAATATCATTATCTCTATCTGTATCATTGCTAAGTAAATTGGACAAAGTGAGAGACGTATTTATGGGAGTCGAATTTGTATCATTATTGGCGATGGGAGCAGTATTAGTATCTGAGGAAGTACTAGAGCCACCTATAATATAAGATGTTAACTCTATGGTTTTTAATAGTTTTCCAGTATTATTATGGAACTCACGATATACATATAAGCCATTTAATATATCGACCCATGTGGTAACTTCATTGGAATCAATTTGTTGTTTCCGTTTATAAGTCCTATAGGTTTCAAAGTTTACTGACTTTATTATATCAATAGACTCAATAAAATTAGTTTGACTAATATTTATTGCATCTGTTTGTATAATTTCTCCAAATTTATTATATATAGATTTAGATATATCATAAGTAGACTCCCATGTTTGATCTAAACAAATACGATTGATTTCGTGATATTTAGCTGATGGAGAATAAAGGCTTACAATATCAGAAATTTGGTTATTTAATATATTTTTTTCAAAATGGTTTTGAATTTTATCTATATATATATAATTATTATCAGTTGAGTATGTAGTGGTCGAATAATATATAGATATTTTGTTTTGGGGGTAAGTATAAGTATATTTTTCTTTATATGAATCTGAGCCTACTTCTATCATTTCTACTTCTATATTAGTTGGTGAACTATTATATATAGAAGAATCAATATCTACATATGATATTTTATACTTTGCTACACTTCCAACTGGAATATTTATAGGATTTACAGGTATGTCTATACAGACTGAATCTTGAATATTAATAACATTATCACTTGAGCTTGTAGTTTTGTCTTTTTTACTTGGACATATTTCTGGTAATTCTGTATTTTTTGGAAGGTAGCTTTCAATTTTATCTATGGCAGAATACAAACTATCTTCCTTTTCCGTTATTTCTGATAGAATATCAATAGAACGTGTGTAAGCTATTGAATTTGTGTCTCCATTTGAATCTGAACTTAATGCATCAATAAAACATTTACTCATAATTACTTTATTCAAGAACATATTCTTAGAAGTGACTGCAATAGGATCTACCCCCTCATAATCTAAAATATTATTTACATAATTTACAACGAATTCAGACTTAGAGAGACCTCTATCTAAAGAATTTACCCAGAAATCTAGCCCAGCTTTATCTGGCAATCTATTTAATATATTTTTATATATTTTAGTTATGAATTGCACATTCGTGTCAGAGCTAGGGTAATTCTCTTTAAACTTAGGGTTTTTTGAAAAGCTATTAGAAATATTTAATAAGGAGGATAGATCTTTATTTATATCAGCTTGCTGAACCCAATAATCATATCCTTTTTTGTCAGGGGATCGATTATAATATGCAACATAAAGACCAATAATAGAATCTTCTACTAAAGGTCTTGCTGAAGTAAAATTTGTAAATATTAATAAATTTATTAATATTATATTTATAAAGATTTTTTTCATTTTTGTGATCTATATATGGTTTTTTTAAATATTTACTGAATAGTAATGAAATATTTATTATTTAAATAAGTTAGGTAAAGTTATTTATTAAATCATTCATTTTTCTAATCATGATACTAAAAAATTTTTAACACAAACTCCGCAGACGCGCTAATTTACCCCAACTATTACAAAATTAACAGTCAGAATGAGCATTCTGGTAAGGAACATGTCGTGTCTTTATGCGGATTTTCTTATGCTTGCAAGATATAATGCGGTGTTATAGGCGGTGTGGGAGAGCTGCAAGGCTCGCCACTTTTTCTGTTTCCAGTGGTAACGCTCATCCTGCACTCGCTTATCTTTTTTAAGTTTTCATCAAGAAAAATTAGCTTTCTCTTTTCAAATATCCCATCAACCTTGCTATAAAAAATTTCTTGACAAAAACTCCCCATCCGCGCTAAATTATCTCAACTGTTACAAAATTAACAGCCAGAATGAGCATTCTGGGAAATGAAATTAGATGCACAGTAGTCGCGTCTTTATGCGGCTTTTTTTATGCCTGCAATATATAATGCTGTGTTATAGGCGGCGGTGTGGGAGAGTCGAAAGACTCGCCATTTTTTCTATTTTCAGTGGTAATGCTCATCCTACACTCGTCTATCTTTCTTCAATGAGCATTGAAAATGATAGATCCACGTAAATTATGAAAATGGAAAAATTAGTTATGTCTAGTCATATCCAAAATTCGGGCAATTCATCCCGATATCAGATGCTTCTATCTGAAAATCCCCCTAAAATTCAGCGTTTTAAACGCCTTCGTCATTCTTTTCTTTTACTGATTTATTTCTTTCCCAATCCTTCTGTTTTTAGTGATGTCTCTTTGGGTGAGGTGCAGCAATGAAAATTGAAATTGATTTATTTGCCTTAATTTCCACTGCGTCTCAGCGTTCTACAGGTGTCTTAGGCGCATATCGTATGTTATTGAAACAATTGGAATTTCCATTTTTTCACTTACTGCTACAACACACACAAGGTAATCAAAGTCACGCCGCCCGTATTGCGGGAATCAGTCGTAAAACACTCGCCACTAAATTGCAAAGCTCGGGGTTAAGTATTACCAAGCAAGTGGGGTCGTTATGAGTCAACCGCTTCCTAAAACCAATACCTTGGTATCCCTGTATGAGGCGGCTTCCCGATTTTCTGAGCAACCTGAATTGGATTTACCTCGCCCTGCCTTTGATCGTTTTATTAAGATTCGAGCGGTGATGGATCGGGTGGGTTTATCCAGTACGAGTATTTATACCTTTATGAAACGCGGGGAATTCCCGCCTAATATTAAGGTCGGGCGCACCAGTTTATGGTCAGAATATTCGATTAATGCATGGATGGATGAGAAGAAAACCGAGGCGGGGCTATGAGTGCTGCCACACTGCAACATCCAAACCATGACTTTAACCACGATGTACAACAGTTGGATGATTTGCCTGCGAGTGATTTTGTCTGTATGGAGGATCGTGAGGAGGTTGTGGATACTTTGCTTGCCATTCCCCAAGCGTTTCGACGCGATTGTATGGATGAATATGAGCGTTTGTATTCTGAGTATCAACGGGATGATCAGGTTTCTAAATTCTCTGCCCGTCAATCGGCGGAGGGTTATTTAGCCGATATTCGTCAGTATGTGCATAAAAAACCGTTGCTCAATCAAAGTGATCAAGGTTTACGGGGCAAGGCAAAACGCTATGCACGTTATGTTTCCTATTTGATGGGTAAAGATCAGGTTGCAAAGGGTTGTTATTTTGCTGA
>WFRR01000137.1 GCA_015486375.1 Thiotrichaceae bacterium
AATACAGACTCCCAATGCGGTTTCTAAACCTACACCAGAACCGATACCAGAGGTTGAAAAGACTGAATCAGCAATTACAGATAAACAAAGCTTTGAAGCCACTCAGACTATTGATGACGACACGCTAACCTTAAAAATACAGACCGTCATTGCCTCGGCGTTCAATGTCATTGAAACAAAATTAAGCGATCAATTCAGCAACCAATTACAAAGCGTGGTGGGAAAATTACACACTATTGAAGAGAAATTTCAAGATGTAAAAATACAGGAATCTAAGCCTCAAGCGACTGAAAATATAACCCCGACGGCTAATCACACGGCTCAAAATCAAACACCTGATGCAGCAATCAGCCGCGTCAACCCCAGTGATAATTCAAATATTACATATCATTTTCCCACTCAACTTAGCGATCAACAATGCCAAGAACTAGAACGATCTTTACTCCCCCGCGCAGGTAATTACTCTCAAGCATTGCTCGAAACATTGATCCATCGGCTGCAAAACAGCACAGACCCCTTAAAAAACCCACTGGCTTATTTTTCCAGCTTAGTGAGTAAATTAGAGTTAGGCACACTCGATTTACAAGCCTTTTCAAGCAATACAGAACGCGCGGCTAAACAATACGCCCTACAATTCGAGCAGTTGCAGCAACAAATCGACGTTGTTACACAGACTTATCTAGCAGAATACGAGTTCTATAAACCCCTGCATAAGCAAATCATAAACGAAGGAGAGAAGCAGGGTTTAGACTTCTGGGGCGCGGCGGATAAGCTACAACTTTCTGCAACCATCAAACCAATGATTGAAAAACTCAATGGTTTAAAAGCGGAAGCTGATCGCTTAGAAGCAGAACAGAAGAAGTTAAAATCTACCATTTGAAAAAATGCACTTAGCAAGGCGATGTCGTTGTAATGGCTTCTACTATTGTAATTGATGGGTATATTCACATTGCTCTAAATAAGGACTGTTGGAATTACACCCAAAAAGTGCTTCAAGCCTATCTCGTGATAAAGCCCAAATTATCTTATTAGACGATAATCTATCAGAAATATTACAGAAACAATTAAAACACAGTCTCTATTTTTGGGCGACTTTTGGTCTGAGTAATACGATTGCTGTTCCCGTATTAGGACTTGGAACACTACAGTCCAGCGCCTATTTTCTATCGACTTATACACTGGGCTTAGCAGTAAATAAATTAAAAAGTAGTTAGCTCCTTTTGATTAAGCACTACCAAGCAATAACACTGCCATCAATATCATAAAATTTACCTGCATCAGCGGGTGTCACGCTACTTAAAATCTTTTTTAAACATTGAGCAGATTGTTGCACATTGATTTCGCCTTGAGGTCCGCCCATTTCGGTGCGTACCCAGCCCGGATGTAAAATAATGATAGTGATTCCCATAGGTTGTAAATCAATCGCAGCACTTTTGCTCACCATATTTAAAGCAGTTTTACTGGAGCGGTATACATAGCTACTTCCCAAGCTATTATCATCAATACTACCCATTTTACTACTCATATTGGCAATAATACCGATGTCACTGGTGGCAATATTTGCTGCAAACGTTTGCATCATTTGCATCGGTGCAATCGTATTTACTTGAAAGGCATTCAGCCATTTTTGTTCATCTGTATTAGTAAAGTTTGAACCCATTTGCCCCCAAATACCTGCATTATTAATCAGAATATCAATCGTAATGCCCTGTAAAGCCTGAGCAAGTACATTTCGCTGTTCAGCATTACAAACATCTAGAGTATGTATCTGTAGATTGTTATGATTATCAGCTAAAGCTAATAATTCATGTGCTTTTTGAGGTTGACGTGCAGTTGCATAAACCTGCCAATCTAGCCCTAAATACTGTTTAACTAAGCTTAAGCCAATACCTTTATTACAGCCTGTGATTAAAATACTTGGCATACTGTTTTCCCTAATTTTTATTCAATAGGAACTTATCTTAAACGATTTTTTTAGAGCATCAAAGCGTCTCAAGTTTAGGCTCTCCAAGCTTATTTAATAAGGGCTGTAATACCTGACGTTCTGCATCATTGAGTGTTTTAGGATAGGTAAACTGATGAGATGACATTGAATAATTTTGAACAGGGTTATTATCTACAGGTAGTTAAAAATATCAGGTTTATTGTGAAAGTTTTTCTCTATTGCCTACTCACTTCCTAGCATCAGTTAATTGAATACATTGATCATATTTGCAGTGAAGATATTCAAGAAAATGGATTTACAATCTTTGTTTAGAACTGTTAAAAAAATAAAAATGAATAATCTTGCAATTAATAAAGATACAAAGAAAATCACCGATATTGCCCATATATGTGATACTACAACTGGCAAAGTATTAAGCCAATACAAGGGATGTAACTACCTTTGTATTATTTGCAATGCACCCGTCAAACCATATAGTCGCAGCAATAAAAATAGCAAAAAATACACTTCAGAGCATTTTCAGCATACAGGATCAAAATCTGAAGAAATAGCTAAATGTCCAAAGTCCTACTTTTCTGCATTTAGATCAACAATTAAAAGTATTATTACTCCTGAGCAAGAGGTAAAAATCCGTGTAAAAGATAAACAAAAAATTACCTTAAATAGTCTTAATGTACTAGAAGGTGGAAAAAGATTTGATATAAAGGCAAGCTATCTCGATATTTACATTATTTACATTAGATTTTCATATTATGACGATAGGCTTCCGCTTGAAGATGAAAAAGTTGATGGTAAGCTAATTATTGAGATACTTATTAATCGAAAATTTATAGAAAATATGCGGGAAAAACACTTCGAGCAATTAAGTCCAGAAGAAACATATTTTCAACTTTTCTGTGAATTCTGTGGTAGAAGAATATCAAAAAATTTTACTCAGAAATTAAAGACTTATTATGATTAATAATCTGACATATTAAAGCATCTTTTCCCCTAGAGCTTCAATCTCATGGTAACCTTTTTAAAAGTTATGGATTCTTTAACTTTTTAAAAAATCCTAATAACTTTGAAATACATATCTAAATTATTCAATCACTCTTGGTACTAAATATAAGCCTTTCTCGGTACTGGGTGCAACTGCCTGAAAGGCTTCCCGATCAATATCAGGGTTCGCAATATCAGGGCGTAAACGTAAGGTACTATCGAGAGGGTTAGCTAAAGGTTCGACTCCTTCAACATCCGCTTCATTCATTTGTTCAACCATCTCTAAAATATGAGAGAGGTTTTGGGTATAGGCTTCGACCTGATCATCGCTAATAGCTAAACGCGCAAGGTGTGCAACTTTAATGACTTCTTCTTTTTCAATAATTGGCATTGGGTTACCCCTGTAATTTTGTTCTAAGTAATTGGTTTACTTGGGCGGGATTGGCTTTACCGCGAGAGGCTTTCATGACCTGTCCAACAAAGAAACCTAATAGCTGTTGTTTGCCTGCTTGATATTGGGCTAATTGATTTGGATTATTGGCAATCACGTTATCAATCATCGTTTCAATTGCACTATCATCAGTGATTTGTTTTAAGCCTTTCTTTTCAATGACTTCATCACAACTACCTTCGCCATTCCACATTGCCTCAAATACATCTTTCGCAATTTTGCCTGAAATGGTTTTATCACTAATCCGTTGAATCACCGTTGCCAGCATTTCCGCTGTTACAGGCGCAGCTGCAATTTCAATGTTTTCTTTATTGAGTTTGGCAGATAGATTACCTGTCACCCAGTTAGCTGCTAATTTGGTTTGCTTCGATATATTGGCAACTTGCTCAAAATATTCGGATAATTCACGATTGCTGGTTAAAATACCTGCGTCCAGTGCCGATAAACCCAGTTCATCAATAAAACGCTGTTTCTTTTGATCAGGTAATTCAGGCATATTTTTGGCGATATTATCGACAAATGCTTGGCTAATCACGACGGGCAATAAATCAGGATCAGGGAAGTAACGATAGTCGTTGGCTTCTTCCTTCGAGCGCATAGAACGCGTTTCGCCTTTATCGGGATCATATAAACGGGTTTCTTGTATCACGCGACCACCTGATTCTAAAATATAGGCTTGGCGTTCTACTTCATAATTAATCGCTTGCTCAATAAACTTAAAAGAATTGAGGTTTTTAATTTCTGCCCGTGTGCCGAGTTCTTCTTGTCCAAACGGACGAATAGAAACATTTGCATCACAACGGAACGAGCCTTCTTGCATATTGCCATCCGAAATACCGATATAGCGTACTAAAGCGTGCATTTTCCGCATATAGGCGACCGCTTCTTTAGCCGAACGCATTTCAGGTTCAGAGACAATTTCAATTAAGGGTGTTCCCGCACGGTTTAAATCAATCCCTGTTTGACCCGTAAATTCACCGTGTAAGGATTTACCCGCATCTTCTTCTAAATGGGCGCGAGTGACATTAATCCGTTTTGTTGAACCATCTTCTAAATCAATATCAATCTGTCCCCCGATCACAATCGGAAAATCCATCTGTGTAATTTGATAGGCTTTGGGTGAATCAGGGTAAAAATAGTTTTTACGATCAAAAACAGAGGTTGTACCAATTTCTGCTCCTATCGCCAAACCAAATTTAGTCGCTAATTCCATCACCTTTTCATTAAGAACAGGTAATACACCGGGCATTGCTAAATCAACCAGACTCGCTTGTGTATTGGGTTCTGCACCATAAGCGGTTGGAGCAGTTGAAAATATTTTAGATTGTGTTGCTAATTGTGTATGGATCTCTAATCCAATAACGACTTCCCATGCCATAATAACTGCCTCCTTTTATTGGTATTGCTTTGGGGTTTGTAAATGATCGTCTGTATTTAATTGGTATTGATGTGCCACATTCAGTAAACGGGCTTCTTCAAAATAATTACCAATAATTTGTAAGCCGACAGGCATTCCATTGGCTTGTTGTATCGGGATCGACATCCCCGGTAAACCTGCTAGACTGACAGGAATGGTATAGAGATCAGCTAAATACATAGAAACTTGATCATCAATCATTTCACCTAATTTAAAGGCGGTATTCGGAGCAGCAGGCCCCATAATCACATCCACCTGTTTAAATACATCGATAAAATCTTGTTTAATTAAACGCCGAATTTTTTGTGCTTTACGATAATAAGCATCGTAGTAACCTGCGGATAAGGCATAAGTGCCGACCATAATGCGTCGTTTTACTTCATCACCAAAGCCTTCCCAGCGACTGCGTTCATATAAATCTAATAAGTCTTTCGGGTCTTCACAACGGTGTCCATAACGTACTCCATCGAATCGAGATAGATTAGTCGAACATTCGGCTGAAGCCACTACATAATAGGAAGCAACCGCTAAATGACTATGCGGTAAATGCACTTCTTTTATCGTTGCACCCAGCTTTTTATACTGTGCAATCGCGGCATCAATGGATGCTGCCACGGCTTGATCTAAACCATCGGCAAAGAATTCTTTCGGTAAACCAATTTTTAAACCGTCTAATGGCTTATCTAAATCAGCCGAATAATCAGGGACATCGACTTGTGCCGAGGTTGAATCTTTTTCATCGAACCCTGCAAGGCTTTGTAAAACCAAAGCGGCATCTTCTGCACTGCGGGTCATTGGGCCACATTGGTCTAAGCTGGAAGCAAAGGCAATCATGCCATAACGTGAAATGCGTCCATAGGTAGGTTTAATTCCTGTAATTCCTGTAAATGAAGCAGGTTGACGAATTGAACCACCTGTATCACTCCCTAAAGAAAAGGGTGCAAGTCCTGCTGCAACACAAGCCGCCCCGCCGCCTGAACTTCCTCCCGGTACACGCGCATGATCCCAAGGATTAGCGACATTACCGTAAGCACTGTTTTCATTGGATGATCCCATCGCGAATTCATCCATATTATTTTTACCCAATAACACCGCACCTGAGTGTCTTAATTTGCTTTGTACTGTTGCATCATAAGGTGAAATAAAATTATCTAAAATTTTAGATGCAGCGGTGGTACGAATGCCTTGGGTGCAATATAAATCTTTTAATGCATAAGGGATTCCTGCTAAAGGACTATGGGGTTGTCCTGAACGAATGGTGTTATCAGCTTGTTCCGCTTGTGCAATCGCTTGTTCTTTAGTGACGGTTAAGTAGGAATTTAAAGCAGGGTCAAAGGTTTCAATTCGATTGAGGAAATGCTCAGTGACTTCCATGCTAGAAAATTTGGCATCGACAATCCCTTGGGATAAAGCTTTTAGCGAAAGGGCGTGGAGTGGGTCAGACATAGGTTCTCCGATCTACGTTAATTCTGTCGTTATTATTTTTTAGGAATAAGAGGGTAATATTCTCTCACCCTTGGAATGATGAAATGATAATAAATATCAATATCGGGCTATTTTAGCGTAATTTTGTCATAAGGTAGTAATTGATAATGACCTGCTGATTGCCCCCGCTGTCCATCATCATGTACCAATAATAGCTGAGCATTGCCTTGACTATCTTTCACAGACGTAATCCCTTCTGTATAGCCAATGCTATCAATACCCTTTAACTTAATTTTTTGTAGCTTATTTTCTTTCCACAGCCATAATTTAAAGGGTTTGCCTCGATCTTTAACCGAGCCTGCGACAATAATATAACCTTTAAGAATGGGATCATATTCAATACTGCGGATACTATTACCATCTAAATCTAATAGTTTGGTTTCATGTGAAACCTCTGTACTGCTATTGGAATGCGTGGTATTTCTTATCTTAAAAAGTGCTTCAGGGTTCTTTAGTCGGATCAGCGTCGCTTTATTATTGTGTAGTGGGGAACGTAAGCCAAGTAGTAAATCACCATGTTGCTGATCATAGGCTAGACCTTCAATATTCAATTTTTTAAAGGCTTTTTTCTTCGGTAAGGTTGCTTGTAAGTATTCAGTTAAGCCGATTGCAATTTGATAATCAACAATGCCGTCTTTTTCGATCCGAAAGCGAACTAACTGTTCACGTTCTGCTTTACGTTTATCTTTTGAGTTTCGACTATGTGAAGTGGTTGCATAAATCCAATGCTGTTTGCCTTGAGTTAGCCCTTCTAAATCATTTAATAAGGGAGCTTTGCTGCCATCAGAATGTTTTAAGGTGACGTCGAAAGGGAGGCGTTTAAAGTGTTGATTTTTTTTAGCATGGCTATCGAAACTGAGTAAACTAAAGGGGGAATCCTTTTCATCTTCTGCAATTAGAATACGTCCATCGCTTAATTGTATAATTGCCGAGGGTTCATAGATATCATCAAAACTGAAAAAATCCTTATTCGAACTGGCTTTTTGACTACAGGCTAACAAACTAAAAGTGATAAAAACGCTGGTGAGGATATTTTTTGCTAAGGTCATATTAGGTATATTTAACAGCAAAAATCAGTCCACTGAAATAAGTAGACTCAAAGATGGTGGCCGGAGGCAGAATCGAACTGCCGACACGAGGATTTTCAATCCTCTGCTCTACCGACTGAGCTATCCGGCCAAAAGAGATGCGTATTAGAGCGTTTTAGACTGGCTAAGTCAAGTCTAAAATTGCAATTTTTTAGGATTTTTATGGGAATCTGTTGACGACTTGTAGTTCAGTTATTTTGTACTACTATTGAATCAGTCTATATCCATAGGGTATGTATCTTTTTGTCGTTAATATTTATACGCTATTATTTAGTCAAATTAATAATTTCAATCAAATGTTTTATCAAATAATCATGAAAAATAAATATATTTTCCTATATGGGTGGCTAATATTCATATTATCTTTTTATTCTCCTAGTTTACTTGCAGAGGACGGTGCAGTAAAACAGAAAAAGGAAAAAATTACGATTACAAAAGATCTAAAGTATGTTGATGTTAGCCATAATGGCAAAATGGTTAGAATAAAAAGAAATCAAAATATAAAAAATCGTTTGAAGAATAGTTATACAAAAACGTCTAGAAACTGCCCTCCCTTTTGCGTACAACCCTTAATCGCCTCTGATGGCGTAAAAACAGTGGGAGAACTTGAACTCCTTTATTTTATTCAAGATAAGCTCAATAGAAATGAAGGTTTATTGATCGATGGGCGTTTACCGAGTTGGAATGTCAAGGCAACGATTCCTGGATCAATTAACTTACCTTTTACGGTGATTAGTAATAATTTAGAAGCGACCATTGCCAAGCGTATTTTACTGGTGTTTGGTGCAGATAAGGGAGAAGACTCAGTCTGGGATTTTTCAGAAGCACAAGAGCTACTCCTTTTTGGTAATGGCGCATGGGGTGATCAGGCACTACGGGCAATTAGAAGCCTAATCGACCTCGGTTATCCCCCTGAAAAAATTTACTGGTATCGAGGTGGGATGCAATCTTGGTTTCAACTTGGCTTTACGGTCGTAAAAACCAAAAAAATACGGTGATCAATAATGTTCAGTTTAAATAATGGATTGTCCCAAAACATACAGATACAGGCTTTGGTCTGCTTATTAATACTATTTTCTTATCATCCGAGTGTCGCTAAAACAGGTAGTGATGATTTAGATGGTTCGATGATTGATACCACGAATAGCAGTAAGCTGAAGGAAATGTCAAAAGTTTATAAAGATAGCTTTGATGATTATTTTGTTGGCAAGGTGGTTTATCCCGATTGGTTTCAGATCAGTGATTTTATGAACTATCAGGAGGACCTCAGTGAAACACTGGAGTCAGGGAAAAAAGGTATGTTTTTCTTGTTTACCACTCAAGGCTGTCCTTACTGCGATAAATTTATTAATCTTAGTCTGAAAGATCCTGACATTGTTAAAAAATTACAAAAAGACTTCATTTCTACAGGGATGGAAATATTTAGTGATGTCGATGTTACCGATTTTAAGGGTGAAGAAAAAAGTGCCAAAGATTTTGCTAAAAGTGTTGGGGTACAATTTACGCCGACGATTATTTTCTATGGAGAAAATGGCGAAAAGTTATTTCAGTCGATTGGTTATCAAGAACCTGAACGCTTTAAACATATTTTAGATTATGTTTCAGGTGGACATTATCGTACGCAAACCATACGTGAATATATCAAAGCCCATAATAAAACGGAGTATAAGCCGAGCCAAGCTGATGATTTTGTCGGAGCTTTATATCAAAAGGCCATTGCAGAGCGTTTTTTTGAAAAAAATATCACGAATTTTATTAGAGACTTTGATGAAATGGAACGCCCTTTAATTGTTTTATTTGAAGAGGAAAAATGTCAAGCTTGTGTCGATTTTCGTGAAAATATTTTGCCCGTGAGAAAAGTGCGACATTTACTCAAAAAATTCCAAGTTGTCAAGCTAGATGCCAATGATAAAGATACTCAGATTGTTACTCCAAGCAAAGAAAAAACCACGCCCGCAGAATGGGCAAAATCATTGGGTATTCAACGCTTACCCGCCGTATTTTTCTTTGATAAACAAGGTCGGCAGGTGCTAAAAACAGATGCTGTATTGCGTCAAAAACGCATGGTATATTCATGTCAATACGTGCTTGATAATGCTTATGATAAAGGTTGGAGTTATCAACGCTATGGTCGCTTCCAAGAGATACAGAAAAAACAGGCTGAGCAGAAGGAAAAAGAAACTGAGGCTAAAAAACCTGAGTGAAAATAGTGATCTGTACGTGAATTAATTACAGCCGATGACGCTGATCACCTAAGCTAAAGCCCGATAATGGATAGGAAAAATCTTTAGCAGTGGCAATGACTTTAAAGCGTTCTCCCATTTCAGCAGGTAAACTCAATGTACGTACTTGTTGCGCGAGTTTATATTGTTGTTGAGGGTCATCTTGTAGCGCTTGCATGAATAGTGCTTCTAAGCCTGATGCGGCAAGAAAAGTAGCTTGATTACTAAAACCCATCACCTCCATGCCTGTATCTGAAGCCGCTTCCGCTACGGCAGTAAAATCAACACTGGCAGTAATATCTTGTAATCCAGGGTAAATTAATACTTCATTATGGCAACGGTGCTGATAGTGACAGAGCAATGTTCCCATTGTACGTTCAGGTAAGTAATACTCTTTACGGCTATAACCATAATCAATTAACAAGACAACTCCTTGCTGTAAACATTGATTAACGGAATTAAACCATGCACTTAAATTTGGATTAAGTTCTGAGCTGTAATCAACTTGCTGACTGGCTGAATCAGGAAATGTTGCGATCTTGAGTTGTTCAACTTGCTGTTGCAGTGTTTTCTTAGCAGGGACAGGATGTATAGCGAAATAATCATTCTTCCAAATCACATGCTGATTAAATATCTGATTATCTTTGATGCTAAACCAGTCAATAGGCATAGCATCTAAGACCTCATTTCCTACAATGACCCCCGTAAACCCTTCTTTAGGTAGCTGATCTAACCAAATTACTTTTTTGAGTAAATGTGGAATATGTCTTTGTAAGCTGGCTTTCTGACGCTGCTTTAATTCAGGGCTAATATCTAAAATATAATAAAATTCGGGTAAACAATTTAGATGTTCTAACCGTTTTAGAATATCGACAGCCATAATGCCTGAACCTGCACCCAACTCTAAAATACTAGCGTTATCTAAGTGTTGTAATACTTCTTTGCATTGATTCGCTAGACATTGGGAAAATAAGCTAGAAATTTCAGGCGCAGTGGTAAAATCCCCTGATGCACCAATTTTACGCATACCTGCGACGTAATAGCCCAGTGCAGGTTCATAGAGTGCCATTTCCATAAAACGTCGAAAACTAATGCCATTGCCATCTGTTTGCTGTTCAATTTCAGATTTAATCTGATGAATCAATTGATTGCAATGTGAAAGTGCATCATCAGGTGGTGTTGGAAGTGTGTCGGTAAATTGCATAAATAAAAGCTATTGAGTAATGAACTATGGGTATGAATCTTTGCTTTGAGCTTCGCTATAATACTACACAGTATAGTGATTGCTACCTTTTCTTTCTGACATAAGTCTATTGCTCATCGATTTCTGCTTTCTCGGTTAAAATAAAATCAATTACAATGATCAATCGGGTTTTTTTAACTCTTTCATCACAATAAATTTAATCCAAGTTTGTTGCATAGAATAAATATTTGAAACAGTATTTTAAAATAAATTATTTATAATGTTTATATATAAATTTTTTTAATCACCTATAAAAAAGTTTCTTATAGACTGTTATTTTTATTTGATATAGTTATATTTTATTTAAAAGTATAACTATAGTTATTTATAATATAAATAAATGGATTAAAATAGGATATGGATAGCATAAAAAATATTATACCTTCATGGGTGTTGTTTAGCTTAGTCTGCATGACACTCTCTGCTTGTGGGTCAGAGTCTGATCGTAATAAGAAAAATAGTAATAGTCGTTCGACAGATATTGCATTACGCAATATTATTAGTTTCAATAATTTAACAGGTGATGTTTTAAAAGATCGAGAAATACCGCGTATAGAGAGTGCTAAAGCACAACTTGGCATGCGTCTGTTTTTTTCTAAATCTTTAGGAGGAGACCGAGATTCTGCCTGTGTCACCTGTCACCACCCTGTCTTAGGAGGTGGAGATAATTTATCTTTATCTGTAGGAGTGGGAGCAGAAAACCCTAATCTACTTGGAAAAGGACGTTTACATAGTGCTTTAGCAACGAATTATGATGCAGGTCCACCCGTGCCTAGAAATGCACCTTCTACATTTAACATTGCTGCTTGGGATCAGGTTTTATTTCATGATGGTCGTGTTGAGAGTGTGGGAAAAACTGCCAATAATCAGGGTGCGGATGGTTTGGGGATTCGTACGCCTGATTCCAAATTTAATGTTGCAGATCCGCTTGCCAGTAATAATCTCACTAGTACACAAGCGCGTTTTCCTGTGACTTCGCCTGAAGAAATGAAAGGCTTTAATCACAATGATAAAAATCGTCAAGAAATACGGGAATTTTTAGCTAATCGTTTAGGGGGAAGCGGTGCAGTAGCGAGTGAATTAATAGATACGGACTATTGGCTTAATCAATTTAGGACTACATTCAATAAACCAACAGCAACCGCTAAAGAAATTATTACAGAACAAAATATTGCAATGTTATTGGGTGAGTATGAACGTTCACAAGCGTTTAGTCAGAATAGCTGGCGTGATTATATTGAGGGTAATAATGCTGCAATTTCCGCTTCTGCTAAACAGGGTGCATTAATTTTCTTTCAAACACAGGCACAAGGCGGTGCAAATTGTGCAGCGTGTCATCGTGGGGATTTATTTTCAGATGAAGGCTTTCATAATATTGCAATGCCTCAGATAGGACGGGGTAAAGGTGATGGTAGCGATAAAAATACAGATTTTGGACGTTTTCGTGAAACAAAAGATAAAAATGATAAATATGCTTTTCGTACTGCTTCATTATTAAATGTTGAAATGACAGGACCTTGGTCACATGCAGGGGCTTATACCTCTTTAAAGGCGGTGATTCAACACCATTTAAATCCTGAAAATGCGATTGCCGATTATGATTTTGGTCAGTTAACACAGCTCAATATTCAAAACTTAGACAAAATGCAAACCAATACACAAGCATCTTTAGATAAGCTTGCCTCAGATCGTTTATTAAATAAAAATGTCATACAAAATATTGAATTATCGGATGAAAAAATAGATCATCTCATTGATTTTTTAAAGACATTAACTGACCCTTGTATCAAAGATCGGGTTTGTTTATCGAAGTGGATTCCACCTGTGAATGAAGACCCTAATGGTGATCAACTTGATGCTGTAGATGCAACAGCAACCCGTTTGTAATAAGTCACCGTGACATCCAAATAACTATATGACTAAATCACTAAGCGGTTTCTTCAACCGCGAGCAATTCACCTTGTAGTGAATTGGGATAAGCCACGGTAATTTTAACATCGACAAATTTTCCAATTAAACGGCGGTGTCCATCGAAGTTAACGACACGATTATTTTCAGTACGCCCTGCCATTTGTTTCGGATCTTTTTTAGAGGGACGCTCCACTAAGATACGTTGTGTCGTTCCTAACATTTGTTGGCTAATTTTACTCGCCATTGCTGAAATGCGCCGTTGTAATTTTTGTAAACGTTGTTTCTTTACATCCATTGAAACATCATCAGGTAATGATGCGGCGGGTGTTCCGGGACGCGCGCTGTAGATAAAACTAAAGCAATGATCAAAACCAATATCTTCAATTAGTTGCATAGTCGCATCAAAATCGGCTTCGCTCTCACCAGGGAAACCGATGATAAAGTCGGATGACATACTAATATCAGGGCGAATTTTACGAAGTTTGCGAATTTTAGATTTGTATTCTGTTGCCATATGTCCACGTTTCATGGCTGCCAAAATTCGATCTGAACCACTTTGTACGGGTAAATGTAAATGATTAACTAATTCAGGTACTTCAGCATAGGCTTGAATCAAACTATCACTAAATTCAACGGGATGTGAAGTGGTATAACGAATACGGTCAATTCCCTCAATGGCGGCAATATAGTGAATTAACAGGGCAAGATCTGCTTTATTGTCATCCTGCATAATGCCACGGTATGCATTAACATTTTGTCCCAATAAATTGACTTCACGGACTCCCTGAGAGGCGAGTTCTGCAACCTCAGCAATTACGTCATCAAAAGGACGGGAAATTTCTTCACCGCGTGTATAAGGTACAACACAGAAAGTACAGTATTTGCTACAACCTTCCATAATGGAAACAAAAGCACTTACCCCATCTGCTTTAGGCTCAGGTAAATTATCAAATTTTTCGATTTCTGGGAAAGATATATCAATGACTGATTGATGTTTATTACGCACGGTATCGACCATTTCAGGTAAACGGTGTAGTGTTTGTGGGCCAAAGACAATATCAACGACAGGCGCACGTTTTTTGAGTGCTTCACCTTCTTGACTTGCGACACAACCCCCAACAGCAATAATAATATTGGGATTTTTTTCTTTGATTTTTCGCCAGCGTCCTAGTTGAGAAAAGACTTTTTCCTGTGCTTTTTCTCGGATAGAACAAGTATTAAGTAGGAGAATATCCGCATCTTCAGCAGAGTCTGTTACAGATAACTGTTGTTTTTCATGCAGAACATCCAGCATTTTAGCTGAATCATATTCATTCATTTGACATCCATGAGTTTGGATGAATATTTTTCCTGACATAATTTTACTCAATATTGAAACTATTAAAAATTTGATGTGTCATTGTACGCCATACGGCTTATGTGTGGCGTAAGAATTGCAATATTAGTGCTTTTTACTAAACTTATGTCATAATCTTAAATTGATAAAACGACCATGATTGAGTTTACAAACAATTGATTCTATATGGTTTAGAAGTAATCAATTTAAGATAAATAATTGGATGATAAGCCCTACGCTCGGAGGCAACTATGAACAAATTAAATACACTAAGTCTTAGTCTACTATTGGCTAGCTTGAGTATAACAACCATGACTATTGATAGCGCATCAGCAAAAAATATCAATATTGTGTCAGTTAAAAACATTGCACATTGGGATTATCTCAATATTCGTTCAGAGGCAAGCGCATCAAGTGATGTTGTCGGAAAGATTCCCTCAGGTGGGGATAATGTTGTTTTATTGGGTGAAGAGCAGAAAAATGGAAAAACCCTATGGGTTAAAATTGCTT
Organism: Thiotrichaceae bacterium; assembly: GCA_015486375.1. Classification (GTDB taxonomy): domain Bacteria; phylum Pseudomonadota; class Gammaproteobacteria; order Thiotrichales; family Thiotrichaceae; genus S015-18. Next base: position 14,590 of record WFRR01000137.1, read on the forward strand.
TTGGAACAGTGAAAGGTTGGGTTAATGCCAGTTATTTAAATTTCTTTACAACCGAAACTGTTGCATGGGAAGAATATAAAGTCACGATTGAGAACAAAAAAGACACATCTATCAAGCCTAAAACAAAAACAGAAATTTATGGTACAGCTGAGGAATTTCGGACTAAAATTAGTGAATACCGTGCTGAAGAAAGAATTCGTAGCGAATACGCAGAGAAAGAAACCGCTAAAGCAAAAGAAGCGAAGGTTCACCAAGAACTGGCTAAAAAACATGAAGCTCACACACATACTATTGTCGAAGAGAAGCCCAAACTCAAACCTAAGCCTAAAAGTAGCGATATTGTTTTAAAGTGTGGAGGGGTTAAACCTTTTTGGAATATTGATCTAACTCAAGATGATATTCAGGTCAATATCGATAAAGCCCGTAATGCGCTACCGATTACTTCACGTAGAAAATCTTCTTTCTATGCAAAATCAGTTATTGTACAGGGCTATAATAATGATAAGGGTAACGCGGTAAAGCTTTATTTATCTAAGGATAATATCTGCAAAGATGGTATTACCAATTTGCATTACCCCTATTCTGTTAAAGCCGTACTCAACGGCAATAAAGTCTATTACGGTTGTTGTGATTCGGTGCAATAATCATTATCTGAATCCAGTTTAAGCGCAATCAGTAAATCCATCACATTGGTTTGACTTGCGCCTGTATAAACTAAATCCCCACTTTCTTCTAAAAATTCGGTTGCCTTGGCTTGTTGTAACGACTGAATGGCGGAAAGACCATATAGCTCTCCCCGCTGCATACTGAGTCCATCCACTAATGCTCCTGCTTCTTGACTCGTACCATCCACTCCATCAGTTGCGATTGCTAAGACATATTGATTTATTCTACCTTGTAAGGCAATCGATGCAGATAAAGCTAATTGTTGATTGCGTCCCCCATCGCCATAATTTTTCGGCAGTTTTACCGTCGTTTCTCCGCCCCAAATCAGCATGGATTGCTCTGAATCTTGTAGTTTAGCTACTGCATGTTGTCCCATATCTTCAGCGGCATTGTGCATAAATTTAGGCATAACTTTGACGGAATAACCCAAACTTTCTGCTTTCTGTTTCGCTGCATTTTTTGCATCATTTAAACAAGCAATTATCTGCCATGTAAAATATTTGCCGATGGTTACAGTATTTTGCATTGCAGGTAAGCGTTGATATAAATCTTTAGGAAGCTGTAAATCTGCTTGTTTGTGTTGCTTGATTGTTGACGGAAATAATAGCCCCGAACCAATAATACTTGGATCATCACCATATACATCCGAAATCATCAAACATTCAATTAAACGATTGCCTAAGAAGTGCCATAAACCACCATTTTTAAGACGAGAAAGCCGTTTACGTACTGTATTGATACGCTGTATATCCAAACCACTCGCGAGTAAGTAATGGTTAAAGTCCTGTAAATCTTGTAAGGATAAATCACCTGTTAATACTTCAACTAAGCTGGATGTACCTCCTGATATAAGTAGTAAACAAGTCGCTTGTTTAGGAATCGTTTCAATGTATTGCAGTAATTTTTGTCCTGCCTGTAAGCTCTGTTCGGAGGGTATAGGATGATTACCTGCAACACAGTTTATATGTTTCTGTTGTAATAGTTGTTCTGAAAAAGTATCAGCTTTACTAATGACTAAGCCACTGATTAATTGATTTTGTAGTGTATTTAATGCCCCGCGCATCATTGCATCTGCTACTTTGCCAATGGCAATGACGTAGCAATCTTGATGGTCTGTGGAATTTTTAGCTTGCAAGTGCTGTTGAACAACCTGATCACCTGCAACTGCCCCAATTGCTGCCGAATAGACGGCTAATAGATCTTTACGTTGTTTTTCCATGACTTCATATTATAAGCCATCATTACAGCAAGGAAAGCTTGATTTTAGAGCAAGTTTTATCAATTATTCAGTTTGAGCCAATCTCTAGGACGTAAATAATCACTATATAATTTGGCTTCTTCACTACCTGCTTTAGGTGTCCAGTTATAACGCCATTTAACCAAGGGCGGTAATGACATCAAAATAGACTCGGTGCGCCCGCCCGATTGCAGTCCAAATAATGTGCCACGATCATAAACAAGATTGAATTCAACATAACGTCCACGACGATAAAGTTGAAAATCACGCTGTTGTTCTCCATAGGCTTTATCTTTATTATGCTCAACAATCGGACGATAGGCTTGTATATAGGCATTACCGATACTTTGCATAAATGCAAAGCTCTTATCAAAGCCACACTGATTTAAATCATCAAAAAATAAACCACCAATACCCCGAGGTTCGTTACGATGTTTTAGATAAAAATAATCATCACACCACTTTTTATACTGATCATAAACGTGTTCACCAAAAGGATCACAAGCTTCTTTGGCTGTTTGATGCCAAGTAATACAGTCTTGATCATTACCATAATAAGGGGTTAAGTCAAAACCACCCCCAAACCACCAAATCGGATCAGCCCCTTTCTTTTCAGCAATAAAAAAGCGTACATTAGCATGAGAAGTTGGAATATAAGGGTTATTGGGGTGTATAACCAATGACACGCCTAAAGCCTGAAAATTACGACCCGCTAATTCGGGGCGATGTGCTGTGGCGGAAGCGGGCATATTATCTCCAAATACATGTGAAAAGTTTACCCCTGCTTGTTCGAAGATATTTCCCTCTGTCATGACCCGAGAGCGTCCGCCCCCACCCTCTGCTCGTTGCCATGTTTCTTCGAGAAACTGCGTTTTTCCATCCACGGCTTCCAATTGAGTACAAATATCATCCTGTAATGCTAATAGGTAATCTTTAACGGCTTGAATATTGGGTGTTGACATAATAATTAATTAGTAATGGAATAATATCGCTATTTTAAAGGTATTTTGCCCAGTTCATCTGAGTTTGTGCAGAAGCAAAAAAATAGGGGTTGGTTAAATCATCTTTAGTGTTGTATTGCATTGCTTTTCCATCCAGTGTGGTTAATTCTCCCCCCGCCTGTTCGAGAATACATTGTGCTGCTGCGGTATCCCATTCTGAAGTTGGCCATAAACGAGGATATAAATCTGCTTTTCCCTCTGCAACCCAGCATGCTTTGATTGCACTCCCTGCAATACGCAGTTCGTATTTACCTAAGTTTTCTAGAAACGTTTGAGTATCACCTTTAGAATGTGAGCGACTCACTGCAATACGCCAAGTAGGTGAAGTTCGTTCTGATGCCGATGAACTCTCTTTTGTTGATATTGTTTGTACTTCTTGCTGTGGATTCCGTTTAAATGCTCCTTCTCCTTGGCAGGCATAGTAAGTTTCTTGACTAACAGGTAAGTGAATTACTCCGAGTATCGCATGGTGTTGATGAATTAATGCAATGCATACACAAAATTCATCTGTTTTTTGTACAAATTGTTTTGTTCCATCCAAAGGGTCAATCAACCAATAGGTTTGCCACTGGCTACGCTCTGAAAAAGGTAATTTAGCCGATTCTTCTGAAAGAATAGGGTAAGGGGCAAGCTTTTCTAGTTGTTCAACAATATAGTAATGTGAGGCCATATCAGCTTCAGTAAGGGGTGATTGATCAGATTTTTCAATGACTTTAAAGTCTTTTTGATAAATATCTATGATCTTTTTACTGGCTTCTTTTGCAATATCACAGCTTGCTAGCATCAAGTTATTAAGTATATTTGGAGCAGAAATATCATGTTTATTAGGCATTGTTAGTATCGTTTTATTAAGTTTTTAATTTTATTTTAAAAAAGTTAAAATAAAAGCTTGACGCGTTAGGTTAGCTGTATATAATGCACGCCTCTTCTGAAGAAACACAGCAAACGCTGAGACGCAGAAGACACACTATCAAAAAAATATTACGCTTCATCTGAAGTTCGTAGTAAAGATTGATAGTCTACCCTGACGAAAAGTGAGGGCGAAATTTAAAAAACTAAGTAGATAATTTGTGTGGGAGCTTGCTAATTGCTTGAGGCAATAAAGCAAGTAACC
>WFRR01000138.1 GCA_015486375.1 Thiotrichaceae bacterium
GGGAAAGTTCACGTTCTTATCTGGGGATATCTGTTTAACAAGCAATCAGAAGATACGCACTCAGGCAAGGCGTAACAATTGCCTTGGCTCTTTGGGAATCCATCAACCAAAAGAGAGCGAACAAGATGGAAACTGATTGCGGTTAGCGGAGTAATCCGTGGATGGATTGAGCAGAAGTCAGCAGAGGACATAGTAGCCAAATGCCTACCGTAATGGGTAGGACAGGGTGAAGGTCTGAACATTAGCAAAGGCGCAGCCCGTCTAATCTCGGAAACCACGGTTGAAGGCGATTAAAACGGAAGCGAGACCCGATTTAGGCTTTTTAGCCTGCACAACATGACAACTTGCTTATATCTTTATCAAAAGTCTGTGCTGCTAATTTTAGCCCTTCAACCATCGTCAAATAAGGAAAAATAGTGTTCCCTAAATCCCTACTTGTCATTTTATTTTTAATCGCTAGCACAGCGGTTTGAATACTATCACCCGCCTCGGTAGCACAAATATGTGCGCCTAATAAGGTATCTGTTTTTTTATCCGCAACTAATTTAATTACGCCATCTGTATTACGTGCTGCAATCGCTCTAGGGATTTGAGAAACAGGTAAGACACTGACTTTTGTTTCAAAGCCTGCTTGTTGGGCTTGCTGCTCAGTCATGCCGACATGAGCCACTTGAGGATCGGTAAAAGTAACTGAGGGCATGGCACTAGCATCATAATTCATTGTATTGTCATCTAATGCATTATTAACCGCTAACTTCGCACCATAGGCCGCCATATAAACAAACATATCCCTGCCCGTGACATCACCTACAGCATAGACATTAGGATTACTTGACACTAAATATTGATTGACTTCAATACCCCCCTTTCTATTGAGTTTCACACCGACTGCATCACAATTTAAACTGTCGGTATTGGGTTTTCTACCCGTACATACCAACATTTTTTCGGCACAAACTGTTTCACTGATATTATTAAGCAACAGTTCATAGCCATTAGCATTGTGTTTAATTTCCTTATAATCTATACCTTTATAAACAGTGATATTTTCTTTCTGGAAAATTTTCTCCAAAGTTGCACTGATTTCAGGTTCTTCTTCAGGTAACAAACGACTGCGACAGCAAATGCTTACGTGTACACCTGCTCGTGAAAATAACTGAGCTAATTCACAACCTATCACTCCCGCTCCAATGACCAGTAAAGAGGCAGGTAATTTTTCAATTTCGAGTAAACGAGTGCTATCTAAATAATCAATATCCTGCAAACCTTTAATAGGAGGAATAGTATTCGATGATCCAGTCGCTATGATTGTTTTTTTTGCTTCATAACTTTTCCCATCAACTGCCACACCTGTTTGGCTTAATGTTGCCCTGCCTTCCAAATAGGTGATATTGGGATATTGGGGCAATATATCGCTGTATTTTGCCTGACGCAGCGAATCAACCAGTTGTTGTTTTTGCTTGATGACTACCTGCCAATCAACAATCTTGGCGTGACTTGATATGCCATCAAAGCGTTTTGTATCCAATGCCGTATGCACCGTTTCCATTGCTCTAATTAAGGTTTTTGATGGAACACAACCAACATTGACACAAGTGCCGCCAATGGTTCCATCACCGACCAGTAAAACATTTTTACCCCATTCAGCTGCCGTAATTGCGGCTGAAAAACCACCTGAACCCGCCCCCACAACAATTAAGTCGTATTGATTTGATGGATTGCCACTTTGTTTAGCACAACAATCACTCATTTTCTTTCTCCATCTGAATCAGCTTTGTGGACGGTGGAGGGATAACCTACATTTGTCGTCGCTGAAATAAGTTTTTCTACATCAGTAAGCGCATCATCATAATCAACATCAGCCGTTTTATTCTCAAAAGAGATGTTAACTTCAGTAACCCCTTTAACATTAGTTAATGATTTTTTGACTGTAATGGGGCACATCGCACAGGTCATATTTTGTATATCTAGCGTGGTATTTTGCTCGGCAGCAAAAGTCATTTGGCTAAATAAAATACCGCTTAATAAAAATGATTTAACGATAGATAATTTCATTTGATTTCTCCTAATAGAATAAAGGTGCCCAATATGAGATTGAACTAGAACTTAAAATAATGATTGTCGCAATCCAGAAAATAATTTTATATTTTCGCTTATTTTCAGGGACTGCACAGATTTTTCCTTCTTCACAGGCTTGTTTTTGTAAAAATATTTGCCAATAGGCAAAAGCCAACAACACCACGGCACCAACGATAAAGTAGGGTTTATAAGGTTCTAACGCGGTTAAATTGGCAACCCATGAACCACCAATACCCAATAACAGTAGTATCAATGGCACGATGCAACAAACTGTCGATAGCAAGGCGGCAACTAAACCGCCAATAAGGGGGAGTTTTTTCGTATCCATCTATATAGACTCCAAATATTGAACATGGAATTGATTATAGATGCCGTACTATGCTACGGAGTCAAGAGAAATTTATATATTATTTTTAAATGATTGAATAATAGGGCATTTATTTGATTTTTCATTGCTACCGCAATGGTGTATATAACTTTCAAGGCTCTCTTTTATACGCAACAAATCATTTAATTTTTCATTCACCATCATCAGTTTTTGTTGCGCCATGTTCTTTGCTTTATGACAGTCGCAATCCTCACCTAGCATCAATAGTTTCTTAATTTCAGCTAAAGTAAACCCTACCAATTTAGCCCGTTGGATAAAAATCAATTGGGCTAAATCCTCTGATGAATAAATGCGGTAGCCTTGAATGGGTTTTTCTGGCTTTTGAAGAAGCCCCTGCTTCTGGTAAAACAGAATGGTTTCCAGATTAATATCGGCAAGTTTTGCTAAACACCCGATGGTTAATGGTTTATTTATCATGGGATACTTTTTAAGCCTAATGTTATAGCATTTATACCCACTCTGAGGTGTTAAATTGACCCATGAACTTTAAATTCGTTTAAACATGAGTTTGAACATCAAAGAATAAACAAGAGGGGGTATTAAAGCGCTTGTTGTGCTGAACAGCGTAAATATTGCACCGCACTGATTATATAAGGGGATTGCTTTCGCTTTTCCCTTCCTGTTGTTTTACATCGTGTGTTTAAAGAGAGTATTCATCCTGTCTCATCGCTAAAATGATGAGACATCTCTTTAAATTTCAAAAAAATTCTAGCATAGTTTTCTATTATTTGTCCTATTTTTGTGCTTTACCCTCTTTTACAAACAGGTCAGTTCATTCCCTTACTGATGCATTGAGAGACGTTGTATTCCGTTAATTATGTGCGTTTTACAGGATTTATTTCACCGATTCAGCCCGTCAAGTAAAACCTTGAACGGTCATTTTTAGCGGTAAAAGTATTCGGATGATTTTCATCATGGATTTTTTACAACAGGGACAATCAATGCCTTCAAAACGTTTTTTTTAATTAAAAACACCCACTCCGATATATTCTGACTTAGGTTTCCATATCCAATAAGATATACCCCAATTCAGGGTGGTCTGCCTATAAAGTAGTCAAAAAACCCAGTTCATGGCACACATAACAAAACAGCAAACAAGAACATAAAAACAGTTTACAAAAAAAACAGTAACAGACAA
>WFRR01000139.1 GCA_015486375.1 Thiotrichaceae bacterium
CAAGTTATCAAAAGACAGCATTAGAAACCTTAGATTTTTTACAGGCAGATATGCAAGGTAAAGACGGTGCATTTATTGCCAGTCTCTCTGCGGTCGATAACCATAATATTGAGGGTGGTTATTACCTTTGGCAACAAAAGGAGCTAAAACAGTTTTTAAGTAAAGATGAATTGTATTTAGCTAATTTAGCATGGGGTTTAGATCAAATTCCCAGTTTAGAAGCAGGCATTTTACCCATGCTCACCATGCCAATTGATGAGCTTGCTACACAATTAAAACAGGATAAAAGCAAACTGCTGCAAAATTTAAAACAACTCAAACGTAAATTTAAGCAACAGCGCAAATTAAAACGGGTCATTCCTAGGGATGATAAATTACTAGCCGCTTGGAATGGTCTTAATCTAGCGGCTTTTGCAACATTACTGCCTGAAGATAAAAGCTTAAAACCCACGGGGGAAAAGCTGGCTAATTTTTTACTGAGTTTATGGGATGGCAAACAGTTAAGACGAGCTAAAAATAGTCAAAAATCAGGTACGGTAAAAGATTATGCGGCAGTTGCATGGGGTTTGGTGCAATGGGGGAAAGCAGCTAACAATGAGCAAGTAACCAAAGTCGCCATAGCGATTATTGATACGGCATGGAAGAAATTTTACAGTGCAAAATCATGGAAGGAGTCCGAAACATCACTGCTGCCTGATCCCTTACACCGACCTCATATTGAAGATAGCCCGATTCCTTCCGCAGAAGCCTTATTGATTGAAGCATCACAATTTGTCGATAATGGACAATGGCAGACGCAAATCAAGCAAGTTTTTGAAAATTCCACCGAAGAAATGGAAGATAATCCCTTTTCTTATGCCTACTTATTATCTATTTCTATTCCTTAAAATTGCAAAAAATAGGGATATTTTCAAACAAGAGATATTGCTTTATAATCTGCGGCACGAACTTTCTATGATCTAGTATTTATCAGCAAAACTGCTAGAATTCACCCAAAATTATCCAGCGTTTACTTACCTAATGGAATACAGCCTTCTTATTATTTTTTACTATGGAATATTACATGCCCTCGGGCCTGACCATTTAAGTGCCATTGCACTGTTTTCCATTGGTAAAAAGAAAAAAACAGCCCTGATGCTAAGCTTATTATTTGCAGTGGGTCACGGTATTACCCTTTACCTCTTGGCACTATTGATAGAGCAATTTGCCAGTGATAGCTTATTAGAATACGGTGATATTATTTCTTCAAGCGTCATTTTATTAATGGGCTTGTATCTGGTTTATCTTGCGATCACAAATAAAATTCGTATTAATCATCACCATCATGAAGATGATAAACATACTCATATCTATTATGAAGATTCCCATTTTCATGATAAAACCATGTTGGTATCTTTAGGCTTGCTCATGGGAGTCGGCGGATTACGCGGTATGTTAATTACTTTAACGGTTATCTCTCACCAAGCGATCGGTGTAGAGATGATTATTGCTTTTATATTGGGTATTAGCCTTGTTTTTCTACTCTTTGGCTACCTTATTTATCTCATTAATGCCCGACTTATCTATTCTGCCAGTACATTACGCTATGCAGTAACATCAGTCGGTTTATTATCCATTGCTATTGGTACAGTCAATTTAGCCCAAGCTTCTTCTGTGCTGTAATAGCCTCTTAAAATTTACCTCATTTCAAACGTAAAAGGGAAATAACATGTTTAAATTAGACACTGTAAAAGCACATTGTGATGTGCCTTGTGGAATATACGATACTAACGCGGCTCAAATTGCTGCACTTTCTGTGATCAGAATGGTTGATCTTATTGACGCTGCTGAAAAAGGCGATAATGAAGCTGCGTACTTAAATAATATGGCGCGTTATATTGCGGTTAAAGAGCAAGAAGCCATTAAATGTAAAGAAGAAATTCGCATTATTTGGGGTGATTTTATTAAGCCTCCCCACGTTGAAGCGCATAAAGATATTCACACCATCACGCACAATATCATGATGCTTGCAGGGGCTGCAAAGCAACATACCTCAAGAGAAAAGGCAATGGCATTATTAACAGAAGTTAATAAGTTTGCTGAAATCTTTTGGGCAATCAAAGGCATGGAAACTAAGACCGTTAAAGCGCCTTATATGCCAGGTGAAGATGTTGTTATTCCAGTACTTTAAATGGCTTAGGATCAAAATCACTTGATTCGTCTCTTTAAAGTCGAAGGTCATTCTCTCTATCCTTATTTCAAACAGGGTGAGAGAATGCTCTGTATCAAAATTTTTAAATTTAGCCGTATTAAGGTCGGTGATTTCGTTATATTTTCCAAACAACCGCATGGTTTAATGATCAAACGAGTAGAACGTATTCAGCAAGGAAAATTCTTTGTACAAGGCACTGATCCTATGAGTATTGATAGCCGCGATTTTGGCTTAATTGACCGTAGCGATATTCACTATAAAACCTATTCTTTTCTCAAGTTTTAACTTTTCACCCATTCCATAATTCAATTCCTATATACCCAGCACCATTCTATTTACACTCTTTATAAAAAGGTGGCAAGAAAACCCCTCTGTCTTTAGCTGAGGGGATGAATTGCCACTTCTTAGCCTTGCTCTTCAATGTCCTATACTCCGCACTCATGCGTAAATTACACCTTTTTGATGAAACACTCTTTCAATTTTTTTCACAGACTTAACGACCGCTTTCATCCCGTCCGTCATTTTTAGATAAGCCCCTTTGTTTTGCATACCGACTGCCTGATATTGTTTTCCTTCAAATCTAACGAAATCTTTGGGTTGAATCTTATACCGTTGTCTCCGAATAGCAGGAGCATAGCCGTTTCGGTTCTTTTGCAATGCACGGTTATTTTTTCGCTTAAAGTGGATGGTTCTTTCTTTTGCTCTCTTCTGATTTGACCCGCCTGCAATGACAAATGCATCATTTGAATGTGTTTTTTCAATGCGATGCTGGTAACGATTCGCTTTGGTGATATAGCCAAACGTCTCAATGGCTTCGGGGAAATAGCTTAATAATCGACGACGGATAATGTTCATGGTCGTCGCTGATTTTAGGCTTTTGTGAGATTTAACCTTTAGCTCAAACTTGCCCGCGTGCAATGCCTTATGGTGCTTTTCACACAAGGTAATCAGGTTATTGGGGGCATTAGACCCACCTTTAGAACGAAACTTAATATGGTGTACGTGTAATTTGTCGCTACAGCCTTTCTTTTTGCATTGGCACTGGTATCTGTCCCGACTTAACACATAAGCCTTAACATTCTCAAACTCATATTGAACCCCTTGCTGATATTGCGCGTTCGTGATTTCTGGATTCTTCATCTTTGCCATATCAAACGTGCCTGTTTCTAACACGACTTTCGTTACAGGTAATAAGGCTTTAAGTTGGTTAATTAATCGAATATGAGCATCCACTTTCCATTGAACCGATGGCGGTAAACGCCCTTTTCTTCTGCTGGCAGCACGATTTAAAAAACGCGGCTTTCTGTAACGTAATTTGTTCCGCTTCTGCCTTCTATACATGCGTCTTGTGTCCATCTTTTTAGAAATGTCATTCCGCATATTGGCGACGGCTGAAAAAACTTCCTTGGTTTCAGAAACAACACTCAGACCGACTTCGTTGTGTCCTGTATCGACACCCAATGTTAAGTCCTGCTTGTATCCTGTTGATCCGTATTTAAGCTGGAGCGTGAACGGATTACGCTTAACGACCGTTGCTCGCTTATCGCGGAGTAATATCCTTGCTTTTTTGGGACGGCATGGCATCAATGTTTCGCCCTGTTTGTTTAATACAAAAACTTTCATTGTTAACGCTCTCAATTTAATCGTTAAAATTGAACGATCCCTCTTACGAGGTTGATTCCCATCGGCAATGTTGTCAACGCTTGTCAATCCCCGCACACCGACCTGTTGAGGTTTTTTAATACGAGGAGACAGAGCCGTAGACTTGGGAGGCATCCACGGGTGTCATCACATAAACAACGGTGTTCTCGAAGAACGTAGCCTAATCACCTATTCAGTCCGAAAACCTTTCTCAAATCTCACGATTCAAGCCCCTGTAGTCTTTAGCTCAGGGGTAGTTGACTCTCTCCGTTTTAAACGATGGATTTGACGACGTTGTCTTTTGTCAGGGCGTTTATCATAATGGTTAGATTGATTGGCTAGACGACGTAACTCGGCTTCATCTGCACGTTTTTTCTGGCTATCGTCTGTTTCAAGATACAGTAACTGCGCTTCTTTAGCGGGACGACGTTTATCATTTAAACCTAAAATATCAACAGTAAAATGAATCTGACTGCGGGTAATTTCTAGTTGGTCTCCAACTTGCACAGCCCGCGCGGGTTTAACCCGTTGTTTATTGACATGCACTTTTCCACCTTTAATGGCATGAACCGCTAAAGCTCGGGTTTTAAAAAATCGTGCCGCCCATAACCACTTATCTAAGCGTAAACGTTCTAATTCAATGGCCATTCGACTACATGCTCCTCAAATTCATCTTCTTCGACCTCAGTTTCTGAGACATAACGGGCTTTAATCGACTCACCACAACGATGGATGGATTCTTTGTCACCGGTGATTAAATGATGCCAACTCGGTAAGGCTTGCCCTTGTTTTAATAGGCGATAGCTGCAACTCGGTGGCATCCAATTAATTTGATCGAGATTATCAACACTTAACTGCACACATTCAGGTACAAGTGTACGTCGATTTTCATAATCACCACAGTAACAAGAGTCTTTATTGACTAAATAACAAGCTATATCGGTATAGTAAACGGTATTATCCGTTTCATCTTCTAGCTTATGTAAACAGCATTTTCCACAATGATCACAAATCTGTTCCCATTCTGAACGGCTCATTTCACTTAAGTGCTTTTCATACCACCACGCATTTTTTTTGCTCATTATTTTCGCTTAATCGCCTGTTTATCTTTGGGTAAAGCCGCTTTTAAACGTGCAAACTCATTTTTAGCTACATAATAAAAAATCTCACTGCCGTCTTTATCATATAAAACAATCAGTCCCTTATTCGGGTAGTACCAATAACTTAGCTGTTCATTGAGTACTTCTGTCTCTGTCGGTTCACCAAATTGTTTCGTTAAACTTTGATCATCGTATTTCACTACAGGAATATACACTAAACGCCAAACACGTAGACCATTAGCCTTTTGCATCATGCTTTCAGACAGTTGATACTTCCACTGACCACTCGGTGTCGCTTCACGATCACCGCGTTTTAGTGCTTGAATAAAGGTATGTAACTCTGCGGATTTAATATCCAATTCTGCAATCAATACTGCGTCAAAAATGCCTAACTTACTCTTTGAAAAATAGGCTTCTAAAACAGCTTTTTCATCCTTTTTTTCAAAAATATTCACTTCAGCAATTTTATGCAGCCTATGCATCATTGTTTTTAAATCTATCTCACCAACATCAAGATTAAATACCTCTGTAGCCCCTGTTTCTGTGGTGTTAATGTCCCAAGGTAGATTCGACTTCTGTTCAGTAGACGATAACCATTGTGCTAGTATTAAACCTGCTAGCAGCAAAATAAACATAATAACTAGCAACTGTTTCATAGAATATCCACGTACATATTGTAAATCTGGGTATAATACCCCCTTTTTATTTCCAGTGTGATTCCAAACAGAGTCGCTGATCAAAATAAGATGTTCAGGGCATTAGTCATCCTCTTTATCGTATGTTCAAAGCATTAAGGAAATCATATGCTAAAAAAAAATACTATTACATTGAAAGATAATTCAACAGGCAAGGAAATTGAATTACCTATCTTGCGCCCCTCAGAAGGCACTCCCACCATTGATGTACGCAGTCTATACCGTGAATTAGGTTACTTTACCTATGATCCGGGCTTTCTCTCTACCGCAAGTTGTCGCAGTTCCATTACTTTTATGGATGGCGAAAACGGTATTTTACGTTATCGCGGTTATTCCATTGAAGAATTAGCTGCCAAAAGTACCTTTTTAGAAACCTGCTATTTACTCATGTACGGTGATTTACCCAATCAAGATGAGTTAAAAGAATTTGATGTGATTATTACGCATCACACCATTTTGCATGAAGCTTTTAAACGCTTCTATAGTGGTTTTCGTCGTGATGCACATCCAATGGCAATCATGGTCGGTGTCGTCGGGGCATTATCGGCTTTTTACCAAGAAGAAAATGATGTTCATGATCCCAATTGTCGTCTAATTTCAGCACACCGTTTAATCTCTAAGATGCCAACGATTGCTGCATGGAGTTATCGCTACGCGCATGGTTTACCGTTTATGTATCCTAAGAATAGCTTGGATTATTCCAGCAACTTTTTATATATGATGTTTGCCACCCCAGCAGAGGACTACACACCTGATCCAGTCATGGTTAAAGCCTTGGATCTTTTGCTTATTCTTCATGCTGATCATGAACAAAACGCTTCAACTTCAACCGTACGTTTAACAGGAAGTTCAGAAGCAAACCCTTTTGCCGCCGTTGCCGCAGGGATTGCCTCTCTTTGGGGACCTGCCCACGGAGGAGCAAATGAAGCTGTTATCCGTATGTTGATGGACATCATCGAATCGGGTAAGGATGTTCAACATTATATTGATCGTGCTAAAGATAAAACAGATCGTTTTCGTTTAATGGGTTTTGGACATCGTGTTTATAAAAACTATGACCCACGCGCCCGTATTATTCGCAAAGTTTGTCATGATTTACTCAAAAATTTAGGCGCAAACAATGAATATCAACAATTGTTTGATCTCTCTGTACAGTTAGAAGAAATTGCCTTAAAAGACGAGTATTTTATTTCACGTAATCTTTATCCTAATGTCGATTTTTATTCTGGGGTGATTCTACTCGCAATGGGAATTCCGCTGAATATGTTCACGGTAATCTTTGCATTAGCACGTACTGTTGGTTGGATTACGCATTGGGACGAGATGATGCAAGACCCTGAATCACGTATTGGACGACCTCGACAGCTCTACTCAGGTGAGCTAACGCGAAAATATGTTAAGCTTGAGAAAAGATAGAAATTTACTATAAATATTAAAAGACAGTGAAATTGTGAACCATTTTTCTTTACAATAACTGTCAATCCAAAGAGAAATATAGGAAAAAATTATGAGTATCGATAAAATTGTTTTAGCTGTTGCAGGTACAGTGATTCTTGTTAGTACATTACTGGTATTAACAAACACCATTCCGCTAGTTTGGTTATGGTTAACTGCATTTGTTGGCTTTAATTTATTACAATCATCACTCACTGGATTTTGTCCACTTGCAATGATTCTGAAAAAATTTGGTTGTCAATCAGGTTGTGCATTTAAATAAACGCGATTATCGCTCAACTGAGTACGTACTTTTAACTATCCAAACTAAAAGTACGTATCAGTTCTCCTTTCAAAATCTTTCCACACTTTTCAACGCTTCTTTGGGTTAATGTCATATGAAAATTCTCCAAATAAGTGACTTGCATTTATATCAGTCTGAAACGACCTTAATGGATATGGGATCTTATTCAGCCCCTTTCAGTACTAATGATAGCTTTCAACGAGTTTGCAGTGCCATTTCAGCCCGCGAGAACACAACAGATTTAATTATTGTCAGTGGTGATATTGCAGAAGAACCGACTGAAAAAACTTATCAACGCGTTGCACCCTTACTCAATCGTTTACCTACTCCCTGTTACTGTATTGCAGGTAATCATGATCAACCTAAATATATTGAAAAGCATCTCAATACGGTTAACTATTTAGATAAAAAACACTGGCGTATTATTTTTTTAAATACACATCATATGGGACACTCCGATGGACACCTCTCTTTAGAGGAATTAAAGCAATTAGAAACGCATTTAAAAACCGATAAATATGTACTTATTGTTATGCACCATCACCCTGTTCCGATTCATAGCCGTTGGATGGATAATTTATCATTACAGCAGCCCGAAAGATTTTTAACTATTATTCGCCGCTATAATACAATTAAAGCCGTTACCTTTGGGCATATTCATCAAGCATTTGATGAAACCCATCATAATGTACGTTACCTTGGCAGTGTTTCCACTTGTATACAATTTCATTCTCATCAAGAGGAGATGCAATTTTCTGATCAAGCAGCAGGCTATCGAGAAATTAATTTACATAGCGATGGCAGCATTGATACCACCATTCACTTCGTAAAATAAATGACCATAGATACCCGTTTAGAACAACTCAAACAGTGGATTGACACTGATCTTAATTGGCAGCCTATTACCATTACTGTTGCTTCTGCCGATGCAAGTTTCCGCCGTTACTTTAGAATCCATTATCAAGATAAAACCTATATCGCAATGGATGCTCCTCCTGAAAAAGAAGACATCCTTCCTTTTATTGATATTACCCAACGTTTACTAAAAACAGGCGTACATGCGCCTCAAATCATTGCCCAATCCACCACATTGGGTTTTTTAATGCTGGAAGATTTAGGATCAATCCCTTATCAAGACAAGCTCATCAACATAGAAGCTGCTAATACTTTATATTCTGATGCTCTCACTGCATTACTTAAAATACAAAAAGCGAATACTGATGATTTGCCTCACTATAATCACAGTCGATTACAGGAAGAAATGCAATTAATGCCTGAATGGTTTTTAAAAACTCATTTGGATATTCAGCTCAGTGAGTCACAGCAACAAACCATTCAAACCTGTTTCGATTCTTTATGTAATGAAATATTGCAACAACCCAATGGCTTCGTACATCGTGATTATCATTGTCGTAATTTAATGGTCATTGAATCAAATAATCCCGCTATTATTGATTATCAAGATGCCGTATATGGTCCTTTGACTTACGATGTGGTGTCATTATTAAGAGATTGTTATATCGCTTGGCCGAATCAACAAGTTGAAAAGTGGGCATTAGATTACCGTGATCAAGCAGTAACAGCAGGACAACTACAGCCTGTCGATGATGCTACGTTTATACGTTGGTTTGACTTTATGGGCTTGCAGCGACACATCAAAGTACTGGGTATATTTTGTCGCCTTTGGCATCGAGATGGAAAGCGTCACTACTTGGATGATCTACCGCTAACCTTAGCTTATAGTGTTAATATTGCTAAAAAATACTCCGAAACACAGCCATTAGCTGAATTATTACAAACACATAATATTCCTACGCAAATTGGCAAGGTAGATATTCCTGTATGAAAGCCATGATCTTAGCCGCTGGGGAAGGCTCACGAATGCGTCCTCTAACAAACCATACCCCCAAGCCCTTATTAAAAGTAGGTGGAAAATCACTGATTGTTTGGCAAATAGAAAAGCTTAAACAGGCAGGTTTCACAGAAATTATTATTAATATTGCATGGTTAGCCGAACAAATTCCTGCTGCTTTAGG
>WFRR01000140.1 GCA_015486375.1 Thiotrichaceae bacterium
GTTGATAAATTTTGAGCTTGTTGTGTATAGCTTTGATCTGTATTTTCACCCCACCAATAATCCCGTAAAAGATATAAATTGGCAAGACCCACTACGACCCCAATAATAATGATAAGTGAAATAAAAACTTTAGTGGACATGCTTTTTGCCTATATATAAATAATAAAAATATTAATCAATAGTATAGACGTAACATAGTCAATTTCTAATAGCTTAGTCGATCAATTGTATGAAGCGTAATTACAGACTAAAAGCACAAACAGGTCTATTCGACTCATATCTGAGACTTTAGTCTTTAATTGCTCAAGCACCTGCGTTTGGCTGGTGCTTGTTCAGATTAGATATCGTTAATTATATTTCTTTAATCATCATCTTTGATCGTATGTGCAACACGAATCTCTGTAACCCCCGTTGGGAATTTAGCTCCTTGGGGATTACTTAAAACCAGTGAAAAGTTTTCATCGCCCTCGATCAGTGTATCGCCAATAATTTGTACAGGAATTTTTATAGAAGTTTGTCCTGCTCGAATAATTGCCGTATTAGCAGTGGCAATAAAATCGATTCCTTCAATGGCACTTCCTGACTGGGTGACATAGTCTACGCTTACATCTATTCCTGAAGGTGTACTAATACTTAACACAAAATAGTCTGTTATTGTTCCACTATCACCCTCTGTTTTCTTGGTTGTGTATTCGATATGTAATAAAGGCGCATTTTCAGATTCACCGTCATAAGATTCTGCGGTACGTTCTCCACTGCCTGTAATACTGATGACCATTGCATTACCACTTTTCCAATCCGAACGCTGTACCACTTCATTAATAATGGCTGTTAAATCAGGTGATTGATGTTTTTCACTCTTGGCATCCCATTGTGCGATATTCCACGAAACACTGTTAATGGTTTTAGTTCGTTGGCTAACATCGTAATCGGTTTTAGTGAATTCAGGCGCATCCGCGATAGCTTGCGCTCTGAATACAACTTGTGTTGAACCACTATTTTTTTCATCGGTTTCAAATTCAATATAGGCTTTAGTGATCGTTGCTCCTGATGGAATTTGCATATCTCTAAACCGTAAACCAATTTCTTGTGCGCCACTAGAATGATGACCTAACTCTAAATCTGAACTACTTGAAGAAATATCACCATCAGACACTTCTTCTTCTACATCATCAATACTACGATTAATGCGTACTTCAACGGTCTTAGTAGCAGTATTGTCATTCGGGCTATTATCACAAACATCACCCAGTCCATCATTATCTGTATCTATTTGATCAGCATTGTCTATTTCAGGGCAGTTATCCTTATCATCTGCAATACCATCTCGATCTCCATCGGTTGTGGTATTGTTGTTAGTGCCTGTCGTGGCATATTCAATATGCAATAAAGGCGCGTTTTCAGATTCACCGTCATAAGATTCTGCGGTACGTTCTCCACTGCCTGTAATACTGATGACCATTGCATTACCACTTTGCCAATCTGAACGCTGCACAACTTCATTAATAATGGCTGCGAGATTAGGTGATTGATGTTTTTCACTTTTGGTATCCCATTGTGAGATATTCCACGAGACGCTGCTACTGGTTTTAGTGCGTTGACTGACATCGTAATCAGTTTTAGTAAATTCAGGCGCATCCGCAATATCTTGTGCTTTAAAGATAACCTGTGTTGTACCACTATCTTTTTCATCAGTTTCAAATTCAATATAGGCTTTGCTAATGGTTGCACCTTGTGGAATTTGTATATTTCTAAACCGTAAGCCAATTTCTTGTTTATCACCAGAATCATGAACTAGTTCTAAATCTGAACTACTTGAAGAAATATCACCATTAGACACTTCCTCTTCTACATCATCAATACTGCGATTAATCCGTACTTCAACTGTTTTAGTGTCAGTATTATTACTGTTAGAATTATTATCGCAAACATCACCCAGTCCATCATTATCTGTATCAACTTGATTTGCATTCGCTATATCGGGGCAGTTATCTTTTTCATTAATAATGCCGTCTTGATCTTTGTCATTAGAGGTATTTCCAGTACCATCAGTGCTAGTATTATTTAGCGAGTGTTTGGCAAAAAATGCCATTGTCTCTGCTTCAAAGTTTTTAGGAATTTGATGGTCATCACCTGACATGTAAGAGGAGCTATTGCTATAGCGGACATAAATATTGTCTGCCTGACAGCCTGCATCGGTATAAGTACCATTACGGTTAATCTGTTCTTTTTCTGCATTACCTGCGGGTGTTTGACATTGATTGACACCATACCACCAATCACTGGATTTTCCACCTTTTAAGGAATCTGTTGCACCACGATAGGTAATCATTGGCACACTGGCTTTACAGTCAGAATATTTAAGTACGGGATAACGATTAGACAATAATGAACTGAGCCCTGTAAAGAAGTAGTCTCCATTGACTCCAACCGCTGTGGCAGCAGCAATTTTATCACCATAATGACAAGCCACTACACTAGAAAAATCTCCTCCCCAGCTTTGTCCTGTTACATAAACACGCTTTTTGTCGATACAGAAACTTTCTTTAACTTGTTGAAATATATTGCTAAATAAATCTAAATCTTCATTGTCGTTGGGGTGCAATAACCAACCTGTTAAGCGTTTATTACCATATTCTGGCCACGTACGACGCAGTGCATCAGGATAAACAAAGATAAAATTATCTGCATCATTGGTATTTTCCAATCTTAAATAGTCACGCATTCTAATCCCATCAAAATCTCGACCATGTAAGCCAAATATAAGTTGATAGGCTTTATTTTTATCATAGTTATTAGGTACGGATAAATAGTATTGGCGTGTCTTACCACTGGAGACAATACTTTCATAACGATGTCCCGTCGTTGCATTGATTCCACAACCTGAAGATGTCGTTGATACGCTATCTGTACCATCACTGACTAAAGGATTTCTACCTGCATTGATTTCATCTAGATTGGAAACACCATCATTATCTTGATCTTGATTTGCATCGCTTGAATCCAGTGGATTAAAGTGATATAAAATTTCATCACTGTCAGATATACCATCATTATCATCATCGAGGTCACAAGCATTGCCTTGAGTATCATTATCAGTATTGGTTTGTTGTGAATTTGCATGGTTAGGGCAATTATCTAAGCCATCAACAACACCATCATTATCACTATCTGCGGTTGAACTCGCTTTACTTAAGGTAAAATAGTCCTGTCGTTGACCTTGTTCATCAATAAACTGAGCATTTAAGGTTAAACCATTAATATCCAAAATCATTGAGCCAAGTTTCCGCAATGATAAATACATAGCAGGGTGATCTAAGCTGCCACGGAATGAATCTACTTTACCTGAACTTCCTGCGACTACATAAACAGCACCTTCATGACTACCATTAATACTGGCTTTTTGATAGGAACCATTGCTATCAATCCGACCATCCCCTGCATTTTTTTCATGACTGCTATTAAAACTACTAGAACGCCCATAGTGTCCATCAATGAGTTTAGAACGTTCATAAGAGTGGCTATGCCCACCTAATACTAAATCAACGCCATAATTTTCTAAAATAGGCAAGGCGATGGTACGCATTTTTTCTTCAGTGCCTCGTTTTCGATCCGAATCATGAGAACCTTTGCTATAAGGTGGATGATGCCAATAAGCGATAATCCAATCTGCACTACTGTTTTGTAGGTCACTTTCCAACCATTTGATCATGGCACTGTCTGTAGCAATTTCAGTATCAGCAGAATCCAATACAATAAAGTGAATATTGCTATAATCGAATGAATAATAGGCCTCCGTTGAAGAAGCTAGTCCTCCGATTTCAGCTCGCCGTGGCAAACTAAAAATATCGTAATATGCGCCACTCTCATTACTTGAATTAGCGCTACGTTCATCATGATTGCCTAAGGTTGGCCATAAAGGGGTTTGCCGTAATAACTCAGGATACATATCAAAAACAGCTTTTTGATATTCTCTATCAGTGCCACTGTTATAAGCATTATCACCGAGCATTAACCATAAATTGGTATATTTTGAACCGCTAACAGAACGATAAGCATTATAAACGGCTGCTGCATTACTGTTTGCTGTGCCTGAATCACCTATTACCCAAATACGAGTAGCTTCACGACTGCCTGTACTCGGTGATGTTTCAAAATGGTAACTTTCTCCAGAAGCAAATACTTCACTGCCATTTCCCACGGAGTAGTAATAACGGGTTTTAGGTTTCAAACCTGTTAATTCAACTTCATGTTCTGTCTTGAGTACTTGTGTTGACGGATTACCATGAACTTGCAAATTATTTAGGCTTTCACCAATTTTAATTTGACTACTCGTTTTAGTATCAGTACGCCAACGTATGGTCATACGATCACTGCCACCCATCTGTAAATAAGGACCTCGGCTAATATTAACCGCAGAGGCAAGCGAGGGAGCGAGTGAACTGAGTATCAGTAGTATTAAAAGAAGAGGTGAAAAGTAGGTTATTGCAAAATTTCCATATCGTTTTTTCTTCATTATTCCATCCTCTTTAAAGGTTTGAAGCAAGTTGTTGCTGAATAGATAATGCAACAGGAGAGTGTTTTTTATTACTAGGAAGCTGTTTAAATTGTTCTAATGCTTGTTGCTTTATATTGCTGGCTAAGATGGCTTGATCAGCTAGATAGAGCGTATCCGATTTTTTTAAGAGTAAAATTACGGTGCGTAGCGAAGCAGACTTTGCTAATTGTTGTTCAATAATAGCCAGTGCAACAGGGTAAGATTTAGCCTTTAGAGCAGTCTCTAATATTGCATCCTGAATGCTAACATTATCACCTAAACGTGCTAATGCTTGTTGTAAGGTCGCTAAGGCCGCTGTGTAATCGTTTTGTTGGGACTGTAATGCCGCCAGTTTTAGCCAGTGATTAGGGATTGGGTAAGCTTGTAAAGCAAGGCTCTTTTTCCAAAAAACAATACTGCTATCTAACTTACCCTGTGCTGCATAAATTTCAGCAAAAAGTCGATATGCTTTCGCATGTGTAGCCCCCTTGGTTTGTTTTTTTATCTGCTTTAGGAAACGGGTTGTAAATGTATTTGCTTCCTTAATTTTCCCCAGAATAAGTGCTGTTTCAGCAGCAAAATATAAAGCATCCACATGATTGACATCATCGTGTAGGACTGTCTTAAAATCTCTCAGTGCTTTGTTTAAATGATTATCATCCCGAAATAATAAACCGCGTTTAAGTAACAATTCTGTACTGGAATGTTGGGTAATTTCAGTTGTAAGTTTCTCAATTCTAGGGTGTATTTCTCCATGAGCTAACACTACGGATGTTAATGTTAACCCTATAAAAAGCACGCTCGATAGTAAGATTTTTTGATAAATCACTGTTTATTATCCTAAACTGACCGCTTAACAAGAAAATACTTGATTTTTTCTACAATCAATCTCTTAAAAAGTAGAGCTATTTATGCTTTTTGTCAATAA
>WFRR01000141.1 GCA_015486375.1 Thiotrichaceae bacterium
TGGATATGGAAGCGGTGAATGCTTTCCATATTACAGGACGTAGTCATGACTGTGGTTCTAAACGCGGTTATATGAAAGCTAATATTGAGTACGGTATACGTCATACAGAAATCGGTGAAGATTTTAAAGCTTATCTAAAAGATTTTGTTAACGCACTATAAAAAAACTATTTAATTACGAGCATAGACACTATGAGCATAAAATCAGATCGCTGGATACGCAGAACTGTAGCACAGTCCCATATGATTGAGCCTTTTGAAGCAGGACAAGTACGTCAACATCAAGGACAAAAAATTGTTTCCTATGGCACATCCAGCTATGGCTATGATGTTCGTTGTGCGGATGAATTTAAGATATTTACCAATATTAACTCCGCCATTGTTGATCCTAAAGCCTTTAGTGAAGATAGTTTTGTCGATTTAAAATCTGATGTTTGTATTATTCCTCCTAACTCATTTGCACTGGCAAGAACAGTAGAATACTTCCGTATTCCACGTAATATCTTGACGGTTTGTTTAGGAAAATCAACATATGCCCGTTGTGGCATTATAGTCAACGTAACGCCTTTAGAGCCTGAGTGGGAGGGGCATGTAACATTGGAATTCTCTAATACAACCCCTTTACCTGCTAAGATTTATGCCAATGAAGGGGTGGCTCAGATGTTATTTTTTGAATCTGATGAGGTCTGTGAGACTTCTTATAAAGATCGTGATGGTAAGTATCAGGGTCAGCGAGGGGTAACTTTACCTCAGACCTAATTGAGATACTGAGCTAGTCCGCATAAATATCTTCTGCTGCACCAACAGGGGTAATATCACTGATTTTAGGTTCTTTCCATGCTCCACCAATGTGATAACGCATTCCAATATGATTATCTTTTTTATTGGATGCTAGCTGTTCCTTCTCATATTGATCAGTGAGTCTATCAACAAGTAGAAGTGTAGCTGCAACCCCAACACCGCCAACTAATAAACCAATACTGGGCAAGGCTGATTTTGCGTTAGGAATCACCGTAACTTCCTGATTATGGGTTCTTTTAATTAAATGACTTTGTCCTTTAATACCCGCTAACATAAGACTACTTTCAATCAGCGTGTTATTAGTCTCGGCAATACCCTTCTTTATTTGAATATCCCCCGTAATTTTATCAAAGGGAATGCCTTGTGGAGAAAGATCAGAGAAATCAAGTTTTAAGCGACGGCTAAACTGTGAAGTATTTAATAAACCGAGTAATTTACCCAAACCTACTTCTACATCAGGAAATTCACCCTTTTGAATATGAAGTCCGAGTTGAGCGGATAAATTATACAAAGTAAGTGCAAAGGGGTGATTTTCCCATGAAATATGACCTGTAATATCCGTTTCTCCCCCAACTAAGCCTGCTTTCTGAGTAAAGCTAGAGAGAAATGCACCGAGCTTATAAATCTTCGCTCTTTTTAATTGTAGGTAAGTCGTAGAGTGTCCCAAATTATTACTGGTCCAATGACCCTCAGCCATGAGTTGATAATATTTAGATACGATATTGATTGCATTAATTTTAATATGTTTCGTTTTGTCTTGTTTCAGCATATTAAAAGAAATTCGATCCAATTTTTGATTTTTGATTTGACAACTTATACAAGTAAAAGTCACAGGGGGGAAATTCTGTGCTTGTAAGTTTATAGCAGCTGATTTATAGGCTGACTGCATTGAGCGGGTATTTTGTCGTTGTATATAAGTCTTTTTTAAATGATCAAAGTTAATATGACTTAATTGTATATCCCAATGTTGGGGTGATTTTTTGATTACAGCGGTTAATTTATCTGATTTTACAGCAGCATGAATTTGATTATCTTTACTATTGATTGATATATAAGCCTGACCCTGAGATTGTTTAGCTAAATATAAATCTTTGATTTTGAGGTTTAGACTGACGGGATAGTTGCCATGTGATTGTTGGGGCTGTCGTCTTAATCTAATTAATTTTCGCCATGAAAATAGATCAGTCGAGTTTAATTGTCCATTAATGGCGATGCCCTGTTGAGGTAATATGGCCGACTTTCCACCGAGAGCAATCCCTAATTTAAACAGGCGTTGATCAGTTTGAGCGTAATTACGCTGACTATCAAAAATAGCAGAGACTAAGGGTTTACCCAGTATTGCTTGATATTGAATATGATAAGGCTGATGCTTAGATTGATGGGCTAAATGAGGTTTTGATGGTGTATTAGCATTACTATTTTCACTCGGCTCTTTTTTTACTATAGACTTCCAGTCCAACTGAAATTTAGCTGCTGTAACCGCAGGTTTACTAAAAGGCTTGGGTAAGTGACTATTCACACCTTGTAAATTAGAATCAATGTGTAAGGCAATTTCTCGATGTCTCTCCTCTTTTGGAATAACGACAGAATAAGAAGGCAACTCTAGACTGGCTTGATAATCAGTTTTACCTGAAAAATAAGGTTTGAGTACATCAACCATACCTGTCATTAACGTTTTAATTTGGTTGTTTTGTTGCAGGTAAAGTATAATTTTTTTCTTATCTTTAGATGTTTTAGCCGTCAGTGTTGCAGCCGAATTTTTATAATTTGTACTAACGCCTTTTGCACTAATCCCATGTTGATCAAACTTAACTAAACCACTCACTTGGGTAAATTTTTGTTTAATACTACTCAGATTCGCACTGACATTATCGAGCTGTAGAGTGCCTTTAAGTTTTAAATTCTCTTTTTTAGCACGTCCTTTTTTTAAAGGCAGTTCGATGCCTAAATTGAGTTCTGAGTTGCCTAAAAATTGACTTTTTTGTAGAAAATCAGTCATTCCTTTTCCTTTGATCAAAGGAGATGCTTGTAAAAGTGCAAGCTGTTCGCTGAGTTTTCCTTGAGAGTGAATTTGACTGATAAGCAGCTTGGCTTTTTTCTTAAAATCAGCAATATCAACTTTAGCGTAGCTAATTTTATTATTGAGAATACGGGCTGAAGTCAATTCAGCCTGCATACTACGGTTAATAAAAGAGACTCGCCCTGTAATATCCTGCATTACAGGCCATTTAGGCAAAAAAACTAATTTTCCCTGTTCAACATCAAACCAAACCGAAAATTTATCTTTTTTCGGATCAATAAAGGGAAAACGCTTAGAAATAATACGCCCTTTAAGTCTTAACTCCCCTTGTGGAACAAGTGCAGATTTTAAGCCCTGTTTTAACCAGCGCTCACCTCCATCGGGAATAATGGAAGGAATATATCGCCTTAGATTGGTTAAGGTACGATTGCCAGAGAAGTTAAGTTTAAAATCGATCAGTGGACGAGTTTTTCTATCCAAATCCAGTGTTAATTGTCCTGTACCTGTGGCAGAAGCATCCGCATTGTTGGCTGATAATGCTTGAAGGGAAAAAATCCACAATCTTTTACTACGCTGCCAAGTAATCTTACTCTCGAAGTTTTCGACCTCAATGGGAGCTTCAAACCAACGAGGATAACTGATTTTATTATTATGACTGCTCAGCCACAAACTGCCTGTATCCCGATTAAAATCAAATTGAGCATTAATATGTTGTAAAGCAGGAAACTTTTTATAGGCTTGAATAGATAGATTTTTTGCTGACCCTTTGCCTCGAACCGTAGCCTGTAAAGGGTTCTTTTGATCGACATTTAGATATAAAGAAAAGTTCTCTAATTGCCCACGAGGTTTAAGTTGCTGTAGATAAGTCGCCACTTTATGATTAAGCCATTGTTGCCGTTCAATCAGCGGTAAATAATTATCGAGATCAATCTTATCAACACTTGCATTTAGCTCAAAACCTTGTGGATTAAATTGTTGTGAAAAATGCAGATTAGAACGTTGTTTCTGTTTGTTTTTCTCAACTTCTAACAGAAACTGAGCTTTCCAATAATCAGATTTAATCTGCCAACTGCCATCCAAGACCAAACGGTCTATATTTTGCTGATAAAGCGGCTTAATATTAGCGGGAACATGTAAACTTTGCTCTAGCACAGGGTGCTGAATAGCAAGTTTTCCTTTGAGTTCAATGGGGCGATTTCGATTAATGATACTATTGAATTGAAACTGTAAATCCCCATCAATAATTCCCGTAAATTTCTGAAAATCAATGGGTAAGGCGCTGGGGTCGTTAAGCTCACCTTTTAATTGAATATTACCGTTCCAATATTTAAGTTTAGGATATTTAGGCTTATTTTTAACTGAGTTGGCAAGCGGTGTAGCGAGTGTTTTTTGATTTTGATGTGACACTTTAACCATCAGCGAAGCAATACCACTTTGTGCTTGAGAAGGAGGTGCAGTTATCGCTGTACGGTGATCTTGCTGAAGTTTAGCAATAATTGACAATGGCTTACCTACTGAAGCGAGAGGGCTAGCTTGAATATTCACATTGATATTCTCTGCACTCACGCTTGCATTAGCAGTTACATCATAAAGTGAAAATTTCTTTTGTGTTTTTGCATTAAACCAATGCAAAGTACTCTTGTTCAGTTTGATTGCTAATGGTTTTTCACGCCCTGCCCCTGATGAAAGTCCTGCAATCGGCAATTTTAAACCATTAATATGAAACTCACCCTGTTGGTTTTGATAAATCGTTGCTTCAACACCTGAAGCTAAAATTTGGGCTGGCTGTACCCGAAATGTCCGTAAACTTTCCTTTATATCGAAACTCATTGAAACACGAGCAATTTTGATAAATTTATCAGGATCGTGTTTATCACTTAACTGCACATCACTTAAAACTAAGCGTGGTTGCTGAGTACGATAGTCATAATTAATCGAGCCAATACTAACAATATTATCAAGAAAGTGACCCGCTTCAGTTTCTATGCTTTGCTGATAACCTTCTATAAGTGGCAACCAATAATGAGAAAAGCCCAATAAAAGTAGAATAAATATTAAGAGTCGATAAGAGACTCTTAATAAAAACAAACTGGGTCGCAGAACAAAGCCCCACAGAATGCGGGGCAAGAATTTAATAATGGATAAAAGATAAGGAGACAGAGTCACAAAAATAAATAGTGTTTAAACAAATATTATTAAGACTTATTTATCTTTGCCCATGTATCTCTTAAGCTAATGGTTTGATTAAAGATCAATTTATCGGTATGAGAATCTTGACTATCTTGTATAAAATAGCCTTCACGTTCAAATTGATACTGCACTTCACGCTGATCAATCGCAATGGCTTTTTCTACCTTACAGCCTTTAATGATCTTTAAACTGTCAGGATTAATACACTGCATAAAGTCAGCACCACCCGCTTCAGGCTCAGCTTGCGTGAATAAACGATCATATATTCTGATCTCACAATCAATATTATCTGCGGCTGAAACCCAGTGAATAACGCCTTTTGCCTTAATACCATCGGTAGGATTCTTACCAACAGTATCCTCAATAATGCGAGCATGCACTTCGATAATATTGCCGTCTGCATCTTTAATGGCTGCATCTGCTTCAATAATATAAGCATTACGCAAACGAACCCGTTTACCGATTACCAGACGTTTATATTTTTTATTAGCTGCCTCTCTAAAATCAGCTTGATCAATTAAAATCTCACGTCCAAAAGGTAATACTCGTGGTGTAAAACCGTCTTTAAAAGGATGTCCCGGTGCGTGCAAAATCTCAACTTTATCTTCAGGATAGTTAGTTAAAATGACTTTAAGCGGATTCAAAACACACATTGCACGAGGTACATTTTCATTTAAATCTTCACGAACTGTAAACTCTAAGGTTGCAACATCAACAACCCCATCGGTACGCGTCACCCCTGCAAGTTCACAAAATTTACGCACTGACTGTGGGGTAAAGCCGCGACGACGTAAACCTGAAATGGTTGGCATACGAGGATCATCCCAACCATCAACTACTTTTTCATCCACCAACTGCTTTAATTTACGTTTACTGGTAATCGTATAATTCACATTAAGACGTGAAAACTCATATTGATGTGGCGTTGATGGCACAGGTAAATTTTCAATAAACCAATCGTATAAAGGCCGATGCTCTTCAAATTCTAAGGTACAAATTGAATGAGAAATTCGTTCGATCGAGTCCCCTTGTCCATGTGCATAATCATAAGAGGGATAGATACACCATTTATCTCCTGTTTGATGATGGGAAACCTTTTTAATCCGATATAAAATCGGATCGCGCATCTGCATATTCGGATGTGACATGTCAATAATGGCACGTAAAGCACAATGCCCTTCATCAAAGTCACCTGCACGCATTTGTGAAAATAGATTTAAATTCTCTTCAATACTGCGACTGCGATAAGGACTATTTTGCCCTGCTTGTGTCAATGTACCCCGATATTTTCGGGTTTCATCTTGATTTAAATCACACACATAGGCTTTGCCCTGTTCAATTAAATAAACCGCCCAATCATGTAATTGATCAAAATAATCTGAGGTATATTTAACTTCGTCTTGCCATTCAAATCCTAACCATTGCACATCTTTTTTAATGGATTCAACAAACTCAATATCTTCTTTAACAGGGTTGGTATCATCAAAGCGTAAATTACATTGCCCTTGATATTTCTGCGCTAAACCAAAGTTTAAGACAATCGATTTTGCATGACCAATGTGTAAATAACCATTAGGTTCAGGAGGGAATCGTGTCTGAATCTTAGTTATTTTGCCCGTTTTTAAATCTTCCTCGATGATTTTCTCAATAAAATTCAAAGGTTTATTTATTTCACTCATTTTTCACTTTTTCTTTTTGAATGGATAAGGGAGAGGTGCGTAGTTGACCTAATAATATGTCCATAAAGCCTGTACTGACACGCGCTTTAACAGGCAAATACCAACAATTATGGGTTTGGAATTTTCGGCACTTAACTGCATCTTTTTCTGTCATGATGACAGGGTAATTTTGCGTGAACATAATATCATGTTTTTGAAATTCGTGATGATCAGCAAAACTATGCGTAATTAACTTCAGACCGAAGGTGTTTAAATAAGCAAAAAATCGTTCAGGATGTCCAATGCCTGTTACAACGTGAACCGTTTTACCCTTAAGTTCGGACAAGTCTATTTTCTCAGCATTAGATAAATTGATTAACTGCTTACCTTGTAGCTGCATCGAATAGCGATGTGGGTGTCTTAAGGTTAATGTTAATGAATCACTATCTGAGCTGTGTGCTTTATCATTACGATTAATCACACAAATAGTAGCTTTGTTAAGCCGTTTCACCGGTTCACGTAAAGGTCCAGAAGGCAAACAATAACCATTACCAAACCCACGTAAAGCATCAATCACAATAATTTCAATATCACGCTGCATTTTATAATGCTGTAGACCATCATCAGAAACAATCACATCACAATCATGATGATTTAAAAGGCAGCGAATACTCATATTGCGATCAGGTCCAACTACAACAGGGACATGTGTATGGCTTGCTAATAAAACAGGCTCATCACCGACTAAATGGGTTGGAGTCATTGGTCTAACTTGCTGCGGCCACTCTTTTGCTTTGCCCTTATAACCTCGGCTAATAATACCCGGTGAATAACCTGCCAGCTTTAATTGTTCAATAATATAAATCACTAATGGTGTTTTACCTGTACCTCCGACGGTAATATTACCCACGATAATAACAGGTACAGCACTGTGTTTAGCTCGTTGCCGCTCTTGTTGCCAACGACGGATCGTACTGAGTCCACAATACATTAATGTGAGTGGCAGCAAAGCATATTTACCCATTTTACGGGGCTGATACCAAATATTTTCCAAGTATTGATGTAGCCACGGTTTCTTAGAATGATTATGAGTTGGCATAAATGACTCAGGGTTAGGGTGAGTGAGACAGCATTAAAATCACTGAATTAATATTTTTTATTGACCTGAAAATAAAGGCTTGAAGATTTAAAGTCAATTATTTGTAATAATCTCATTTCAATTATAAAAAAGAGGCTGTAAACACATGCAATATCGACAACATAACGGCAGTTCTCTCGTGAGTGTATTGGTATTACTCGTAGGGCTTATGCTTATTTTGTCCTGTTATGATCCTAGCAAAGTCCCTGAATCAATCAGGGACTATATACCTAAACCCAAGGGAGAACCTTTATATACACCCGAAGGAGAACAGGGTCGCTACTTACCCCCTATTGGCACTTATGCTGTGCAAGTGCTTTCAACGGCAAGTCAAACGGAAGCAAGAGATTTTCAATATGCACTCAAAAAAGATGGTTATCCTGCCCGTGTTGAAATGGATCGTTATCAAACAGGACAGGTTTACTACAAGATAAGAATTGGTGCTTATCAACAGCGAGAAACCGCGCTGAGTGTTCGAAATAAGGTGCTTAATACTTATAGTGAAAACTTTCATGATAGCTTTGTTCATCATTATTAAGCAATAATACCTGCTAGATGAAAACATTATGGATAGTTTACACTGCTAAAATGAATGCACAACCTATCTACTTACTGGGTTTTAAGCGCATTCGCATGATAGGCGATATGTTCACCGATAAAACTCGATATAAAGTGATAACTATGGTCATAGCCTGCCTGCATTCTTAATGACAGTAATTGTTCTGAATTTTGACAAGCCACTGCAAAATTTTCAGGTAATAATTGCCCGTCATCGTAAAATTCATCCGCTGTACCTTGGTCTATTAAAATGCGATTGATAGTTGTCCCTGATTTTATTAACTCAGTCGCATCGTATTGTCTCCACTGTGCTTTATCCTGACCTAAGTAGGTAGCAAAACATGCTTGACCCCAGCCCGATTTGACAGGGTTACAAATGGGAGAAAAAGCAGAGACTGAACGATAAGCCTCTGGATTTTTAAGCGCACAGACTAATGCGCCGTGACCGCCCATTGAATGTCCAGATATTGATTTAACATTGGCTAATATCGGTAATTCAGATTCAATTAGTTGGGGAAGTTCCTGTGTGATATAAGCATACATCTGGTAGTGTTGATTCCACGGAGCTTGAATGGCATTGACATAAAATCCCGCACCTTGACCTAAATCATATCGATCCGTTTTATCTGCAACGTCTTTACCGCGTGGACTCGTATCGGGAAAAACCAGCGCAATACCCTGTTCTTCAGCATAACGCTGCATACCCGCTTTTGTACGTGCATTATCATCGGTGCAAGTTAAGCCTGATAACCAATATAAAGCAGGCACTTTGCCACGTTTAGCTCGTGAGGGTAGATAAACAGAAAATGTCATTTCACAATGGCAACTGCTTGAATAATGTTTATAGCGGTTAAGATAACCGCCACATTCCTTTATGGATTCTATTTGTTTCATCATTAAAAAATAATCACTGAACGAATACTTTTACCCTCATGCATCAGGTCAAAAGCCGTGTTTATATCTTCAAGTGGCATGGTATGCGTAACGAGCGAATCCAGCTCAATTTGCCCACTCATATAACGATCGACATAACTAGGGAGTTCTGTTCTGCCTTTAACACCCCCAAAAGCGGTGCCTTTCCATGTTCTTCCAACCACTAAATTAAAAGGTCTTGTTTCAATCGTTTGTCCAGAACCTGCGACACCAATAACGGTAGAAACGCCCCAACCCATATGTGTACATTCCAATGCATCACGCATAACCTGTGTATTACCAATACACTCGAAAGAATAGTCTGGACCACCGTTAAACGTATCTTGCATAAATTCTACAAAAGAACCGTCGATTTCATTTGGATTGACAAAATCCGTTGCGCCGAGTTGTTTGGCAAATTCAAACTTATCGGGATTAATATCAATACCAATAATTCTAT
Source organism: Thiotrichaceae bacterium (assembly GCA_015486375.1). Classification (GTDB taxonomy): domain Bacteria; phylum Pseudomonadota; class Gammaproteobacteria; order Thiotrichales; family Thiotrichaceae; genus S015-18. Next base: position 9,737 of record WFRR01000141.1, read on the forward strand.
CTGCACCCGCCATCACTGCCCCTTGAACACAGGACAAGCCTATTCCACCCAAACCAAATATAGCCACGGTCGAGCCTGCTCTTACTTTTGCGGTATTAAGTACCGCACCAATACCCGTGGTAACACCACAACCGAGCAGACAAACCTTGTCCAGTGGGGCTGCTTTATTAATTTTAGCCAATGCGATTTCAGGGACAACGGTATATTCTGAAAAAGTTGAACAACCCATATAATGGAATATATCTTGACCATTTTTAGAAAATCGACGCGTGCCATCAGGCATATAGCCTGTCCAGACTGTGCCTGCGATGGATTGACATAAATTAGTTTCGGTGGATTTACAATAATTACACTCGCCACATTCAGGAATATAGAGTGGAATTACATGATCGCCCACGCTTAAGGTTTTAACACCTGTACCTAACTCTACGACTTCACAGCCACCTTCATGACCCAATACACAGGGAAATGAGCCTTCAGGGTCATCACCCGATAAAGTAAAAGCATCAGTATGACAAACGCCTGATGCAATGGTTCTTAATAAAACTTCACCTTCTCTGGGTCCCATGACTTCGATTTCTTCGATAGACAAGGGTTTTTTCGCTTCCCATGCGACTGCGGCTCTGGCTTTCATAGTATCCTCATTTGATTAATAATTTTATAAAGCGTAATCGTACTTATACGATTAGTAGGGTCTGATAATTATTCGTATTCTATTATGCTTTATTTGAGTAAATACTGAAAATACCCTGTTTGCTGTTCAGGATAAAAGTCCACCGCAGCATTAGGGTATTGTTTAGGCTTATCGACATACGTGGCATTATTACCAAAGAAAGCAATCCGAACTTGTTTGGGCTTATCAATTAATTTACGCGGAATGGCAATCTCAGCAAATTTGCCTGCTAAACCATATTTCAAACTACGTACAGATTTCCACTGCCAATCCGAACCTGAGCCTGTGTAACGAAATAAAGTATTCCCTTGTACAACATATTCTGCTCCGACTTTACTATTGAGGCTATAACCTGTTCTTTTATTATTATCAACATCTAAATAGCTTTCCCATAACCACCATTTGCTTCGATCAATCGGATGATGATTTTCATAGGATAGATATAAAGTATCTTTACTATGGGCTAATTGGGCTTTGATCCAGTCAATTTTTGACTTGGGTGCGCTAATATCTTGAGGATCGGGAATAAAGGTTTTAATATTTTTCCAATCATCAAATTTTCCATCCATTTTAATATCAGTGACTTGATTACTATTAGCCCCCTTAGTCACAATAATGGTAATCACGGCCTCTGCACTATCAAAATAAGCATTATTGACTTTAAAGCGAAAACTATCTTTACCAATAAAATCTTTATTAGGCATATAGCGGCGAGCTGCCGCCATGCCTGTTAGCTGACCATTTTTAGGTTGCGTAACAATTTTATAGTTAAGTGGCTTTCCCATTGGATCTTTGCCTGTCAGCAGAAAATCAATCCCTGTATTTTTGCCAACACTCATTGAACTGTGATAAGCCATCGGCTGTTTATCCATGTCTAAGCGATAGTTAAAATAGCTATCCTTTTGATTCGGATAATGATCAAAAATACTGATATTTTTACCCGCTTTTTTAACTAAATTATCCACTTGAAAGGCAACTCGAATGGTATCTTTCATGTTGATTAAATGACGAGGCACACTTAATTCAGCAATATCATTATTTACCTTATGATCACTTTGTGCGACGACGACTTTCCATGACCAGTCCTTACCTTTGCCCGTGTATTTCCAAAGACTACCACCATTAAAAAAGTAATCTGCTGCCATATTTTTATTGAGCTTAAAGCCCGTGCTTTTATCACTATCCGTATCGAGATAAATTGCCCACTGCCACCACTTTTTTTGATTAATTTCACCATCATTACGGTAGGCAATATAGAGATTTTGATTATCATGCGCCATCCATGCTTCTAACCAATCACCCTCTGGCTTAGTCTGCTGAATGTCATCACCATCCTTACCAAATGATTTTAAATACTTCCAATCGTCTAAATTCGCATCTATTGTGAGTAAATCCGAGTCAATAGGATTAGAAATAGTTGTTATAGAAGGGGGTGTTCCAGCATTTGATCCCGATGAGCCTGTACCACTATTGCTTGTATTGCCTGAATCACTTCCAGAGCCTGCATCTAAATTTCCTCCTGTATTATTTGACCCACTACCATTATTATTTGAGTTATTTCCAGAACCTGTATCTGTATTTAAATTTTTCCCTTTGCTTGTCGTAATTTTTTCAGCTCCTGTATTAATCTCAATATCAATAAAAGCAGTATCAATACTTTTTCCATCACTGAGTGTATACATTAGGGTATCAACCCCTGAAAAATCAGGAGCAGGTGTATAGGTATAGCCCTCTTTTTGTGAACTTAATTTGCTACCCGAGGTGGTTAAAAGATCAATTTGTACAATAGTGAGTGGGTCATTATCTAAATCACCATCATTAGCAAGTAACATTTGTTTAGTAAAACTTAATGCTGTACCACTGCCTGTTTGAAAATGATCATCACCTGCAACAGGAACATGATTATTAACAGGTTCAATCGCACCTTCATACTCAATAATCACCATTGCATATTGATTAATACTGAGATCAAAACTCACGATATTGTCTTTTTGCGTAAAGCTAATCGCCGTTTTGCTGCTATCTTCCGTATCAGGATTCGTAAAATAAACAGCCGTCACTTTTTTCCCTGCGGCAATATGGTTATAAACTTTAAAACTGCTGAGTTGAATAGAAAATTGACCGTCTAAGCCGATAAAATTCGCAAATTGCAGAATGCTGTAACCATCTAAATGTGAACTTTCAATATGGATACTATCATCAGCATCAGTACTTAAATCAATCAACGTACTTTCACGTATAATTTTGCTTAAGGTCGCCCGTGCGTTTTTATCTTTTTGAACTAAATATTGTTTGCCAAGGCGTTCTTGATAATAATGGGTTTGACCTGCACCAAAAGTATGAATTTTTTCAATCGGTAAACTATCTGTTTTACTAAATCCCAGCAAATCGCTTAATGCATAATTATCACGAATTTCACCATACTGATTTAAACCTGTGGGATTGGGTCCTGTTATTACTAATGTACCGCCTTGCTTAACAAATTCACGTAATAAACTGGCTTCTTTATCCGAAATAGCTTCAATGTTAGGTAAAAAAATACTCTGATAAGCCTTTAACTCTTCTGCATTTGGGCTTACTAATACATTAAAGGGGATGTGTTCATTCACAAGAATTTTAAGTATGCCGCGATGTTCTGCCACATAATCACGTTGATACATACTGTCCTCTTCAGAACTTGACCACCATAAATCATCGCCATTAGCTTCAGTGGTTGCAAACATACCTAAGCCTGAAAATTTATCTACATAATCACGGCTCGCAGAGGAAGATAAAATAGCCGTTTTTGCATCTGAGCGAGCATTAAATAAATAAGGACTATAAGCATTGCTCCAATTAAATAGTCGAGCTCGAAACTCATCCCCTACACTGGAAGCCATTTCAGGTACTTGTAATTCATAGGGATTATTACCTGTTATCAATATCTGTGTCATGACTTGTTGGGCATCATCAGGCTGTTTACCATAACTAAATACCCACGATGGTTTATCTCCTGTTGCTCCACGGGTATATTTCAACGCAGCAATAAAAGAAATCCAATCATCATTCCGCGCATTCCGCATCCCAGAATTATTACTCATGCTATCGACTTCCCAGACTTCGGTTAAACCATCGATATTTTTAAGATAACTACCATCCAAACCATAGACCGTTCCCCCGTTATAATCAGTGGATAGTGTTTCAGCAAAAATAGTAAATTCTGGATTAATACTGCGCGCTGTTTGGGTTAAGTCTTTTAAGAAACGGGCTAACTCCTCATGTCGCCATTGCACCCAACGTTTCCATGTTGTATCCGTCCAATCTTCCTTTTTAGGGGCTTCTAAGCCTGTATCAGCGGTAAAACGGGTAACGGCTTCTGGGTTAAAGCCACTCCATTTAGTCGGACCAAAATCTGAATAAATAGGCACATCTGCCCATAGTCCATCAATGCCTGTTGTGACCATTTTTTGCACGCGTGTAAAAAAATAATTACGATAGCCTTTGGAACTGGGAGACATCCATGCACTTTCTGCATTATCGGGCACCCAAAAAACTTGCCCCCCGCCCCCATAAAAAACATTGGGTTGACCATTTAAACCTAGCTGCACCCATTCAGGATGTAGTTTAGCCAATGTATCCTTACGGTTTTTACCATTAATGGTAATCACTTCTAAAGCAGGGAAATACCAAACGACGCGTAAACCGCGTTTATGTGCGGCATCCGCAAATTGTTTCATTAACGCTAACTCTAATTCAAACTGTGCATCTGATTGATAATTAGATAAATCAGAATCTGCTTCTGCAACGGTTACGCCTTGTTTAACCATTTTATCCAGCATGGTATCAATCTCTTGCATACTCATTCCCACCGAAACAGGCGCACCCGCAATTTTTGCTGTCTTTGCCCAGTGGCTAAATGCAGTCGGTTGAGAGGCAGAGGCAAAGTTACTGAGTAAGCATAACAATAGTATGACTAAGCCATAATGCCATCGATACAGTATAAAAAAGGCTAAGGTTGGGGTCTTCACTAACAATTCACTCCATCACTATCTAATTGTTTTGTTATTATTTTTTTAAGAAAAGCGCATCGATTCAATATAGGTCAACAACTATCCATGATATTTATAATTATAATTAACGGTTCTGTTGAAATTATGAAGAAATTGGTTAATTAATACAACATATTGGGTACTAACGGTTTGCCTGATTGTTATTCAATCATGATTAATCTACAATAGCGATCTTCTAATTGTCACTAAAGCTAACCATTGTTAAATAGGCTAGTTTCAACCTTAGGTATCATTCATGAATAGTCATGTTAGTAATAGTCTCAGAGTTGGGTCAAAACTCAATGATTATCGAATTCAGTCGATTCTTGGTCGAGGTGCATTTGGAATTACTTATCTTGCTTATGATACCAATTTACAACAACTGGTTGCAATAAAGGAATATCTACCGCAAGAACTGGCTAAACGTAATGAAGATAATACCGTACACCCTTTGACTAAAAATAGAGAGAAAATTTTTAACTATGGTCTTAGTAGCTTTTTACGTGAGGCAAGAACAATAGCAAAATTTAGACATCCTAATATTATTCGCATATTTAGTTATTTTAGCTATAACAATACTGCTTATATTGTAATGGAGTATGAGAAGGGACAAACCTTTAAAACATATATTACGACAGGAGGCGATGTTTCTGAAAGTCGTTTATTGGATATTTTCCATTCAATAAACAAAGGACTAGAAGTGGTTCATAAGTATAAAGAAGAAGATACAGGAACATCCCATTATATTCATCGTGATATTAAGCCTGATAATATTATTATTCGAGAAGATAATAGCCCTGTTTTAATTGATTTTGGCACAGCAAGAGATGTCTCTACATCAGAAGAAATCACTCGAATTTTTACAAAATATTATGCACCCTTTGAACAATGTGATCCCAGCTGGGCTGCACAAGGCCCTTGGACAGATATTTATGCTCTTGGTGCAACACTTTACTTTGCAATTACTAATAATCGTGTTCCTCCTGCTGAAACCCGAACTTTTAATGATCGCTATCAAGCGCTAGAAGGTTCTGATTATACTAAAAAATACAGTTCACATTTTTTATATGCGATTGACAAAGCACTTAGTTTCCATCCTAATGACCGTCCAAGGGATGTGATTGAATGGGATAACGCATTAAAATCGAATATTTATAACATAGAAACAACTAATACTTCCCTCCCTCGTCGCCCAAACTCACCACCTATTATTGACAATAAAATATTAGAAGAAAAAAAACCACCAAAAGAAAAAGAATCAAGAGCAAAAGTTGGAAAAAATACATTTATTATCATTGGCTTATTTTCATTAATTGCTATAGGTATTTATTCTTTTTCAAATTTCAATAATCAGCTTGAAGATAGATTAGGAGAAAACACTGAAGAAATAAATACTTCTAACAAATCAGTGAAGCTAGAACTGCAAGATAATAGTGATAAAAATAAAGAAGATAAATCAAGTTCTAGCATAAAGGATCTACCAAAAAAGTTAAGTGTTTTTATTGATTCGATGCAAGATCGTTTAAAAAACAAAGATATTCCATTTAGTGATTTAGTGGATATGTTAGATCGTGTTAACAATGAAATGAATGGTAACTTTTATAAAGAAGTAAGGCTATTATATTTAAATATTATGCAAAGAATAATTGACACTATTCCTAGCAGTATCAAAAAAGAGCATGACAACTGGTTATATCAACATAGAAACAATATTGATATAAAGAATAATAATAAATATGAAATATTAAATAATGTTAAAAATGAGATTTTAGAAAATAAGGTCTTATATGGTAGTTTAGTAATTAAAAGTTCCTTAATAAAATTAACAGTTAGTATTAGTGGCGATAATTCTATTTGTACGTTAAGTAACCCTTGTACCACCCCGATAACACAAGGAAGAATTCAGGCGGGTCAAAAAACCATTAAATTTAATAATGACCAAGAAAACATTCATATTAATGATACAATCAATATACACCCCAATCAGGACTATATTTTACACCTAAATGTGAAATAGCATTAGTTTTGCTGCAGAAGCTCTATTAAAACTTTAGCTTCATTACTAACTGATGTTTTATACAATGCACACACTTGACGACTAATATTGGGTGAATTTAATCTTTGTGTATTGATGGTAGAATCTTGAGCTAATAGGGTATATTCAGGTAATAAGGCGACTCCCATATTAGTGCGTACCATATTTAAGATCCATTCTTCATTATTACTACGATAAGCTGCATATAACTGTACTTTATAGCTTTCACAAGCTTGCTTAAGTTTTTCACGTAATTCACAGTTGAGTCTATCTAAATAAGTTTGACCTTGAATATCACGTAAAGTAATTTGTGCATAGCTGCTAAAAGGATGTTCAGGATGGAAAGCGACCACATAATTTTCGGTATAAAGTGTACTGGATTGATAGGATTTTCCTACCTTTTGAAGCGGTGCGCTAATTAATATATCAACTTTATTCTTCTGAAGTTGATCAAATAAAGTCTTTTCTGTATCAATAATTAACTCCAGCTCAGTATTCAAATTCTTATTTTGAAACTCTGCTAATACCTGTGTAATATAAGTACCACCAATCGTATTCATTAAACCAATACGGATAGGGACAGCATTGAGTTTTGTATAATTAAAAGCACTGGCTTTGACCCTTTGAGTTTCCTTAAATATTTTCAATAGTTGTGGTTGGATCAATTCTCCCAATGAAGTTAGTTGACAACCTGAGCGACTGCGATTGAAAAGCTCTCCTTCTAGCTCTCCTTCTAACTTTTTAATCGATGCAGTTAAAGAGGGTTGGGATACAAAGCATTTTTGTGCTGCACGGGTAAAATTTTTTGTCTCACATACAGCTAAAAAATAACGAATCTGATTAATTTCCATGAAATTTAACACTTACTAATATACTAATTGACTATTATATTATATAGGCAAAAGTTATCGTATGGTATTATTAAATCTATGAATAGTTATCTAGCTTTACGTTAGCTACCCTTAATTTCAATCTTTTCAGATATAGAATATGAATCATTTTGTTAATAATAGTTTCAGTATTGGGTCAAAGTTCAATGATTACCAAATTAAATCCATCCTTGGTCAAGGATCTTTTGGGATTACTTATCTCGCTTATGACACCAATTTGCAACAGCTATGTGTGATAAAAGAATATTTACCCCAAGCATTAGCAGAACGCAATGAAGATAATACAATCAAGCCTTTGACAAAAAGCAAGCAAGAAATTTTTAACTATGGTCTGGATAGTTTTCTAAGAGAAGCAAGGATCATTGCAAAATTTAAACATCCAAGCATTATTCGCATACTCAGTTATTTTAAACAAAATAACACTGCCTATATTATAATGGAATATGAAAAGGGACAGACATTAAGGGACTATATTAGGACTGGAGGTGATACTTCTGAGAAGCGTCTAGTAGAAATTTTTCACTCAATAAATAGTGGACTTTCCTTAGTTCATAACTATAAAGATGAAAGATTAACTCACTATATCCATCGAGATATTACGCCTGATAATATTATTATTCGAGAAGATAACACCCCTGTACTGATCGATTTTAGCACAGTAAGAGATATTTCAACCTCTGAAGAAATTACCCGAATCTTTACCAAGTATTATGCCCCCTTCGAACAATGTGACCCTCGTTGGGCATTGCAAGGACCTTGGACAGATATCTATGCACTCGGTGCAACACTTTATTTTGCAATAACGGCTGCTCCTATCCCACCTGCTGAAAGCCGTGTATTTAATGATCGTTATCAAGCGCTTAAAGATTCACATTATGCAAGAAAATACAGTCATCATTTTTTATATGCAGTTGATAAAGCAGTTGAATTTCATCCTAAGAATCGTCCTCAAAATTTAAAAGAATGGGATGAAGCATTAAAATCGAATATTTATGCGATTGAAATTAATGATACATTAGCCTTTCCTCCGCCTAATGTTAAAACACATTTATCTACATTAATACAAAAAAGGACATTTCGTAAACCCCTAATTTTAATAACTACACTATTCTCTATTCTTATAATAATAGGCGTTTACTATAGCTCCCAGAATAATAATATTAGCTCTAAAAATAATAACTCTGAAAATCGAGTAGTTTTATTAAAACGTTTTGGTACTATAGGCAGTAATATTGACAAACAGGTCGAATCTATACAAATACGGTTACAAAAAGAAAATTTATCTTTCGACGAACTTATTAAATTATCGAATCATGTTAACCAAATGATGAGTGAAGTTTTTTATAAACCCTTGCGTATGACTTATGTGAATATTTTACAACGCTCTTTAAGGAAAATTCCCTATGAAAATTTACAAAATAAGCATAATGATTGGTTATATAAACAAAAGAATAATATTGAAAAAGATCAACAAGGAAGCTATCGAATTAAGGCAGAGATCAAAAAATCAATATTGGAGAATAAATACCTCTATGGAAGCTTAGAAATAAATAGTCCAATGGTAAATTTAACTGTGGAAATCAGTGGTAAGGACTCAGTTTGCACCCAACGTACCCCTTGTACAACCCCTATTAGGCAAAAGCGTATCCGCATAGGCTACAAAAATATTCTATTTAATAATAAAGATGCCAATATTCATCTTAAAGATGCGATTAATATTCATCCTAATCAAAGCTATGTTTTACAGTTGAAGTAGCCTATTTAAAATATAAAAAATTATTAATTAAGTAATGCTTGACGATACTGAGTAATAGAGTCTGAGTTTATATCCTTAGGATTTTTTAATTTCCATGTACCTTTTAAAACACCTTCAATAATTAAATCATGTACTGCTTTTTCAATGGTATCAGAAATACAAATATGGCTCGGCTCATTCACCGTTATCCCTTTTTCAATGCCTAATAGTTGTTTGAAACGAACATATTGGTAGACCCCAGAGCGAATTTCTTTAGATAATAGACGACGACTTGCAGAAACAGAGAGAACAACTTGTCCTGAAGCAATATCTATCGCTCGTAAATTGACGGTGACAAAATCTTCACGATACTGTTTAGAACGGCTAATACCAAAATACTCAACCCCTGTTCCACCCGTACGAGTATTTGTTGCATAACCTGTAATCCCTCCTTCTAACAACAAGTCCGCATTTTTCATAGGTACAAGTTTGGCGCCATTATTCGCAATTCGAATAATATTTCTTTCTTTCGATAAATCTGCTAAACCTTTCCTTTCTAGTACATTAAACCAGTTAGAATTTTGTAAAGCGTACATTAAAATTGCTGTCCCTCCCTGAGTAACTGCACTGGAATTTGTACCGCCTTTTCCATCAGCAGGGTCTTTACGCTGTCCTGTTTGATCTGTAAAATTATAAATGGCAACAGCAATTTTCCCGCTGGGTGCAGGTAGTTTATCTAACTGTTTGCCACTAATCGTTTTAGGTGTTTTAAAAGCTGCATTCTCAGTATTAGTAAAGGGATCAGGGAGTGATGTTGAGCAGGAGGAAGCTACAAAGCTAATTGATAGGATTAATGGAGACTTTTTTAAAAATGATAACATAGCTGTTTATACTTATAAGGGAGAATAATTACTATTTATTAGTAAAGTAAAGTTTAAATATAAAATTTATATTTTTGGAATAGTCAGTGTTGTCAGTGTTCCATCAGTGAAATTTTCAATTTGTAA
>WFRR01000142.1 GCA_015486375.1 Thiotrichaceae bacterium
CATTTGAAAAACTTCAAGAGGCTACTGCTTAATTGATAGGTAATGCCTGTATTAGTTCAGCAATCGCTTGGATTAATGCAGGTAACCCAAAACTTGCCAATACCACAGCAAGTCCCCAATAATACATTTTTCTTAATACTTTATGTTCACTCATAATTTCTCCTAGTTTTAGCCAGATAACCATTAATTTCAGGCAAAGAATGGCATTATTTTGGGGGCGATACGAAAAAATACGAAAAAATACGAAAATTTTTTTAGTAAACGGTGGTGGTCTAATTTTAAGTGTTTGAAAGTAAACGAGAATACTGGTAGGCGCGAGTGAATTCGAATCACCGACCCCCACCATGTCAAGGTGGTGCTCTAACCAACTGAGCTACGCGCCTGCTGAAATGCAGAACGGCATCATATAGTTTGTCTTAGTGACTGACAACCCTTTTATGTGATTTTTTAGATTTTTTTTTGCGTGACGGAAATAATAAATACAAATTTAATAATCCTGACACAATTAAGGCCAGTAAACTTAACAGCAACTCCAAACTTTTCTTGAGTACTTTGACTCCACGTAAGGCGGTTTTACCTAAAACGGTCATAATGCCACGACTGTGAATACCATGTTTTAATGCCAATTTTTCAACGCTGGCTAAATCTTGACTATTATCGACATATTTCAATAAATGCACAGTATCAGCAGTAGATGAGGTTGCTTTGCGAATATTATTGGCTTGATCACCTAATTGAGACAGAGATTTCATTGCTTGAGGATTAAAGGTTTGCATCGCAGCACGCTTAATGCCAAAAACATTATTTTCTGCCTTACTTAAGCGTATAAACTTTTGCCAATCAAACGCTCTTTGTCCTTTTCGTAATAATTCTTGGGTAAAGCTTGCAGATAAACGACCTGTTTTACTAGCAAATTTAAGCAGTGAAGTTCCTGCTTTAATAGGAGCAGTTACACCAACACTACCAATGGTTGCGGCCGTTAAGCTAATACCTACCCCTGATAAAATTACTATTAATTGGTTAACTGACTGACCTGCCTGATAGTGTTGATATTGCTCATGTAAATCACGCACATCACCAATCACAGTAAAATCAGATGTCATTGCGCCTGCCACTGCAATATTGCTATCCCCTTTCCCTGTCGCAAAACCTGATAAAAAATGACTGATATTAGTGGTCGAACGATAATAAATGGTATCTAGTTCATCAATCTGTTTTTGATAGGTTGGGTAGTCCAGTGGATAACTAAAATATTGCGCTAACTGCATACTTTGCTGTGCTGCATGAAGCTGCTGCGCTTTAATTTGAGTTTCAATTTGAGCTTGCATGGTCTCAATACTCATTGCTTGTTTAAAGCGTTGTGCAATATTAGGAGCAAGTTCCTCATATTCCCAGTAGTCTGCGACACGTAATAAACTATAGGCAAAACTAATAATAGCAATCAGTAACATCAACCAGCGAAACATATTTATAACTCTAATAACAAGCTAGCAGGATCTTCTAACAAGTCTTTAATTTTAATTAAAAAACTAACGGCTGTTTTACCGTCAATTAAACGATGGTCATAAGATAAGGCTAAATACATCATCGGACGTATAACGACTTCACCATTGATTGCTATCGGGCGCTCTTCAATTTTGTGCATTCCTAAAATGGCACTTTGTGGCGGATTTAAAATAGGTGTCGATAACATTGATCCAAATACTCCACCGTTAGAAATGGAGAATGTTCCACCGCTTAATTCTTCAATATCAAGATGGTTATTTCTTGCTCGTACAGCATAATCAATAATTTTTTGTTCAATTTGTGCATAGCTGAGTTGATCAACATTTTTAATAACAGGGACGACCAAACCTCTCTCGGTTGAAACAGCAACACCAATATCATAATAACCGTGATAAATGACCTCATTGGCATCAATACTAGCATTGACTTCAGGAAAACGTTTTAAAGCTTCTGTTGCTGCTTTTGCAAAAAAAGACATAAAACCAAGTTTGATTCCGTGTTTAGTTTGAAAGCGACTTTGGTAGCGTTGTCGCATACGTTTAATCGCACTTAAATCTACTTCATTAAAAGTAGTTAAGATGGCTGCATCGCGTTGTGCTTGTACAAGCCGTTCGGCAATTCGTTGACGTAAACGTGTCATTGGAACGCGTTTTTCAGGGCGTTGATTAGAGGTTTGATAAGCACTTTGCGTTGAAGTAGTGCGTTGATGGCTATGTTGTGGTGCAGATTGTGTTGGCGGTGTTGCTGGTTTGGTTTGTGATTGTTGTAAATGTTGCTGAATATCTGTTTTTAAAATACGTCCTTTTTTTCCTGAGCCTAATACATCGTAATAATTCACTTTCTGCTTGACTAAGGATTGACGCACTGACGGACTCATTGGGGGCTCGGGTTCTATACCCGATTGTTGATGGCTATTTATATCACTATGAGCCTCATTTGGAGTTTGGGCTTTATTTTGAATGGGTTGAGTATAAGATTCATCTATTTCAGCTAAGACTTGATTAGTCACCACGACTGCATCTTTAGTTTCAATAATACGGATTAATCGACCTGCTTTCGGCGCATTAACTTCCAATACTACTTTATCAGTTTCTAACTCTAATAAAGCTTCTTCAGCCGCAATAAAGTCCCCTTCTTTTTTTAACCAGCCCGCAATCACTGCATCGGCAACGGATTCTGGTAATTGAGGTACACGAATTTTCATAGTTTCATTCCCTTGGTTTGAATCGGTTCACATAAAGCCCGTTTTAATAGATCATCTTGTTCTTCTTGATGAATACGATAAATACCCACCGCAGGGGCTGCCGCAGTTGAACGGCTAACACAAGCAATTTTTAAGTAATCATAAGCTCCAAAGCGATGTTTAATACTATCCCATGCCCCTTGGTTGCGCGCTTCTTCTTGACACCAAATTAATTCTTCAACCTGTGGATAAACCTCGAAAATATCCACCAATTGTTGTTTTGGGAAAGGATACAGTTGCTCTAAACGTACAATGGCAACAGATTCGATTTTACGTTGACGACGCATAGCAATAAGATCGAAATACACTTTTCCTGAACATAAAATAAGCCGTTCAGCTTTGTTTTTATCAACGGTATGATCATCAATTACGACTTGAAATTCCCCTTGAGCTAACTCTTGCATGGTATTGGTTGCTTCGGGGTGACGTAATAAACTCTTGGGTGTCATTACAATCAAAGGCTTGCGATAAAGACGTAACATCTGACGACGTAATAAGTGATAAATTTGCGCGGGAGTGGTTGGAACACAGACTTGAAAATTATATTGTGCGGTAAGTTGCATAAAGCGTTCAAGTCGGGCAGAAGAGTGTTCCGCACCCATTCCTTCTAGACCGTGTGGCAAAAACATCACGAGACCACATAAACGCCCCCATTTTTGTTCGCCTGCACTAATAAACTGATCAATTACCACTTGAGCATTATTGGCAAAATCACCAAATTGAGCCTCCCAGATTACCAAAGTTTTCGGATCAGTCATGGCATAACCGTATTCAAATGCTAATACGGCTGCTTCTGATAAAAGTGAATCAATCACCTCACAATGGGCTTTATCCTTCGCAATACTTTGTAAAGGGATATAAGCCTCACTACGCTGTTGATGATGCACAACCGCATGACGATGAAAGAATGTCCCGCGTCCACTGTCTTGACCTGATAAACGTAAACCATAACCTTGATCCAGAAGGCTCGCGTATGCTAATTTTTCTGCAAAGCCCCAATCAATCTTTTGTTGCTGATCCAACATCTTTTGCCGTTGTTGCCAAATACGTTTCACTCGATCATTTAAATGAAAATCATCAGGTAACACTAATAACTGTTTTGCTAAGCGTTGTAATGTGGTTAGTTTTAAAGTGGTATCGACGCTTTGATACCAATGCGTATTACGATATTGTGACCAACTCACCCGCGAAATTACGTGACTTGGATCATTATCAATACAATCCAATACCGCATCACCCCGTTCTAAACGATTACGATAGATTTGAATTTCATTATTAATCCATTCTTCGCTAATAATGCCTTGCTCCATTAGTGCTTGAGCATATTTCTGTTGGGTCGTATCCAAATGTTGGATGGTGCGATACATCAGTGGCTGGGTTACGGAAGGTTCATCGGCTTCATTGTGTCCATGACGACGATAACAAACCAAATCAATAACAACGTCTTTGCTAAAACGCAAACGATATTCCAATGCAACGCGTGCCGCTAAAATCACCGCTTCAGGTTGATCGCCATTCACATGCAGAATCGGTGCATTAACCATCTTGGCAACATCGGTGGCGTAGTAGCTAGAACGACTATCCTCAATCGTACTGGTGGTAAAGCCTATTTGATTATTAATCACAATATGCACCGTACCTTTAATACCATAGCCCCGTGTTTGTGCCATATTAAGGGTTTCCATCACTACCCCTTGACCTGCAAAGGCAGCATCACCATGCAATACTACTGCAACGGTTTGATCACCCTGTATATCTTTACGACGGGTCTGACCCGCACGGACAGAACCTGCAATCACAGGTCCAACGATTTCTAAGTGAGAAGGATTAAAGGCTAAAACAAGATGTAAACTACCGCCTGCCGTTTTAATATGGGTGGAATAACCTTTATGATATTTAACATCCCCTGTGTGCTTAGGATCATCCGTGACCCCCGCAAATTCATTAAATAATTGACTCGCAGGCTTACCCATAATATTAGTCAGTACATTTAAACGTCCGCGATGTGCCATCCCGAACACCATCTTTTTAATACCTATTTCACCGCCCTTTTGAATTAACTCATCCAATAAAGGAATTAAACTTTCTCCTCCCTCCAGAGAAAAGCGTTTTTGACCGATATAGCGTTTATGTAGGTACTGTTCAAACCCTTCTGCTGCAATGAGTTTACGCAGAATATGTTGTTTCTCTTCACTACTGAAGTTAGCTGATGATTGTGAAAACTCTAAACGACGTTGTATCCACGCTTTTTCCTCCATATTCATCATGTGCATATACTCAACCCCCAAATCTTCGGTATAGGTTTGGCATAAGGCCTGATAGATATTTTTAAGGCTGGGCTGGTGTTGTAAGTTAAATGTTCCTCGGTGGAATAATTTGTTAGGATCAACCTTATCTAAGCCATAATATTGCAGGCTTAAATCATCGCGTAATTGTCTTTGGTTGTGTGCTTGTAGCGGGTTAGTTTTTGCAAAAAGATGTCCAGAGAAACGAAAAGATTCAATTAGGGCTAATAAACTCACTTGGTGGCGTTCATCTTCTAATATTTCAGGTGTAATACAGCCCGAACTATCACGAGATTGAAATAAACCATTGACACAAAACTGTTCACGCGCCAGTGAATGACTGATATTTTGCCTATTATCAGGTATCTCCATTTGTGAGAAATACGTTTGCCATTGTTCACTGAGACGCTCAGGGGCTTCTAGATATTGTTCATACAAACTTTCTAAATAGTCTGCATTTTCTCCCTCTAACCATGATTCATCCCGCATTGTTTGTGTTTTATTATGCTGATCCATAATTTTCTATACCCTATTGACTTTCTTTTTTATCAGTCTGTCTAAGACCTCTGAATTATTATTGTTCTTTTCAAGTGTGGCAGTTATTGCTGAGAGTTCAAGCGGCACATTTCATTTCTATGCTTTTAATTGCAAAGAAAGACGATAAAGCATAAATTTTTGTCAAATACTGATTTTTCCTATACTGTTTTATCGGTAGAATTAGCTCGCACGAATCCTCCCTCAATCTTTCGAAATATAATACGACGACAATAAACAGGACTCCTTATGCTACAGCATTTTTTTAAACCTAAGTGGCAAAGCAAAAAACCACTGATTCGACTCAAAGCTTTAGCAACATTAGACCCACACAGTGAGGTACTAATCCAATTAGCTCAAACGGATAATGACAGTGAAGTACGCTTAAGTGCCGTGCAAAAATTACAACATATTCCAACCTTAGCCAATATTGCTAGAAAAATTGATGGGGTGATTTCCAGAGCTGCAAAAGAACGTATTGCAGCATTAGCACTATCTCCCAATATTGATGAACAGGCTCTTGAACAAGTCTATAGTTTAATTGATGATGATCAAATACATCGTCAGGTTGTCGCTGATCCACACAAAACGCTCACTGTACGTAAAATTGCCCTTAAACACGTCGATGAGCAAACGCTATTATTTAATTTGGCTAAAAGTGATCGTAGCAAAGAAATTCAATTTCTTGCAGCTTCAAAGCTTGATGATTATGCACAGTTAAAAAAATTAGAAAAATTTACTAAAAATAATAAGCGATTACGACAATTCATTAAACAGAAGAATCAAGCTTATCAAGCTAAACAACAGCAACTAAAACAACGTCAGCAGCTTTGCGATGAACTAGCTCAATTGACAGCCAAGATTGTGATCCAAAGCAGTGATTCAATCCAGTCTAACCAGAGTACAGAAAATCAGTGGAAACAAGATAAAACTCAACTATTGACCTTGCAACAACAATGGAAACAACTGGATGCAGTCATCTCAGAAAAACAACAAAAAATCTATCAAGTTGCCATTACAACCTTTGAAGAAAGACAGGCACAATATGATACAAAGCAAGCTGAATTAATCCCGATTCGTGCTTATTATCACAACTGTATTTTAAGTTTGAAAAATAGCTTAAATGAAATCAATGCTGAACAGGTAACGACACCTAAAAAGATTTATGCCGTACTAGCAGATAGCTTGGAAAATTGGCAAGAAAAGCAGGGAAGTGAAAATTTAGCGAAGGATGAATGGCAACAATTGCAAAATCAGTATCAAGCAATCATCGATGAACTTAAACAATCTGCACAGCAACTACAGAAAAATCAAGCACAACAGTTACAAGAACAGGAAAAACAAAAATCTAAACAACAAAAACAGCAGATTAAAAAGAATATTAGTCAAATAGAAAACTGGCTCGATCAAATGGAGCAAAATATTGCTGATGAAAAGTTAAGTAAGGCAATTGATTTATATCAGAAAATTCAAAATTTATTAAAAATAAATCGAATTCCTGCTACTGATTATCAAAGTATTAAAGGCAGAATACAGACGGCAACCCCAACAATTAAATCAGCAAGAAGTTGGAAACACTGGGGAACAGATCAAGCAAGACAGCAATTGATTCAAGCTGCAGAAGTCCTTAGCGCAGCCGACGACATTACGCCCTTAAAACGCCTAAAACAATTAAAAATACTACGTCAAAAATGGCAGAAATTAGGAAAAATTGACTCCAGTAATGCACAAAAACAATGGAAAGTATTCGATCAATTCTGTACCAAAGCTCATGAACCTTGCCAAGCGTTTTACCAAGAAGAATCAAGCTTACGCAAAAAGAACTTGATACAACGACAAGAAATTTGTCAAGCATTGCAACAACTAGAACAAGATACTGACTGGAATCAAGTAGACTGGCGTAGCGTTAGTAAAACGGTCTATCAATATCGCAGACAATGGAAACAGTCGGGAGCGGTTGAACGTCGTGATTGGAAGACTATTAATCAACAGTTTAATGATGCAATGGATGCACTTGAAACCCATCTCTCTAATGAGCGTCGTATCAATTGGACTCGACGACAAAATCTAGTCGTTCAAGCTGAAAGGTTATTGAATGAGTTAAAACAAAAGACAGATATTGAAGCCCATTTGTCTGACTTTATTGCGAGTGCAAAGCAACTGCAAGCCCAATGGCAACCAACCGTTACATCGAACCGCAATGAAGAACAAGCCTTGTGGAATCAATTTCGTTTAGCCATTGATGCTATTTTTATGCAGCAACGTGACTTGCATCAAGCAGGTAAAAATCAACTCAAACAGAATCTCAATAATAAACAATCACTATTACAACAACTACAAACCTTCTTAAGTTTAGATGGTCAAAGTTTATTATTAGAAAAAGCTAATATTGCCCAAATTAAAAATCGTTTTAACGATATAAGCCAACTGCCTCGGGGTAAAATAAACCAAAAGCTAAATAGCGATTTTGAAACAACAATCACACAGTTAGAGCATCAATTTGTATTGCAGCAGCAACGAGAACAGTTGAAACAACTGCAGTTATTTTCCCAAAAAGTAAAAATCTGTTGTCGTGTTAATAGGGGGAAAGATGAGTTAGAACGTCAAGAAGCACAAGCCAATTGGGATCGTTTAGACAACTTACAAAATCAAAAGCTTGAACAACAGCTTAAGCAATGTTTTTCAGAAAAAAATCACACAACAACGGTATCAACCGAAACTTTATTTGAACACATACTCGATATTGAGATTTTACTAAAATTGCCTACGCCACCTGACTATCAAGCTGCTCGCATGCAACGTCAAATCGAACAACTATCGGAACAAATGCTAAAAGTATCTGATAGCACAGAAGCACAACAAAATATTGCACTGGAGAAAATTCAAGACTTCTACTTATTAATGTTAAATAATATAGAAAATCACTCGCTGATTGAGAAACGTTTTTCAACTATTGAAGACTGGATAGAAAATTCACTTAAAAATACAGAAAAAGATTGACAGCAAGCGGTTCAATCGCTAAATTACTCCACCTCGGCTACATAGCTCAGTTGGTTAGAGCACGGCACTCATAATGCCGGGGTCCCTAGTTCGAATCTAGGTGTAGCCACCAGATATATCAAGCACTTACAAGATTTCTTGTCGGTGCTTTTTTTATGGGTATGTGAGATTTGGGTGATATTACTTCCTTAAATCCTGAATTATCCTTCTATTTCAATGACTTAATAGATAATTAGTTGGGTGTTTTCTATTCCCTATAAAAATCAAATTTAAGGTTATACATAACCTTTTCATAACTTTTTTATAACTTTTTGATTTATCAGTTTTTCTTTTATATATCAATTATTTATAGAGTCATTTTATTTATATAACCAATATAACCATTTTGCCAGCCCTCCCTTTATATTTTTTTTCACTGTAAAAGCAAAATGTCAGAATTGCTTAAGATTGTGAGTAATCAATATGAAGAAGTGAGAGAAACAACAAATATAAAGAAAAGAACTATCACGGTAAAAAGTAGGGGGGGCTGGCAGAGTAGTTATATTGGTTATATTGGTTATATCTCGTTTAAGTCATTGTTATTTATTGATATTTGTATAACCTTTTAAAAGTTATATAAGGTTATGTAAAAGTTATATACTTATAAATCAATAACTTATGTTTTATAAATATAACTTTTTTAAAAGGTTATACATAACCATCATATAACCTTTTTATAACTTTTTGATTTATCTATTTTTATTATATATATCAATTATTTATAAAGGTATTTTATTTATATAACCAATATAACCATTCTGCCAGCCCCCCCTATACTTTTTTTTTGAAATATATTTACAGATAATTACCCACTAAGAGATATATAATTAACCTTAAGTAGATATAACACCAAACCCATAATAGATATAACGATTTTCTAGCGTGAATGGCTCTTGGAATCTATGGGTAAGGCAGAAACGCTGAATATTTTATTATTTTTCGAGAGGAAGAAAGCAATTCATTGCCGTGAATTGCTTTTCAGTTTTGTAGATGGTCTATGGCTGAAACAAGGATGGGTAAATAGTATTTTTTTAGAGTCGAAATAAAGACTGGAGCGGCATTTTTTGGAAATTTTGGGTGTCGGATGTATCACAGAGTTTTTCAACGCAGTTAATTAAGTGCTGAACGTCTGCCCAACTGTATTGTGTTGTTATTGATTTTTTGTGACCTAATAGCTGCGCCCTATCTTCTGTGTCAACACCTGCAGCACGCAGTCGAGTTGCAAATGTGGTACGCGTTGAGTGCCATGTAATAATACCATCCAGACCTGCACGTTTTCTGCAACGTCTAAATGGGTGGTTATTGAACCGTGAATAATGCTTGCCTCTTGGACTTGGAAATACATAGATATGATGTTTACCTTTCCATTTTTCGATAATCCGTTTAGCTTCACTATTTAGCACCAGCAAGAAGTCTTGCCCATTTTTGAAGTTTCTTACACCATTGACATACGCTGGAATAATAAAGCCATAAGTATTTAAGTTGGGCATATCAACCATCCATTGCCATTGCAACATAACTTGGTTGTTTTGACGCAAGCCCGTATTAGTGGCAAATAACCAAAAATCTTTGAGGTGAGGTAATAGTTCATCAAGTAGTTTCCTTTCTTCAGTGTACTCTATGGGTTTAGTTATTTTTTTGTCGATTTCTGGGAGTTGTTGAATGAGCGGTGCGCTATCAAGGTAGGGAGTGTGGTTATGATCGCGCCATAAAATAGCACATAAGCGTAATACACGGGATAAAACACGGAGGGAACGATTTATCGTTGATGCCTTTATACCTCTTTTTTGCTCGGCTTTGATGTAAGGGTCAATGGTGGTTTGATGGATCTGTTCTATATAATCATTACCTATGTAAGGGGTTATTTTTTTAGGTTATCTAGATCACTAGGAAGTGATTTTTTTATTTGTGTGCTTTTATAAATTTCAATTGCTTCATTAAGTGTGATTTTTGTTCGGGTCTTAAATATTTTTGAATCCTGTGCTGCTTTGATCCAGTGTAAAGCTCTTTGTTCAGCGTCCTTATAATCTGTTGTTTCACAACTTCGATGTATGCGATTACAGCCCTCTAACTTTTTATCAAGATACCATATTCCATTTTTTCTCTGATTAAGTCCAGAGAGACTTTTTTTGCGTTTTGGCATAAGATTTTTTCGTATGCTCAGCGATCAGTTCAGTAACGTGATCGCTGGGTCAGTTGGAAGAATATTATTTACTTTTTCTTAAAAACAAAGCACTTAATATTTTTGTTGGTAATTGAAGAAAAGACAGCCTTGTAAGCGATGAACTCGTGGTTTTTATGGGCTTGCTTAAGTAATTGCTTGAGCTGTCTTTGATTGCTGATTTGCTGATTGTGGTCTCGTGCGTATTTATTGAATTGTGGAAAATTAATAGCAATCATATTTGCACTGTCTTTGTGGTGATTGACAGCAGATCTATTTCCGCGTGCTGTTGATTCGAGGTAGTCAACCATTTCAAAGAATTCTTCTATCAGTGGGTGATCAGCTTTGGTGGCTTGATGCCTTAGCCATGCACGTTCAACAACGTGTTCATACAGTACGGCTAGATCGTTTTTTGGAATCTTGACAATGCCTAATTCTTCCATGGTTAGGGCGCAGGCAAATACTTGGAAAAAATTATGTTTTATTCGACGATTACTTAACTCGCGTGATTTACCGTTTAGTCCTTGATAGCGACCTCTGTCCATATAATAGTGGTAATGAAATTTAATCCGTTCCATGACTTTTTGTTCTTGTTTGCATGACTGGGTTAGAAATCCGTTGATGTCATTGATATCAAGGTCAATTAGGGCATTCACAGAATGTTCGCCTGCAGGTGTATGATTTTCTTTGGTGAAATTCAAATGGCAAATTCTTTCCATTACGGCTTCATCAGCTTCTACCATTGCATTTTGCGCGATAACCAATGCAGACCTAAAAGGGGGTTCATGGGTTTCATTGCCTGCGGTGAATTGCGATGTAATCCGCAGTCCGCGACCATTGTAAAGCGGTTTGGTTTCGTTCATATCGAACTGTTGACTTTGATGACCATCACCTGATTGCCGATCGCCTTCGATTAACACGGTGGGGATATTGGCTAATTGGGAAAAGGTACGCCATCGTCCTGAGTGTGTGGCTTTGGCTAAATCAACGCCTTCATAATCGGCTCTACCGATTAATTTCCATAGGAATTCCAGTAGCTTGGTTTTACCTGTACCGGGTTTTCCTGATAACTCTAGAAACGGCCATGATTCTAATTGTGTCCGCATTTGTTCCGCAAATAATGTGCCGAACCAGAAAGACAAGGCAAATAATCCGTTTGAGCCATAGGCTGTTTTGAAATGTTCATACCATAATTCACTTTTGTTATTTTCTGATAATTTCAAAGGTTCAACGCAGTAGGAAGTTTTGATTTTGAGCTTGTCGCTTATATCAAAATAATCATCTTTATTGAGTGAGTACATTGTTCCGTTATAAATACAACTATCTGAGAAAATCCATGCTTTAAATTCTTTCGCATAGCCAATAAAGTTAATGGTGGCGATTTCAGGGGGATTGGGATCATCAAACCAAAAATCATCTAAATAACGAGATAGTTGTTGGTTATTACCTCGGAAGTGTAATCCTGCTGCGGTGCAGAGTAATTTTTCTTTGAAGCGTTGGGATGACGATATATCTGTATTTTTGACTTTATCCCTATAAATATTTTTATTGCCTTGCCGCCTGACACGCATGTAATAGTGGGTTTCATGGGTAATCACATCACGCTGAAAATAAAGAAATTCAGGTAAGCAATTGCAAATTCGACTGATTTTTAAATCAATTTCATCATTTTTTTCTGAGTAAGCCGCATGGTAGATACTTTTATTGAATTCAAAGGTAAACCGCTTTTTAAATTCAGATGAGTGATTAAAGATCAGTTCTGCTTTTTTAGATGCGCTAGTGGCGGTTAATAAATTACCTTGGTAAAAACATTCTTCAAATACTCTGTGTGGAATTTTTGCAGTGCGTGTGGGATGTTTTTTCTTTTGTTCAATCAGGTAATCGTTCCAGTCTTTTTTTTCTTTTTCAGCTGCAATACAAATACGAACATTTTCACCTTGGTTGTTTAGTTTTTTGTACCATTGTTTTGCATATTTTTTACCAGCCTTATCATTATCTAAGGCAATCACCCATTTAATCCCTTTACGCAGGTAAGGGCGTATATCAATTTCTGGAAAATTATTACAGCTCATGGCGGCGTGGGCATTTTTTCCTGATTGAATTAATGACCATGCGTCGAATATGCCTTCTGTTATGAATACTTCATCCTCTTTTTGGTATTCTATTCTGTCTTGTATGCTGTACCAGTTACCTCGATATAAACTTCCATCGGATTTTCGTTGTCCACCAAAATTTGCTTTTTTTATGCCATCTTCCATTGCTATCGGCGTGATATAACGTTGCCAAAATCCTGATGCAATGTTGATTTCGATGGCTTCGGTTCGCTTAGGGTCGGAGAGGGCTTTATATTCATAACATTGTACTTGTCTGTATTCATGTTTAAACCGTGATAGTTCAAAGCCGCGTTTTTTTAAATAAGCATCGGCAGTTGCATTGGGATTGTTGGGTGTAGCAGGATAGGCTGCTTCGATGCTTTGGTAGTATTCAGGATAAAGTTCGCGGGTGGGCATTTCCCATCCGCAATGATTTAATCGACCACATTTTATATTCGTTGGGTTTTGCGTTTCTATAAATAATGTTTTCTTTTTGCAGTGAGGACAGACACCTTCTCTGTAATAGCGTCCTCTGTTTTTCATTGCATAATCTGTTTGTAATGCGTTTAATATTTCATTGATTTGCATTGCCATAATAATTTACCGTATTTAATTAAAAGTTATTTATAAGTAATTACACTTAAATGATTTAAACCCTGTTATTCGCTGTTAGTGTTTAAAGCGTTTAAAAGGGTTTGTTCTTTCAATTAATCGGTTCTGTTATTAAGGTGTTTAATATTTTTGTTATTTCATCTTCATCAATAAAATAACCTTGGGCGCGTACGGTATGATCACCTATGGTTTTAATTAATAGATCCCCTTGACCTAATAAGCGTTCTGCACCTTTTGCATCTAAAATAATACGGCTGTTGGTGACACTATCAACACTGAGAGCAATACGGCTGGGTATATTGGCTTTTATTAAGCCTGTTACAATGTCTTTATCAGGTCGTTGTGTGGCAAGAATTAGGTGAATCCCCGCTGCACGAGCTTTTTGGGCAATACGGGCAATCAGTTCTTCGACTTCTTTGCCAAATTTCATAATTAAATCGGCCATTTCGTCAATAACACAAATAATTAGGGGGAGTTTTGCTAATTTTTTTGTGGCGGGTATTAAAGTGTTTTCTGTGATAATCGTATTAAATAGACGGTTGTTTTTACGGGTATTGAGTTTTTTGTGATAACGCTGGATATTTCTGACGTTTGCTTGGGATAATAAGGCGTAGCGGTATTCCATTTCATTGACGAGTTTTTCCAGTACGCCTTTGGCTTCATCCATCTGTGTAATAACGGGTAAGGCTAAGTGTGGACTCTGATTATAAAGGGATAATTCCAGCATTTTGGGATCAATCATGACAAACCTTAATGCTTCAGGGGTATTCTTTAACATTAGGCTGATAATCATGCTATTGACTTGTACGGATTTACCACTGCCCGTTGTTCCTGCAATAATAATATGCGGGAATTGGGTTAATTCACGGTATTCTGTTTTTCCATAGATGTTTTGTCCTATCGGTATAGAGGTTTTCGGTTTTTTATAAAATTCCTTATCAGGCTGTTTAAAGACTTCGTTTAAGAAAATGGTGTTACTTTTTGCATTTTTAGGTATTTCAATATGTGATATCCCTGCTTGTCCCGCGATGCTGGGGATAATATTAATGTGTTGTGTGCCTGTGCTACGTTCAATGTTTTTGACCTGTGATTCTAATTTGGCAATATCAAAGCGGGGTGAGGTTTGTACGATGTAGACCGTACAACGTAGACCGTCAATAAGGTCTACAACACTGATCATATTGCCTTGTTTATTGAGGTCTCTTGCATCTAAAATGCGTTGTAGTCTGGTAATACGCTGTTGATTATTGGCTGATAAGTGAATCAGCGACGATGGTCTTATGTCACCAAGGTTATCGTTATCAAAGTCTGTTGTGGCTAATTGTCTTTGATCCAAACCATTAGGAACATAGTGTGTTGCTGTGTAAAAGGGCTGGCTTAGTTGCTTGAGGAGTTGACCCAGATGAAAAAGGGGATTGCCCAGCGGGATGGTGCTGGCAATAAATAAACTACTGTAGAGCCAGACCACATTATCGGCTGGAAATCCCAGCTCAAACAAGGTGGATACCATCTGGTATCCAATGAGTCCCCCTGTATTATTGATAAGGCTATACAAGGGTAAGGATAAGAGGGTTGACGCAGCGGCCAGTCCGACTGCTTTTAATAATGGTACATGGGTTTTTAGCATCCATATCATGGCGGCTGTTATGCTGTAAAACAATGTCCATGTGCCGCTTGATCCTAATAAATAAGCGGCGTTGCTACCGTATACGGCATGACTAATGATGGGAGTGATATTTAAAACCAAAATCAGGCTTGCTAGCAGTAGTCCACTATAAATTAACCACTCTTTTTTAAGTGTTAGCGTTTCAAAACCATAATAAATTTTTATCTGCTTAATTGCGTTTCTGCTGGCTTGGTTGATCCGTTTTAGTCGTGGTAGTTTAGCTTGAGAAGCGGTGCTTAATTTTGCTGGCTTATCCACTCTTTTATGAGTGAGTTTTGGATCTAAATCAGGCTTTCCTTGGCGTACCCATTGCACTTGTTTTGCCATTTCTTCAGGGCTAAACCAGAGGTATTGTATACCGCCTGTTTTATTGCAGGTTTTACCCTGCATAAAACCATTGTCAGCCAGTACTTTTTTACTTTCTTGGATATAGTCTTTTTTTATGCCTTTGCCATAGATCTGTTTTAATCGGGCATGTGTCTTAGCAATTGAGAGCGATTCACCCATATTTTGTAGACAAAAAACACAGCACTTTTTATGTCCTTCCGTAATTGAAATAGCACTTAAATCAAAATTAATAACAAGGTCGATATTTTCAAGGCTAATGTCTTTATACGTGGATAAATCTTGTATTTTTTGGATAAAATTATTGTCTGGATGGAAAGGGGGGGGTATCGTCCCTGTATTGCCCTTGGTTTGTCCCCGTATCGTCCCCTGACTTTTTAGCGACAAAATAATTGCTAAAGGTCAAAGGCAAATGAATAAGTTTTTGTAGGACTGCGGTATTGAGTTTTATATCCATGACGCATCGCCTCCGCGCTTGTTTATACGCTTTTTATCGTGAATGTTCTTTTTGATGGGGGCTTTATTTCGACCTTGGTCAGGTCTTGCTTCATTGAGTGCATGAATCCCCAGATTATTTGCCTCCGCTTCGGTATGAGCAAATTGATAAATCTTAGGAGTTTTGTAGCGGCTTGAAATAAACAAATGCCCTGACTGTAAACCTGCTAATGCCACGTCCTGACCATTGGCATATAAGGTGCTGGTATTTTCAGAAAAACGGGGTCGTTGGATGCCTTTGTAATAGCAAATATCATCACTATTCGTAAAGCTTAATGATTTGCTTTGGAGAAAATCCGTCAGCCATTTTTTAGTAATTTCATGCCCTTTTTGATGCTTTTCAGGTACATCGACACCGAATAAAACTAAGGGGGTTTTTTTACCTTTTATATCAATATAAATGATATTTCCTGATGTAATTTCAAGTAAGAAACAAGGATATTTGCCTTTTCTTACCCGGTAATTAGCTGCCACCATATAGAGTAGAACTTGAATTAATAGGATTGATATTGAACCTGCTTGACCTGTAAAGTCCACAACCAATACCAATGCGCCCGTGGCACTGCTTGCAATGGAAAGGGCGCGAATATGAGGATTAATTGGAAAGTATTTTTTCATCATTACGCGCCTCTTCTGGAAATAAAAAATAGACCGATTACCACGATTACGGATACCACCATGACTTCAGGATTTTTTTGAATAAAATCAATCACCGCATTTAATAGTGCAATCAGTAGTACAACGCCCAAACCAATAAAGACTATTTTCATCACATCACTTTCATTTTCAGTGACATCACTTTTATTAAGCTTTATGTTGGAATTTGTATTGGGATTAGCCGATTTCAGAGTACTTTCTGCGATAATTCCATCGTGGGTGCGCGTGATTTCTCGCCTTTCGTTTCTTCCTGTGCCATTAATCCATTGCATGGCTTCCGCTTCGATACGACTCAATTTATCCTCGTGAATAAGGATACGGGTATTAAGCCAGTGCATTTGCTGTGCGAGTTGTTGCTTTAACTGATTATTTTCCGCTAAATAGGCATCTGTAATATCAGGTGAAGGGTGTTGCTGCGTATCAATAGGGATAAATTGATACTCAGGCTGTGATTGCATTAATTGTTTCTGCAAAGATTGCAATTGATCTCTCTTTTCATAGAGATCAAAGAGTTGTGACTCTGTCACAATTTGAGACGTTTTTGCTGGCATTATGTTGCCTCCTTAGCATATTGGAGGACTTGCTCAGCCGATTGGATAAATTTCTCTGCGAGTTGAAAGGCTTCTTCTTGCGTGAACATTATATTGCAAGCGTGGACTGCATTGTCCACATCAGGCAATTCTGCCGTTGGTTTTTTCATTTTTGTTCCTAAATGATAAAAATCATCGGAAACAAAGGTGAAATACAGTGATCTGTTGTATCCTTACGTGTAAGGGTGAATTTCTGTATTTACCTGTGCTGCCGAAGTGTTGTTTAAATGTGTTTCGGTGGCTAGGGGTAATTGTCATATTTAGTCGTCTGACATTGCCCCTTTCATTTTTTCTATGTTTTCTCCTTATATATCTGATTAAATCCTGTTAGCAGTAACGATTCTGCTTCGCGGCTTAGTGTTCTATTCCCTCTTATAGAGCTTTTCTTTATTTTCTTTTTTACCCATAGGGGTATGCGAAAGGTTATTGGTACTTTCTCGGTGTTTTTTTCATTCATTATTTATGCCTTATACTTATACTGTGTTGTTTGTGTCGTTTAGAACGTTTGTGTCGTTTGGAATGTTTGAAATGTTTGTGTCGTTTGTATATAGTGCTGGTAATATATACCAATATCAAGTAAATAGTACTATATACCCATAATTAAGAGGTATTTATGGGTACTCAAAGAGAAAGAATTAAAATAATAAGAAAGAAGGAAAGGTGTACTGCTGCATCTTTTGCTTCAGCTATTCAGGATAAAGTGGATAGTGTTAGAAATACTGAATCTGGGAAGAAAAAGGTAACAGGTGATATGTTGCAATCAATAGTATCTGTCTTTTCAGTCAACGCCCACTGGCTTCTAACAGGAGAGGGTGAGATGTATCAATCTAGGAATCAAGATAAATCACCTGTTTTCCCTACCCCAATTCCTGCTTCTACCCAAAAAAAGTTAATAAATAATCATCGAAGAACAAGAATTCAGACATTTATTAATTATTGGTTTAAGGAGGAATCACCCGATGATCAGGCATGGTTGGAGATGCAGTTGAGCCGTAGTATTCCTGAGTATAAATCATTTATTTCTAATCAAGAAATTGAGAAGAAAACAGGATAGAGTTAGTTATTCAAAGCCAGCTAGCTCATCTATTGGGAAAAGGTTATAGGATATTTATTTGAATGTTTACTGATTTCAGTATACTGTTTTTCGATATAGTTATGAGAAACTAACCACTATAGAATTTCAGTCTAGGGTGGTTGATTGCTTGTTAAGAAATTAACGCCCTCATCAGGGGCTTTTTGGACAGACAACGATGAAGGTTGATAATAGATAAACTTATAAAATACAATGAACTACAAATCAACCGCTGACTAAAAAAGTCCCTTGGATGAACTTGGTACGCCCAGCATGGGCGTAAACTAATGGGGTGAAAGTCCCCTGTAGGAGAACCTACTGGTCACTAAATTTAGTGGTCATTATAAACTACTAGCCGACGGCAACTGCAACCCCGCGAGGTGTTGTGGGAAGGAAGCCTGAGCGCAAAACTGCGAGCTTACGAACAGAAACATCATATAAGGCTGAGTCTCGGGGGTGAGTGAGCCAAGAGTCACGAAACCCATCGGTTCGAGAGAGACAGTAAATGATGAGGCAGTGCAGTGACAGTTTACGTTCTTATCTGGGGAGATCTGTTTAACAAGCAATCGGTTAAATCGCACTAAGGCATGGCGTAATAATTGTCTTGGCTCATTGGATTCCATCATCCAAAGGAGAACGAATCAGATATATGGGTACTTTATACTATTGCAGAATAAGATAGCATTAAAGAGAGTGAATTTTTCAAATAGTCGATTTTAACTTCTCCTGTTCTGCCTCTAAGCGATCAGCTTCCGCTTTTAAACCATTGAGTTTTTCAATCATTGGTTTGACGGTTGCAGAAAGTTGTAGCTCATCAGCCGCACCCCAGTAGTCTAAACCCCGCTTCTCTCCTTCGTCTATGATTTGCTTATGCAGGGGTTTATAGAACTCGTATTCTGCTAAATAAGTCTGTGTAACAACGTCTATTTGTTGCTGCAATTGCTCGAATTGTAGGGCGTATTGTTTAGCCGCACGTTCTGTATTGCTTGAAAAGGCTTGTAAATCGAGTGTGCCTAACTCCAATTTACTCACTAAGCTAGAAAAATAAGCCAGTGGGTTTTTTAAGGGATCGGTGCTGTTTTGTAGCCGATGGGTCA
>WFRR01000143.1 GCA_015486375.1 Thiotrichaceae bacterium
GCTAGGGTCATTATTGGCATCGTGGGGTTCGTCCTGTGTGTACTGTTTTCCCCATGTGGCAAAATCAAAATTAATGGACACAATGGAACCAAAACTGCCTTTGCGTTTTAGGATGATATTACGCTCATAGAGGCGTTTAAGAATGAAATTGGAATGGTCGTAGCGAATATGGGTGAGTTGCTGTAAACGTTTGCCTGCAAGGTCATCTTCCCATTTATTAAAATCAATGGTTTGGTGATAAATCGCGTTAAGAATACGCAGGTAATTACCTGAAATTTTTTGCTTAATCAGGTGAGCATTCCATTCAAAGGTAATGCTATTGAGGTGTTCGGGTAACAATCCAAGTGGATCATTAATCGGTTGAGCCTTGCCTATGGATGCACCTGCATAGGCGGTCGCGTAAGATGCGCGGTCGTGCATAATCAATCTCCTTTTAAATGTTTGGATTGAGTCTGTAAAGTTCTGTCGAGTTGTTCATAACAACAACCAACAGAGCCAAATGATTAACAAGTAAGAATAGCCATTCTGTGCTGAACGTTTATCCTTGTAACGCCGCCTACTCTACCTTCCTTTGCCTATTTAATTCAAGTGGTTTTTTCACCGCACTCTCAATTTTCGCCCAATATTTTCGCTTTTTTTCGTTTAACTCGCATTGATGGCTATCGTGTAAATACTTGTTTTTTCATAAATTATCAAATAAAAAAACAACAACAAACATAAGCTTAAATTTTACTCAATTTTTTTAATTCGCGCCTGTTTCTGTTTTGTTGTTTGTTTTTTTATATTTGTTTATGTATGCCCAAGAGTCGGTTAATTGCAGCGTGAAATAACCTAACTTTGGTTAGGCAATACCAAGAACGGGGGTATTCGTACCAAGGGTTGGGTTATTGAGAAATTTTTGGATAGACAACTTCTTTGTTTAAAGAATATGCCCACTGGGTAAAAGTAATGACATAAATTCAGAACCAAAATAGGTGTGCCACTCAAGCTAGCCATCAGTATCGGAGTTAGTTCAAAAAAATACTATCGTCTCGCCAAAATCAAAGCGATGCAAATGGGCTTAACTAAGCAAAGGCTTAAAACCCAAGGATTCGTGTCTTTAAGAAATCAATGGATTAAGTGCCGTTATCCAAACGGCGAGTGAACCGCCCCTTGCGGAGCCGCATGAGGAGTGGGATGGGGAGGGTTAGAGAGAAACTAGTCCTTACCTGATTTATGTCTTTTTTTGTTTTTTATTGGGCCTTTTGATTTTATCTTTATCTTTTTATTTTCTTTAGACTTTTTTAACAAGAGTTTTAACATTTCAGATTCTTCGACCGACAAACTCTGAGACTCTGGAGTTGCTTTTTCAAAAATTTCATTCTCAGTTTTTGAATCATCTTTATCATTAACATTATTAGGTTCAGACCATGGAGAAACTAACAGTTTAGGTTCAGGTTTCATTAATTGTTTAGGGTCATGATTACTTACAGCTTCTAGTTCGGGTATTGTAGCCCCAGCTTCAATAAATTGTGTTGCACCAGTTATTGTTTTTCTTTTTAGTAACTCAGCTTCTTCTCTTCCTATTGATCCACTATCTTGGAGTTGTGCAATTCTTTCAAGAATCGGGAGAGATTCTGAAATCAATGCCAAGCTCTCGCTTACATGCCTCTGCCTGTGAAAAACCCTTCGATCCCATATAGCAATGATTATTTCCTTAACTTCTTCCATTATTTTAGGAATACCTAAAAAATCGAATGATTTATCGCTGCCAGAGTCACAAGCTAAAACTATTAAATCATTCTCACTTTCTTTTTCAATTAGAGCCACGACACTATATAAATTTGTTATTGCCTCAAGCGCACTTGTGAGCCTTAATGGACTAGAATATTGCCCCTCATCCTCTACAATTAATACAGTTAAAAGCGACTTTCCTTTTAGATCTTCAGGTAAATCGGAACTCTGCTCTTTAATATCAGAAATATGATCCTGCTTAGCAAGATCCATAATTTTTGGTAATTGTGTCAGTGTAAAGTTGACTGATTGCATCATTTGATGTAATTCTTTAAGACTCTTTGAGGTCGTAATACCCTCCCAATACTGAGCTTTTAATAACTCTGAAATGTCAAGTATCTGCATTATTTTTATATAATCTTCATTATAGCTTTGTGTTGCTAACATATACTTCTGAAATAAGATTAATGGTATTGGAAATGAAGTCTCAGAACCTTTTGATGACCCATTCCTATATTCACCCATTAAAAGTGAAAAAAATTCTAAAATACCACATTCATCAATATCATAAATTATTCTTTTAATAGAGTTGTATAAAATCTCTCTTCTCATTTTATCTCCTAAATAGCATTAGTAGTATGTACATGTAGAATATTCATTCAAATCTAATTTATCAAGTGGTTTATAGACTCCACGGGAAATACTTTGAGGACATAACAGTATGTTTTAACGGGAATTCCCACCAATTATAAATTCTAAAATCCATTGCAACCTTATAAGTATTTGTTAAACAAATAAAAAATTAATAATTCCTTGAAAATACTATTTATTAACATTATCGAATCCCCGCATGGAAAGAGCAAAGCGTCATCCTTTGAGTCAATATTTTAACGATTTCTATTTGCGCTATTATTGCAGGATGCAATGATTTTCAATCTATTTCAGATTCCTTTAAGGAAAGATGTCATAAGCTATCGCGTACTTTTTGAATCGCTGCGGTATCATCAGCACTGAGTAAAGGGGATTGATAACTTAAGATTTCGTCAATTTCTTTAGCACGCTTCGGCTTTTTTTCTCTAAAACCATGTGTTTCCGTCGCATCTGGATTACTTAAATCCTCAACCAAAGCGGTTTTATATTGGATGAGAAACCTGTCCTTACCTGATTTAGCCGATTTTTAGCCGTTAGGTGATTTTTCATGCGGACCAAGAAACCTGTCCCCATTGAAATGTATTAAGTGCTGAGGCGTATCAACTAGCCAAACTTCTGTTTCCCACGCTATTTGGGGAAGCCATCTTGCAAAATATTTTTTACTTAGAAATGCTGTTACAAAGACAACGCCGTACGGACAGTCTTTTAAAATACTGCGTTGCAATTCAATACACCGCTCAGGATTTAATGGATTTGAAGAGTGAACTGCTTCAATGAGATAAAGCCAGTTTTTCTTTGAGCTAAATGCAACAATGTCAGGCAACATTCCACGATCTTCGATATTGAGTCCAAGCTTTATCATTTGCTCTGAATATTCATGCATATGTTTGTTTGAAGTATCTCCAAGATATAGAACTTTGGCACTATATCCATATATGGGAAGAAACTCTTCAATAACAGCTTTTTGGATTTTATTATGTGGTCCTTTATCCAGCGATACAACAACCCCTTTTTCTAAATGAACCTCAAGCTTTTCAAGTTCTCGTTTACTATGGAACTGGTCAATATATTCTTGATCAAGCTCAAATTCACTTAAAGCCTGAGTCCATTTTTCACTGCCATATTTTTTGATTAATTCTGCAAAATTTTCTTCTAAAGCATAACCTCGTGTTCCATCATTAGTGTCTGCATCTGGTCTATTCGCACTTTTGATAACAAGCCCCATACCAACTAAACGAATAAGATCTTTTCTCCTAATGTCGTCGTAACTTCCTAAGCTTATATTTTCTTCAAAATTTTTATTTATATAGGTAATAATTTCTCGCGTTCTTAAAATATGTCCATCAGTGATGGATGATATTTTATTCCAAGCTACCGATTTAGTCATGGCACAAAGAGACAATAACGACATTGACATCTTTTCTAGACGACGCACAGTAAGGTCTCCTATTGGAACACCTACAGCCTCTATTATCTCCACCCCTGACTGAATTAACTTCCGTACTTTGAGGGATTTATTCTTTGCTATTTTTTTCTTATCTACTGCCATGAAAATGCTAACTGCCCCTGCTGGCTTGTTTCTGTAATTTTTCCCTTAATGTATGCCAGCATCGCTTTTGCAATATGATATGACATTAAAGGCGGAACTGCATTTCCAACTTGATAAAACTGCGAACTTTCAGTTCCTTTAAATTTATACCAGTCAGGGAAGCTCTGTAATCTTGCACCTTCTCGGACTGTTAATCTCTTTCTCCTCCCATCAGGCAACTTCACCCTAAGCATGTCTCCTGTAGCTCCTGCCAAATTTCTACAAGTAACTGTTCTTGATGGACGATCCATGTATAAGTCTCTTGGATTAATGCATTTAGATGCTTTTTCATATTTAGCAATATATGTATCTTGGCTTTTAGTTAGAAACTTACTATTTTTATCTGTTTTATATGCGATGTCTAAAATTGCATCACTCACAGTAAATTTAGCATCTTTTTCTATAGGAAATTGAAAACCTCCCTTATGACCAACAACCACAAGTCGCTCTCTATTTTGTGGTACTTCGTAGTTAGAAGCCTTCATTAATTGATAGCTTATTGTATAACCAAGTGACTCTAAGTTTTTTATTATTTCTTGAAGATATTCTTTATTTCTATACAACATCCCTCGAACATTTTCAAAGAGCCACATTTGAGGTTTTCTTTGTTTAACTGCATTTATAAACACAGGAAAACCATCTCTAGAATCATCTAAACCTAGCTGCTTTCCACCTACACTAAAAGGCTGGCATGGTGGGCCACCTATAATAATATCTACCGCAGGAAAAATTGTATCTGTTGTCAAAAGCTCTTCATGACACTTTCCATCTAAGTTAGAATTATATGTTTCTACTGCATCTTTATCTTTTTCATACCCAACCGTCTCAAATCCCAAAGCCTCAAAGCCAAGAGCCAGCCCTCCACACCCAGCAAAAAGATCAAGAACCTTAAAATTGTTTTTTTCTACGCTCTTGAGACTCAATGATGTAAGGAGTTCTAAGTATTCAGACATTTGTAAACCTACGTAATTATTTCTTAAAATTATAGCAGTTTTAACTTTGAGTTCAGAATACTTTAAAGAGAAATCTGTCTTTACCTGATTTACTCAATACACGAACTAATATTTCTGCCCATTTAGAGAAAGGATGTCATAAGCTATCGCGTACTTTTTGAATAGCTGCGGTATCATCAGCACTGAGTAAAGGGGATTGATAATTTAAGATTTCATCAATTTCTTTAGCACGCTTCGGCTTTTTTTCTCTAAAACCATGTGTTTCTGTTGCATCTGGATTACTTAAATCTTCAACCAAAGCGGTTTTATATTGATTGATTGCCTGTTTGAATAGCTCGGTATTTTTGCTAAAGTCTGTCATTCTTTTCAGCAAATAAATATGTTTACCTTGACCTAATAAGCTATCACCACCGTAATCCCATGTTTGTTCCATCCAAGCATAGAAAAAGCTCTCTCTACCGACAAACTGTTCATCTAAATCTTTCTGTCCCCAATCGTACATATCGATAGAAATGGCTAAAAAGTTATTATCAGCAGCCCCTTCTGTTTTATCAGCGACCTTGAGCATTTGCTTAAAATTAGTGAAAAGATAATACATTGTTCCTTCTGCAACCCGAGCAACACGATAACCGGGCATCACAGCTTCTAGCCATGTCATATCCATAACATTTTTATCATCAACCTCGGCTTTCTTTTCTAGCACCGCTACCATTTTTTCACGCAGTTTTTGCCCTTTTTCATAGTTCTGTGCAAACTGTTTATCGTTACTCGTGGTATGGTAAATATGACGGTATTGAGTAATTTCCTTAGCCAAGGACTCACCAAAAAAGCTATGACTACGCAGGACTGCAAATTTTTCGACTAATGGACTGCTAACCTTGGTATCGATTTTTGCCGCCGCCGCATAAATCCATCCTTCTGATTGATTATTTAATTTTATCCTGATCCATTGGGTATTAAATTTAACACTATTAATTTTAATCGCATCACGTTTTTGGCTAATTTCACCGCTCCACATCACTTTATCTTGCTTAGAGAGTTTTGAGATAACCTTGGACTTTGTATTAGGGGCATCGCGTACTCTTAATTTATTCAGCACGATATTTAGTTGAATGGCACTAACGCTTTTGACATCCTTTACATCGCTAGGATGAGAGGGCTTGGGTGTACTGGTTTCTGCATTGCAAGCGGATAAACCGAGGCAAAGCAGTGCAGAAAAAATAATTGGATGATTCATGTTGATTCTATCTCTTAAGGATACATCTTATTAATTATAGTGAAAACAAGGCTGGAATGAATAAGCACTGGATCAGTGCATGACAAACAGACAGAAATCGCTTACCAAGAGTGAAAATCTAGCATTTCACAGTTTGACACGATTGTTAAAAATTTAACGGTACAAATTACAGGGTTTCTATCTCTGATATATTGCAAAAATTACCCCGTGTGTAATATATCCATAGGGTAGAAGAACAGTGTATTATAATTTTCTAATGTACCTAAGCTAACCATCGATCCATTCATGGATGAATTCGTAGTCAAAATGTGTTATCTAGGCTCTATTTTTGATGTAACTGACACATAATTGGCATAATAATGTTGTACTCTAGTCTCTTGGTTTTGTTGTTTCTTCCCTTATTTGGCGCAATACTGATTGCAATATTACCGAGTAAACAAGTGAGGCTGATTCGTGCAACGGCCATTGTCTTTTCAGGACTGAGCCTCCTCCTTTCTATCTATTTTATTACCTTTGGGGATATTACTCCGAACGATAAAGGTCTCTGGCTAAGCTATACCCAAGAGTGGAATTCACGTTTAGGCACATCCTTTTCGATTGGTGTCGATGGTTTATCTTATGCAATGGTGATATTAACGACCCTCTTAGTTTGGGTTGCGGTCATGGCATCAGGCTCAATTAAAAAACATCCTAAAGGGTATTACCTGCTAATTCTTGGTTTAGAAACCGCGATTATTGGCGTGTTTATGGCAAGAGATTGGGCATTGTTTTATGTTTTCTGGGAATTCACCTTAATTCCTTTGTTCTTTCTCATTGATCGCTGGGGCGATCGTGATCGACAAACGGCTTCATTAAAATTTGTACTCTATACCATGGGCGGCTCGGTATTTATGCTACTGAGTTTATTAGTATTATTTGATGCAACCCCCGCACACTCTTTTTCCTTTGAAGCGATTGCTCAAGGCGCAAAAAGTTTAGACGAATCCGAGCAAGTATTACTATTTTTCGGCTTATTAATTGGCTTTGGGGTCAAAATGCCTATTTTCCCTTTGCACGGTTGGTTGCCACTGGCCGATGTTGAAGCACCTGGACCCATTAGTATTTTACTTTCAGGCATCTTATTAAAAATGGGGGCATACGGTTTGATTCAAACCACCATGATGTTGCCATTAGCAGCCCATGCCTTACAAAGCTTACTAGTCATTTTAGCTTTAATTGCTATTATTTACGGTGGATTACTGGCATGGAAGCAAAGCGATTTGAAAAAGATGATTGCTTATTCTTCCATTGCTCATATGGGCGTGGTGTTACTCGGTATATCGAGCTTAAACAGCAGTGGTATCACAGGTGCAATTTATCAAATGATTGCCCACGGTTTTGTCGCAGGCGCATTGTTTATGCTTATTGGTTTGCTATATGAAAGAACCGATACTAAAGATATTAATGATTATGGTTCTTTGCTGTATACCACGCCAAAATTTGCTTTCTTTATTATTATTGGCTTTATTGCAGGGACGGGCTTACCTGGTACCGTCGGCTTTATTGCTGAATTACACGTTATGATCGGTGGCTTTGAGCAATGGGGCTGGTTAATGGCTTTCCTCGGTTTTGGAATATTAATTACGGCGGCCTATGGCATTCGTACCATTAAATATTTATTTACAGGCCCTGAGAAAATGGAAATGCAAGCGGTGCAGGATTTACGTCCGACTGAAGTCTTAGCCGCTACGGTGTTAATCGTGGGTATTTTAGTTTTTGGTTTTTACCCCACACCGATTCTCGACATGATTAGCCACAATGTGGATCAATTTGTTCAATTAACTCAAATCAAGGGGTAAAACAATGATGGCTAGTTCACCCAATATTGATCCGTCTCAAGCAATGTTTACAGATTTACTGGAACACCTCGCCCATGTCTTGCCTGCACAAGCACCGATTCTAGATTTTGTACATCACAATACCTTGCATGGTTTTGAACATTTACCCTTTATAGAAGCATTAGCGGCTGCAAATAAGTTAACAGGTGCCTATGGCTATTGGCGACAAGCCACCTTTAGGGAAAAATATTTACAAGGGCGCATTAACGATGCCGATATTGCTTGGTCTTTATCGCAAGATGAAAGTCTAGAAGCAGATCGACTCGTGTTTCAAGCAGGTGATCGTAAAATCACTAAGAAAGATATTTTACAAATTGCTTTGTTATTTCCGATTGAAAATATTACGACCTGTCAGTTTAACTTTCAAACGGATGAAGCCCACGCATTAGAAAACTTTCAAACAGATATACCTAATTCAGTTCGCCGTAAACTTTTGAGCTTAGCCAAAGCCTACGGTCAAGATGATGAAGCAACCGCAATTAAGGAATTATGGACAGCCTGTAGTGAAGTGTTAAAGCTAGATGCAGAGTCGATTCATCCTGAAGACCTTAGTAATTTATCGCCACAATACGCGACAAAGATGTTGGATAGCTTAGCTTTAGATTTGAAAAACAATGATTCTGAATCAAAATTAGAAGTGATTATTCGTAAAGAAGCATGGCTACAATTAGAGGCTTTATCAGATAAAGTCGGCTCAGAAATTACCTTACGCACCTTCTTACAACAGATTACAGGCATTGATATTCAGAAAGATATTAATACCTATTTACAACCGCATTTAGCTAGTTGGATAGACCAAGGCATTGCGGCTTGGAATGCTGAAGATCGTCAAATGGGCTTTTATCAAGCATGGAAAAAATCGGCATTACAGGATGAAAGCTGGCTTTTTAATGAGCTGGATGATTGGAAAGAGCATATTGAAGGCCTTCCTGATAATTCCATTGAAACCCTGATTTCTGAGCTAAGTTTGATGGGAATACCACAAAATAAATGGGCAGCTTATCTTGAACGCTTAGCTTTAGATTTACCCGGTTGGTCTGGGATGTTTTATTGGCGACATTGCAATCCTGATTATGAAGGATGCAGTGATATTAATGTTAATATGCTGGATTATCTAGCGGTACGTTTAGTGACAGAACACTTATATGCACGGCGTTTATGTCGCAAGTATTGGTTAATTGAAGCTAATCTAAGTGCCTTAAAAGGACAATTTCACCATCAATATCATGAGTTTTTAGTTCGCTACGCGCTCAATCAACAGCGTTTGCCTGAATATTTAATTATGTTGGCACAACAATTGGTTGAACGTCACACCAATCAAACTAATTTAGAGCAAGAGTGGCAGTTGCTATCACATATGGTGTGGACATGGCGAAATAGCTCGCGTTCAGATGAACAAAAAAGTTATGTGCTACATCATGAAGCATGGAAACTATTCCGTTTAAGTCAACATTTAGGTTTGTGTAATAGTGATATCTATCCCCTCGACACTAAAACGTTAGACGATATTTTTGCATGTATTCACGAACTGGATCAGGAAAATTCAGGCTTTCTATTATTACAAGCCTATGAACACCACTATCGGGAAGAAGTCTTTAGTGCAGTGGCTAATAATCATGGGCGAGGCACATGGGAAAATCGTAACACTCGTCCTGAAGCCCAGATTATTTTTTGTATGGATGATCGTGAAGAGGGTGTACGTCGGCATTTAGAATTTTTAAATCCCAAGATTGAAACCTTTGGGGCGGCTGCCTTTTTTGGGGTTGTCATGAATTGGCAAGACCTCGATGCCAAAAAGCCTGTGGTGCTTTGTCCTGTGGTGGTAACACCTGTACATCAGGTCGCAGAAATTGCTGCCTGTGGACATGAGCAGAACATTAAAGAGCATAAAAAACGCTATCAATTACGCAGTCAAATTAATGATGTGATTCATCAAGAAACCCGTCGTAATTTACTTACTAGTACCGCCTTAATGGGACTGAATGCTCCGCTGGCTTTATCGCGTTTAGTCGGAAAAATCTTTATGCCGCTAACATGGGGCAATATCGAAAAAAGTTTACAAACTAAATTTGATAAAGAAAAAGTCACGCGTATTACTAGCACGGCATTACAACAACGTAAAGATCGAGATACTAAAAACAATCAACAAGGTTTTACCCATGAGGAACAAGCCAATATTGTTGAAGGTTTTTTGCAAAATAATGGTTTATTGTCAGGCTTCGGACAGCTTGTGATTTTAATGGGGCATTACTCTAGTAATCAAAATAACCCACATACTGCAGCTTATGGTTGTGGTGCTTGTAGCGGTAAATACAGTGGTCCCAATGGTCGCGTTTTTGCGGCAATGGCAAATAATTCTGAAGTGCGGAATTTACTCTTTCAACGTGATATTAAAATTCCCGATGATTGCTGGTTTATCGGTGCAGAACACGACACCTGTAATGAAGATATTGCTTGGTTTGATCAAGATATTATTCCTAAAACTTTATCAGCAGCATTTCGTAAATTACAACAAGAGTTAGCTATTGCAACTCGACACTCCGCGCATGAACGCTGTCGAAAATTGGCATCTGCGCCCAGAAATCCAAACTTATCCCGTGCGATTAAACATATTGCCGCGCGGGCTGTTGATTTCTCACAATCACGTCCTGAATTAGGACATGCCACCAATGCTATTGGCTTTATTGGACGACGCTATTT
The DNA here is from genome assembly GCA_015486375.1 of Thiotrichaceae bacterium. Lineage (GTDB taxonomy): Bacteria > Pseudomonadota > Gammaproteobacteria > Thiotrichales > Thiotrichaceae > S015-18. Next base: position 10,720 of record WFRR01000143.1, read on the forward strand.
AACTCAAGGAACATTCTTAGATCGACGCTGTTTTTTAATTTCTTATGATGCCAGTGTCGATCCAGAAGGAAAATTCTTAGAACGTATTTTACTCTCAGCTGGTCCTGTTGGAGCAGGAATTAACCTTGAGTATTATTTCTCCTGTGTCAATAACGATAAGTTTGGTTGTAATTCTAAAATTGTACATAATTTGTCGGGTTTATTTGGAGTAATGGAAGGCACGTCCAGTGATTTACGTACTGGTCTACCGCAACAAATGATCGAAATTCACGAACCGATGCGTTTACAGCTAATGGTTGAAGCCAGCATAGAAACGTTAACAGCGATCTATCAACGCCAAGCTATGATCCGCCAATTAGTCGGCAATAACTGGCTATTACTCTCCTCTAAACATCCTGAAACAGGTGAAATTAATACTTTCAATCCTAAAAAAGGCTGGGAGCTTTGGCAAGCTCAGCAAGAAACCCCACGCGTTAATGAATCTGTGGACTGGTATTCAGGTCACACCGATCATTTAGCACCTGCATTAATTAAAAGGAGTGCGTAATTATGCCTAATTGGAGTATTGCACTGATCCCATTGTTACCATTATTAGCCACTCTTTGGATTGCAGTCGGATTTAGCTTTGGTTGGAATCGGGCTGAAAAAGGTGAAAAAGAAACCGCCTATGTTGCCAGTATCAGCATATTGTTATCCTTTCTATTAGTACTGGGCGTAGATGTCAGTGTTTTTCTAGAAAGTGTCCAGAATCGTGTTCAAGTAGCAACATGGCTATCCACGGCAGATTATCAAATTACCATCGCCTTTATTTTAGATCAACTCAGCTTAACTATGGCGACTTTGGTTAGTTTCATTGGTTTATTGGTCACGCGCTTTTCAATTAATTACTTACATCGAGAAGCAGGCTATCAACGCTTTTTTATGTTGCTGTCATTATTTAATGCAGCGATGTTACTGATTGCACTATCAGCCAATGCCGTTTTAACCTTTATCGCATGGGAATTAGCAGGGGTTAGCTCGTTTTTACTGATTGCTTATTCATGGCATCGTGATATTGCGACCCATAATGCCATTCGCGCCTTTATCAGTAATCGTATTGGTGATGCAGGATTTTTGCTTGGTATCGCACTTGCCTTCTTTTGGCTGGGTACCATTGAATGGACAGAGCTTGCAAGTGCCGCTAAAGAGAAAGATGTTTCAGAAATTTTTCTCAGTATTATCCTATTAGGATTTTTACTGGCTGCCTTAGCTAAATCAGCTCAGTTTCCTTTTTGTGCATGGATCACACGCGCTTTAGAAGGTCCAACCCCCTCTAGCGCCATCTTTTACGGGGCGATTATGGTACATGCAGGCGTATATCTATTACTACGCTTACAGCCCTTACTAGAGCAAGTTCCTACTATCATGGTGATTATTATGATTATTGGCTTAATCACCGCGAGTTATGCCTATTTGGTCGGCTTGGTACAAACGGATGTTAAATCATCCTTTATGTTTTCTACCCTTGCACAAGTCGGTTTAATGCTGGTTTGGATTGGTAATGCGTGGTTTAGTCTGGCATTAATTCATCTGGTGTTACATGCAATTTGGAGAAGCTATCAATTTTTACACGCGCCTTCCTTTATGCAACAAATTAATCGTCCTGCCCGTCCCGTGCCTAAATGGCTAACGAAACAGTCATGGCTATACAATGCTGCATTACAGCGTTTTTGGTTAGATAGTATTTCAGATTGGTTATTCACCAACCCAACCACAACAATTGCCCGTGAAGTACAGATTTTTGATGAGCAAATTGTTGATCGTTTAACGGGAACACAGTCCCACGCTAATATGCTGTCATCCTTATCACATTGGGAAGCCCATCAACAAGGTCGTTTGATTTTAAAAACTGAAATTGGCACAGGTAGTGGTTTATTTGGTAGTTTTATTCAAGGTTTAGCCGCTGCATTTTATTGGTTTGAAGAACACCTTATTCTTAAAAGTAGTGGTGAAGGTTTGTTAAAACTGATTCGTCATCTCGGTAAACACATGCAAAGTATCGACCGATTATTGACCCAACCACGCTATTTATTGTTGCTCATTATGGCAACATTTGTTGTTGTATTGTAGGAGTGACTAATGCAGTTTACTGAAATTCAAGCCACATGGCCGTTATTAGAAAGCCTACAACTCGTACCCCTGATATTTGCACTTATTTTCTGGCATTTCAAAGGCGCAATGAGTGCAGGCTTTGCTTTACTCACTGCAGTTATAGAGTTTGCATTAGCAATTTATCTCTATCTAAACTTTGATGCCCATTTGGATAGTATGCAATTTGCTAATCAGGTCAATCTGCTGGGTTTACCTTATCATGCTGCTGTGGATGGCATTAGTGTTGTATTTGTATTATTGACTGCACTATTGGGCTTACTGTCTGTATTTTTTATTATTTTTAGAAGCTTCTATCACACCAATATATTAGCCGTTATTGCCTTTATTCAAGCAACTTTAATGAGTCAATTTGTCACCGTAGATTTGCTTTGGTTTACTGTGATGTCAATACTAGAGATCATCGCGACAGGTTACTTACTCTATCGTTGGGCAACCTTTGTCGATGGTAAGCCAATGATTATTCGTTACTCACAATTTATGAGTATCAGTATTCTATTGTTATTGGTCGGCACTTTTATGTTGGGCTGGAATCATTCAATGGCAAATGATTCATGGTCATTTGATTTGTATGATTTAAGTACCACAACCGTCGCGCCTGAAATTGCGACCTTTATATTCTTTTCACTCTTCTATGCATTGGGTATACGGATTCCAATATTCCCCTTGCATGGTTGGTTACCCATGACAATGCAATACGGCAATGTGACCATTGCGCCTATTTTACTCTTAGGTTTAAAAGTTGGATTTTTTGGTTTATTGCGCTTTGTATTTCCTATCCTTCCTGATGCGGTTAAAGAGTGGAATAACATTGCCATTATCTTTGCCATGATTGGAATTTTCTACGCCGCGTTATTAGCAATGCGACAAAATGATTTACGTCGCTTAATGGCATACGGTGTCATTAGTCATACAGGTATTTTAACGATCGGCTTATTTACTTTAAATCGCGCAGGTTTTGAAGGCAGTATTATGCTGGCGATTAACTTTGGCTTAGCGATTTCAGGCTTAATGTTTATGACAGGTTTGGTCTTTCATCGCACTAAAACAGCAGCGATGGATCACCTTGGTGGACTATTCCAATATATGCCTTTAGTCGGAGTGGCTTTTCTTATTGCAGGCTTAGCCATTGTGGCAATGCCTGGAACACCAGGATTCGATGCAGTACATTTAGTTTTGGAAGCATCCATTTCTGAGTTTGGAGCATTAACAACCGCCGCAGCCGCTTTAGGCAATGTGACTGCAGCAGGTTTCTTATTGTATGCTTTTCAACAAGCCTTTTTAGCTAAACCAGAATTCAGTACGGCTGCTTGGGATAAAAGCCCCTCTAAAATAACCGAGAAAATTATGGCAATCAGTATTATTTTCGTCGTTTTAGGAATGGGATTTTTCTCATCACTTTGGTTAGATTTATTTGAACATACACTGAATGGACTAACGAGTTTATACAGTAAGGGCGAAGGTCACTAGCATGGAACTACACAGTATGGATTTTTCGTGGCTAAGCACATTAATACTGCTGTTGCCATTGGGTGCAGTCGTCACATTATTGCTTTCTGAGCAGCACGCACGTTGGTCAGCGTTAGCAACTAACCTTGTTGTACTGATACTGAGCTTAGGCATTGCATTTAATTTTGATCCTCAATTAAGTGGCTTTCAGTACGTTGAAAAATCAGAATGGATTCGCTCATTAAATATTAATTTTTTCTTAGGTGTAGATGGTCTTTCCGTCCTATTCCTACCTGCAACCGCGCTCTTATTTACAGCGGTTACATTAGCATCATGGAACTCCATTCAGAAACTACGTCGAATTTACTTTAGCCTTATACTATTATTGGAATGCACCATTCTTGGCGTATTTACCTCGTTAGATACGATGTTCTTTATTCTATTTTGGGAAAGTACGCTAATTCCTTTGTACTTCTTAATTAGCTTATGGGGAGTCGGAGCAAACCGTCGTCATGCTGCAACTAAATATGTATTATTTATGATGGCGGGTGGAATTCCAATTATGTTTGCCTTTATTTTATTGGCAATTCAAGCAGATGGAAACTATATTTTTGACTACACCCAACTGCTAACACTGAAAGAAGCTAATCCTTATGAAACAGTAATATTTTTCTTGTTGCTGTTCGGCTTTGGTATCAAAACCCCCTTATTCCCTTTGCATACATGGCTACCTTTAGTCTCTCAAGAAGGGCATCCCGTTATGATTGCAACTGTGATTGGTTTAAAGCTGGGGGCATACGGACTACTACGCTTTGCTGTACCGCTTGCACCGACTGCCGCAGAAACCTTTCAAGGTTTATTAATTGCACTAGGAATTATTGGTGTTATTTATGGTGCAGTCGCGGCATTAAATCAAACCAATCTACGTCGTATGCTAGCTTTTTCAAGCTTAAGTCATGCGGGTATGATTTTGTTAGGTATTGCAACCTTTAGTCAAGCAGGCATACAAGGTGCTGTGTTTCAGCTTTTAAATTTAAGCCTGATTGTAGGCGGATTATTTTTATTGACAGGGTTTTTACATCAGCGTATTGGCTCAAACGATATTATTAGTTTAGGTGGTGTTGCAAAAAGTATGCCCTTACTCAGTGCCTTTTTCTTCTTTCTTGGGCTGGCTAATATGGGTATTCCTGCCACCAGTGTGTTTCCTGCGGAATTATTAATTACCTTGAGTGTGTTAGATCAATATACAGGAGTCGGTCTTGCCATATTATTTGGCATTATTCTTACTGCTGCTTATTTCCTCAATATTTACCGTAAAGCATTCTTAGGCGAGTGCCGCCATTCAATCGTTGCCAATGCCATTGACCTAAAGGCTCGCGAGAAATTGATTATCATGACGCTATCATTATTAGTGTTGGTCTTTGGTTTATATCCACAAGTCATACTCGATACGCTGAGTGTTTCCAGTACGGCTTGGGTTGAATTGTTAAAACGCTAAGCGATCTATTTAAACTTCGCTATAGCGCACACAAGCCCGTTCTGTTTCCCACAGTGTTAATGCTGACACACTGACTGTTTCAGTATTGATGCGTTGGGCTAACTCTCGGAAAAAATATTGGGCAATATTTTCAGCGGTAGGATTAATTTCGAGAAAAGGTTCTAATTCATTCAGATAGTAATGGTCTAAACTTTTAGCAATGGCGCGGACTTCACGTTTAATATCTTTGAAATCAATCGCCATACCGACTGCATTTAATTGCGTCGCAACAACTTCAGCTTCAATTTTCCAGTTATGTCCGTGCATACGATTACACGCACCGGGATAATCCCTGAGTGTATGTGCTGCTGCAAAATCAGCGAGGACTTTAAGTGTGTATTGAGCCGCCATAATAGATCACGTGTGAAGCATAGAAAACCCTCGAATACTAACCAAGCCGCTACGGTTAAGCAATATCAGATCAACTATTTAAGTCAAAATCATGTTAGCATCGCGCCAAAATCCACTAGTCAGGCTATTTATAACCCTATGAATGATCTACATATCTTAATTCCCAGTCTCTTATCGCCTCTCACACTTTGGCACAAGGATTTTTTATTCACGCCTGAGTCATCCTTGCTCTCTTCATTATTAGCTCATGCAGATTACAAAAAACAAGGCTATACAGGTTTAGATCGTTCACTGTTTAGCTTATTGAATTACCCAGAGCAGCAAGAACTACCCAGTGCCTATTATCGTTATCAACTGGATTTTACCGAATTACCGACCAGCGCAATTATGTGTGCAGACCCTGTACATTTAGATGTTGGTATTGATGAAATTATCTTAAGCCCAGAACCCATTAATGATTTATCACCTGCCGAATATACAGAACTTGTAGAAAACCTAAATCAACATTTTGCCCAAGATAATTGGTATTTTGTCGTGGCAAAATCAGGACATTGTTATTTGCAATATCAAGATAATGAACAGATTCAAACCACCGCTTTAGATGCTGTACGCGGTAAAAGCATTTTTAATTATTTACCCCAATCCGAAAATTTAAATTGGCACAGCCTGCAAAATGAAATTCAGATGTTGTTACACATGACTTCCTTAAATCAAAGTCGAGAAATAGCAGGGCAACGAGCAATTAATAGTTTATGGTTTTGGGGCGCAGCTCAAGCACAAACACTACAACATAATATCAACGCAATTTGGGGTGGTGGCGTAGCCGCTCAAATCGTAGCAAAAGCAGCAAAAATATCACATTATAAAAAGGTAGATGATTATTCTGATTTAAGTTCAGGACAACATATTGTTGTATTTGATCAGCTTGTTTCAGTCGCTCTTGATGATCAATATTCACACTGGCAAACGATTCTTAATGATTTAGAAAATAAGCAATTAATCCCTCTGCTGCAATCTGCTAAAAAACAGAAAAAAACCGTCCATATTCATGATTGCAATGGACATACCTTTACAGTTCGCCCCCCTAAACGACAATGGAAGTTTTGGCAAAAATCTGTGATTGAACTACACAGCTTAGCTAAGAAAATACAGGATAAGTAATTATGCAACTCAAACGCCGTGAAGTAACAGGAAAACTGTTACAACAAGAAACCCAATTAGACCCCTTAATTGCACGAGTATTTGCTGCACGCGGGATTAATTCCGAAGCCGAATTACAGTGTGATTTATGCCAGTTACATCCTATATCTCAATTACTCAATGTTGAAAAAGGTGCAGCCTTAATTGCAGAGGTAATGCATAAACAGCAACAAATTTTAGTCATTGGTGATTTTGATGCAGACGGCGCAACTTCCACTGCATTGATATTACGAGCGATGCATTTAATGGATTATCAAAAAATTGATTTTTTAGTGCCTAATCGCTTTGAGTATGGCTATGGACTTAGCCCTGAAATTGTTGAAGAAGCGGAGCGATTTAAACCGCAGTTAATTATTACAGTTGATAATGGTATTTCTAGTTTTGAAGGGGTTGCAGCCGCGAAAGCAAAGGGCTGGCAAGTATTAGTTACCGATCATCATTTACCTGCTAATACCGTACCCGATGCCGATGTCATCGTAAATCCTAATCAAGAAGGGGATGAGTTTCCCTCGAAAAATTTAGCAGGGGTTGGAGTAAGTTTTTATGTGGTCTTAGCCTTAAAAAAGGCTTTGCACAGCCTAGGTTGGTTTAATCAACAGGGGATTGAACCACCTAATTTAACTAGCTTATTGGATTTAGTCGCTTTAGGTACGGTTGCGGATGTCGTGCCATTAGATCGTAATAATCGTATTTTAGTCGAGAAAGGTTTACGTAATATTCGGCAAGGACATTGTTGTTTAGGTATTAATGCTTTATTTAATATTGCAGGTAAAAATGCTCGACGCGCTGTGGCAAGCGATCTAGGTTTTACCTGTGGTCCTCGGCTAAATGCTGCGGGACGTTTGGATGATATGAGTATCGGCATCGAATGTTTATTAACTGACGATAATTATATCGCGCAACAAGCTGCAGCGGCTTTAGATACTTATAATCGTGATCGACGTGAAATCGAAGAAGATATGAAAGAGCAGGCGTTGGAGTTATTAGAAGAAATGGACTTAGCTTCTGAAAAAAATATTCCTGCTATTTTCTGTTTATATAATGAAGATTGGCATCAAGGCGTTATTGGCATTTTAGCAGCAAGAATTAAAGAACAGTTTAATCGCCCTGTGATTGTGTTTGCTGATGGTGACGAAGATGAAATAAAAGGTTCAGCGCGATCAATTAAAGGTTTACATATTCGAGACTTATTAGATGAAGTTGCAACACAATCTCCTCAGTTATTAAATAAATTTGGTGGTCATGCCATGGCGGCTGGCTTAAGTTTATATAAAAAAGATTTAGCTTTATTCACCACAAAAATAAATAAAGTAGTCTTAAAAAATTGTGATGATGAAACTTTTACGGAAATACTTTATAGCGATGGTGAGTTATCTGTACAGGACTTTAATTTAACCATAGCTGAACAATTACGAAATGCTGCACCGTGGGGGCAACAGTTTCCAGAACCTCTATTTGATGGTTCATTTGAGATTATGCAAAAACAAGTTCTTAAACAAAAACATCTGCGTTTATTACTGAAACCTGAACAGGGGCAGAATACAGTTTCTGCAATTGCCTTTAATACTGATGTAATTAATTGGCCTGAGCAAGGTGAAAATGTGGATCTATTATATCAATTCGATGTAAATGAATTTCGGGGTAAATTAAGTCCACAATTAATTGTTCGTAAACGAATTTAATTGTTTATTAATATCTTTCTATGATTAAATTTCCTACCGTTAGTCGTCTATCTTTTTTACATAAAAAATCCTTATGTTACCTTTATTTTCATAATTTGGTGAATTCTTATGCTAAAAATTGGTCAGTATAAATTAGTAAACAATTTATTACTTGCCCCTATGGCAGGTATTACAGATTACCCTTTTCGTAAGCTCTGTCGTTCTTTTGGTGCAGGCTTGACAACCTCGGAAATGGTGACCTCAGATACTCGTTTATGGAAGAGTAATAAATCGCGAACTCGGTTAATTCATCATCAGAGCGATGATTTTATTAACAGTATACAAATCGCAGGTTATGAACCTGCGATGATGGCGAATGCAGCACAAGCGTGCGTTGATTTGGGCGCACAACTCATTGATATTAATATGGGTTGTCCTGCTAAAAAAGTCTGTAATAAGGCCTCAGGTTCGGCACTTTTGCGTGATGAAAGCCGTGTCAAGGATATTTTATCAGCAGTCGTGTCAACTGTATCTGTACCTGTAACGTTAAAATTCAGAACGGGTTGGTCGCCTGAATTAAGAAATGCGATAACAATTGCAAAGATAGCGGAAGAAGTTGGAATTTCTGCTATTACGCTTCATGGTCGAAGCAAGCAAGATATGTATAAAGGATTTGCTGAATACGAGACCATTCGGCATGTAAAAGCATCCATTCAGATTCCCGTTATTGCTAATGGCGATGTTCAATCTGAAAATGATGTTGCTTTTATATTACGTTACACCAAAGCAAATGGAATTATGCTGGGTAGAGCGAGCTGGGGACAACCCTGGATCTTTGAGCAACTGTCGCATTATCTAAAAACAGGTGAGCAATTAAATTCACCATCACTCGAAGAACGTTTAGGGATTGTGTTAAAACATGTTAAAGATATACATCAGTTTTATGGAAATAAAATGGGTGTACGAATTGCTAGGAAGCACATAGGGTGGTATCTGGATCGAATAACTTCAGAGACTCGCTTTAAAAAAAGGATTTTTGCAATCACGAACCCTGATAAACAACTGTATGAGATTGAAAAAGTATTTTTTCATTTCATGTACTCATAACTTTAATAAAATAGGTTGCATAAATAATGAAAATGACAACACCACATGCTAGAAATTTACAAACATCACTTTCTGAAACAGTTGATACTGTTATGAGAGAATATCTCGATGTATTAGGTGAACACGAAGCTTCTAATATCTATCGCTTAGTCATGGACGAAGTAGAACGTCCACTAATGGATGTAATGATGGAATATACAAGAGGCAATCAATCTAAGGCTGCTAAGTACTTAGGAATTAATCGTGCCACTTTACGTACTAAATTAAAGCGTTATGACTTAATCTAGTCTTTAGATAAGTTATAAAACACAATGGCAAGCTCTTCGGAGCTTGTTTTTGTTATACCTTCCTATTTAATTTCGTAGAAATGTAAATAAATATTAATAACAAACTCAGTATAGTCATATAAATTATACTAAATTTATAAAAATAATCGATAGGAAATAACTGTGTTAAACGACTTTCAGGGTAAAATATCCACGTATTGTTAGTAAAAAATAGCTTATGAAGCGAATGAAATAGATAAATAAATTCTTCCGATAAAACCAAACATAACAATAATAAAATACTAGCAAAGCCTAAATAAACCATTTTAGTAAGTAAATTATTAATATTTAGGTAAAACATAGCGATAAGAAAAATACAGATATTAATTATACAACTAAATACTAGTACCTTATCATTAAAAGAAAATAATATTTTTACATCTAATAAATGTCGTTTTTCATAAACATTTAAATAGTTAACATTAAATAAACCATAATAGTGTTGATCTAAGAGATAATCAATCGTCTCTCTTTGCCATGTAGAATGCTGAACAAAATCAGTATAATTATATAATAATATCACCCATATCGTACAACATAAGCAAAAAAGGCAAAAAAAACTAATTGAATAATAAAGTATTTCTGTTAAAAACCGTTGCTTAATTCGCTCCATGCTACTGTCTGTGTGTAATCGGCAATATTATCACCACTGGTATCGGTATCAATCGTAACAGAAGTATTGCTATTCACTGTTACAGTAATATTCATAGTAGCATCTTGACGTTGAATGGTGAATTTTCCCTCATAAGGATAACTATCAGCAGGGTGGATTTTTAGAGTATTCACAATCTCTGTACTATACGTACCATTATTGGAACTATTACTTAAAGTTAGTGTGCTGGTATAGGTCTGAATTTTACGCTCATCCGAAAGTTGCTCTGTAACAACTTGTGTACTCAAATTGCTAAAAGCATAATTAATTCCTGCACTGCTTAATTGTAAATTACTGGATGTAATCGCTAATACATCATCACCCGTATCTGTTAGTGTAGTTTCAGTACCTAATAAACCATTAAAATTACTATCTGTTGTTCCATCATTAACCGCTAGATTTGTTAATGTTACAGCGGTATTTGTAATTGTGCCATTAACACTGCTGATATTAAGATTATAAGCTCCCGTGGAACTTGTTGTTCCATCTTGACAAGCATTTGTGGTAATTAACAAATTATCACCTGCACTTGAATACAGATTATCTGCATTATTATCTGTCACTGTATATTCAAAAGTGCCACTGCTTGGGCAGTCCAATATTCGACTATTAAGGTTAAGTGCAAGCGTGAATGCAATGGGATCTTTTAACAGATCAGGTTGATCTAATAAAGTTTGTACACTTAACATAGCAGGAATACCTGCTAACATTGTTTTAGTTAGACTTCTTGCAATCGCTTGAGTGTTATCTACAGCAGCAAAATCATCATTTAAAATTGTATGAGTTGCAACAACTTCAGTAATATCTGTCGGAAATATTCCTCCAAGAGGGTTGCTTAAGACTAAATCAAAGGTTTCATTATTTTCTTGACTACTATCACCTAAAATAGGCACGGCAATTAAGGTCTTAGTTTCTCCTGCTGCAATAGTGGCTGTACCTGATACGGTAGTATAATCTTGTCCCGCTACTGCAGTACCGTCACGGGTTCGATAATCTACAGAAGCATTAACACTTAATGCTTCTCCTAGTTCTAAAAGAAAGTAGTTGGTGAGATTACTATTCGTTTCACTAAAGCTGGTTTTAATATCATCATTTAAAATCGTATGCGTCACGCTCAATTCTGATATACCTTCTGGAAATATTCCCCCCGAAGGGTTTGTGAGCAATAATGAAAACGTTTCATCGCCTTCAACAGTAGTATCACCAATAATTTCGACGGGAATCAATACACTACTTTTTCCTGCATCAATGCTAATTATTCCAGATTTAGTAATATAATCACTGCCTGCTAAGGCTGTGCCATTTTTGGTTTGATAACTGACTGTTGCATCAACACTTAAGGGAGTACTTAAGGCTACTTTGAAGTAATTAATATGGTTACTTGTGCCTTCATAAAAACTGCTCTTAGCTACATTAGCTGCAACTACGGATATATTATTTATTGATATAAAAATTAGTACATAAACATATATCCATCGTCTTTTAAAAGTATTAAACATTATTTTCATTCACATTCATAAAAACCTGTAGTACTAGCTGTATGATCTTTCTCATAATTCAATACCCATCCACTATTTTTTCAATATTATAAAAATTAACTAAAAACAAGCTACATTTTTCTAAAATCACTGTTATGACGATACTCATCAGAGATAATATACCGAATAAGGATAAATTCTTAACGAATATATAAACTATACTCTACCGCATAAACATCAATCCCTACTAAGGGAATTGATGTTTATTGCCAGATTAATCTTCAGTTGGCCCATTGTGACAGTCATAACAACCGATTTGATGTTTTGCTTGGAAGGTTTTTCCACCATAAACATTAAATTGTCGTGTGGCTTTAACCTCACTTAATGGACTACCTCTGAAATCACTGCCATGACAAGTGGCACAAGATGCCAGCATACTGTTATTATCTTCAACAATATCACCATGACGATTTACCCAGTCGATATCCGTTGCATGCATTCCGTGTGGACCACCATTAATCGTTTGTGGGACAGGATTATGACAACTTGAACACTCCGAAATTGTACCTTCATGGCCTTGTAAAGCAACGCTGTATACATTGTCATTCGGCTTACCACTGGGGAAAATAGCGTGGGTTGAACCATGACAGGCTTCACACTGTAAACCACCATGCCCTGTACTGAAACGGAATAGACTTTTACCTGCACTAGGCGTATCTGCATTAGTTGCAAAACGTTGATCTGTTACGGTCTTTAAATTGCCATTGGTATCTAATGCATTCGTATCACGTTGTCCATCATGGTGACAACTTTGACAATCGGGTTCATCTAACCAACCTGACCGCTTAAAGCTTCCGACCTCAGACAAATTACCATGACAGCTTTGACAAGAAATATTATCGTGTCCACTGGAATCTTTAGATTGTCCCATTGCCCCACGTAAACATTGAGTTTTATTACCTGGATGACAAAGATAACAAGAAGTACGATCATTAATACTATCCAGTCTTTTACCACTCGTGGGTTCGGCGACAGAAGCATGTTTACTATGTATCGCTTGGGTTAAGGGTGGAATACCTGTAATCCCTGTTCCTGGTAATGCGTTTGAGGCGTGACAACCTGCACATAAAATTGCTGTACCTTCATCTGCGGTTGCCAATAACCCATTAGCATTATAACCCTTGGTATCTAAAGCTTGGCGATAAGTAGATGAACTACTGTGTTTTTCATCATGTAAACGGAGAATATTACGACGAAAATCCTTTTCAGGGTTAGGGTCAAATAACCAACCTTGTGCAGGTTCTGCATCTGCTGCAAAGTTTAATGACGTGCTAGAGGCATGACAAAGTTTACAGTCCATCTCATCACTAACAGGGGTAACAATATCTGCACTGGCTAATACATTACCTGACGCATCTTTAGCAACCACTTTAACCATTGGATAAGCATTGGTTTCACCATTATCATCAATGGGAATACGAGGAATACCTGTTGCTTCAAACCATTGTTCTTTGGTGTTAAATGCCATCGCTTGAGGAACAGCCGAGGCAGTTTTATTACCTGTTAAACCCGTATTTTCAGCAAGATCAACCCCAAATAAGCTTTTTTCATGATCCCAAAAATTACTGTATTTAGCACTATCGGTAGAAATTGAACCTGAAGTATCCGCAATCGCTTCATAAGTTAAATTTACACCCGATGTGAGTAATTTACCGTCATGAATCAGTTGAGCATTGACATTATTGAATGGGGGTAAAATAGAAAATACAGAAAAATCACTGTCTAAACAGTGCATTCCCAAATCATTCCAAGCCGTTAATTGATAGCCTGTATTGCTCTGTCCACCCGTTGTTGTAGAGTCAGAAGTATCGCCATCAGTAATGGTATGAGCTACCACAATTTCAGTGACACCTGTTGGAAAACGCGCACCAATGGGATTAGTTAATACCAAAAAGAACTCTTCCGCAGATTCAGTTTGTGTATCCGCAATAATTTCTATACCAATTAATGTTTGTGTCTTTCCCTTTCGAATAACTGCAACCCCAGATTTAAAGAGGTAATCTTTTCCTGCTTTAGCTGAGCCATTACGCGTCTGATAAGACACACTTATATCAATAGAGGAGGCTGTATTTATACTTAAACGAAAGTAGTTGATGTGGTTTTTTGACCCTTCAGAGGTATTAGAATTAATATCATCTTGATCATTATCCGTAGCATTTTGATCATTGTCCTTGTCATCTTTATCGTTATCGTCATTCTTATCTTTGTCGTCTTTATCATCATCATCCTTGTCGTCTTTATCATCACCCCGCGAAACCAATTTTCTTGACAATGGACTTGAAGTATCAAGAGAAATAAGAGGTAAACTCTCATTCTGAGATTCAGTCGTTTGTTGATCTTCATCATTAAAACTATTACTGCCTCCGCCACCACATGAGGCAATCAATAACCCCATTAATCCAATAAAAAGTATCCTTGTTAAACTTCTTAACCTCATTATTACTGCTCCTAATAGTTAGCTCGACACCATATCTTTGTGAGTTGTCACGATGCTCAAACGAATGTTTGTGCTTAAATATAATAAAGGTTTAAACTTAAGAAATGATTACGTCCATCAAAAAACGGTAGTGCTTGGTTAGGGACTACCAAGCGTTGGGTTATTGGGGTTTTTGAACTATTTGAGCAATACGCAGATGAAAAACGACTAGGAAAGTAGCTTTTCCGTATAAATATTTTCTGAAAACCCGACTAAAATACCTGTTGACATTTCCAGTACAGGGCGTTTAATTAAGGTTGGATTTTCTTCCATTAAAAAAATAGCCAGTGTTTCATTAATTTCCGTTTTAGTTTCATTAGGCAGATTACGCCATGTGGTACTGCGCTTATTGAGCAGCTTTTGCCAACCCGCCTCAGCAACCCATGCCCGTAATTGCACAGGGTTAATACCCTCCGTGCGAAAATCATGAAATTCATACTCAATTTCATGAGCAGTCAGCCATTTTCTCGCCTTACGAATCGTGTCGCAATTTTTAATTCCATAGATAATCATAGTGTTTTAACCTTGATAGTATTCATCGATTGCATCCGCAATATATTGGAGTGTTTGGCTAAATACAGTCGCATCATTTTGTAATAATGTCATTCTAAAACCATTAAGCTGTGAACCAAAACCTGAAAGTGGCACAACACAAATTCCTTGACTGCCCATAAGCTCATAAGCAAATTGAAAATCTTGTTGTAATGTTTGCTGCTCTAATTCATTTAAATACAAACGAACCGCTTTATTTTTGGCTTCTAACTGTGCAT
Organism: Thiotrichaceae bacterium; assembly: GCA_015486375.1. Taxonomy (GTDB): domain Bacteria; phylum Pseudomonadota; class Gammaproteobacteria; order Thiotrichales; family Thiotrichaceae; genus S015-18. The sequence goes on from WFRR01000143.1 coordinate 25,935, forward strand.
AAGGCAGTTCAAGCAATTCAATCACTAAATAAAATACCCCCCGAGGTTTATTAATCCGTACTTGTGGAATATTTTTGAAGAATTGATAGGCTTCTTCTGCCCGTTGTTGGTATTTTTGGATACGCGTTTTAAGCAATTGATCAAATTCAGGGTGCGCGTAAATCGTCGGTAAAACCTTTTGGGGTAAGGTGGTTGAACAGACCTCTAACATCTTAGCAAGCAGTAGCATATTAATATAATCACGGAAATTAACATCCGCTTCTACATTGTAAACTTCAATCCAGCCACAGCGAGAACCAGGCCAAGGTACATCTTTACTAATGCCCTTCATACTAATTCCCGGTACATCCCCAATAATTTCATAGAGCAAGGTACTTTCAATTCCATCAAAAACCATGTGATGATAAATTTCATCAAAGATTAGGAAACAATCGTATTTTTTCGCAATCGCCACAATCTTTTCTAAGGTTTCACGCTGATAAACGCTGCCTGTAGGATTATTAGGATTGATAACCAAAATAGCGACAATTTGCTCGTTATAACGAACTTTGTTCTCAATTTCATTTAAATCAGGTTCCCAATTATTCGTTGGATCAAGCTGATAAGAAATAAAATCACATCCCGCGTGCATTGCCTCTGCGGTTGCATGAGAAGGATAGGTTGGAGAAGGCACTAAAACCCGCGCTTCTTTCGGTAGATTATTTAATATTTTATTAATCGCTTCACCTAAGCCATTAAAAAATAAAATATCATTAATCGTACACACTTTTTCACTGGAAAAATGTTCAAGTACATATTCACGCGCAGCAATATCACCGCGTGAATCCGTATAAGCAAAGGTATCGCAACGGGTCGCCTTATCATGAATAATCTTTTTCATCCATTCAGGAATTGTTTCACCTGCGGTTACAGGATCACCAATATTCTCCCAAACCATGGAGAAATGCCCCCGTTTTTCGAGTTGTTTACCAATTTCCACGACCTCACGAATGGGGTAACGTAGTAGCGTACTGTCTGCACGTAATAAATTTTGTCTCACGATGCCTGTCTATGTATTTGCAAGAAAGGCGAAATAGTAGCAAAACCGCTGGGTTAAGCACTAAAAATTATAATCCACTTCCAGCATATTCAGTATATTTTTTAAATATATTCTCTGCCTCTGAGTATTCTTCGGTTTCCACATTAAACAGACTCAATAAAGAGTGCGATACATTATCGTGAGAATAGGCTTTATTAGCCGTATTTCTTAATAAATGCATATTGATTTTATGATTATGCTTAAAATCATTAGAAAACCATGCGATAAAAGGAATATGTGTTTGTGCTTTGGGGGCTAAAAAGTAAGGTAAACCATGTAGATACACACCATTTTCTCCTAATGATTCACCATGATCTGACACATACACCAAGAAAGACTCGTATTTCTCAGCATTTTGCTTTAGGAAATGGATAATTTGGCTCAAAATATAATCGGTATAAAGCAATGTATTATCATAAGCATTACTCACTTCTTCATCCGAACATTCTTGGGGTGAATTTTTCTGACAGTAAGGGGTAAATTTTGCAAACTTCTCAGGATAACGACGATGGTAAGAAGGTCCATGACTGCCTAAGGTATGCAGAACAATTAATGTGTCTGCAGTATTATTAGCGATAAAAGGCTTCATTTCTTCCAGCAATTTTTCATCATAGTACTCACCGTCACTGTAATACTCTGAACTTGAATCAGGATTATTACGAATATTATCTGTTTCTATTCGTTCACATACGCCTTTACAGCTTGAGTTATTGTCAATCCAAATAGACTTGATATTCGCTTTTGCAAGTACATCCAGAATATTGGATTGCCGACTGGCTTTATCAGGGCTGTAATCGTCGCGATTCATAAGAGAAAACATACACGGCACAGAAAAAGCCGTGGATGTACCACAAGATGAAACATTACTTAAATTAATAATATCTTCTCCTTCCAGTAAAGGGTTAGTTTTACGTGTATAACCATTTAAAGAAAAGTGATCCGCTCTCGCGGTTTCACCAACAACCATAATACCCACAGTCCGTTTTTTTCCTTGTTTATTTTGTACCGCATGTATACCTAACTTTTTAAAGGGCTGTTTTTTACTGCTAAGCGTTCCCTCAATATATTTATAACTGGATAATGCTGGAAAGACTGGATTAACCCAAACTCGTAAATCTCTGTTTTCTCTCGAAAAATAACTCACATATTTAAAATTTAGCATGACCATAATAAGTAATAATAGCGTAACGCCACTCCCATAGAGCAAACGAGACACAACTTCTTGAGTAAGCTTCTTATACTGTATTTTTATCATCACTATGATCATAGAAGGAATCAAACCTAACCAAAAAAGGTGTACAAGCAACGGCTGTGACAATAGTTCAATCGCTTCTTGTTGGTTATTATCTTTAACCGTTTCAATAATATTTCGTATCATATCGACATTAAAAACAATGCCAAGCGCTTGATTAAAATAGCTGATTACTGCTGCCATTATTACAACAATAATCATCAACGGTTTCAGTAAGTATTTTTGCCCTAAACTAAGAAATATTAAAACTAATATCAAAACCATCAATAAATAAAACGTTGCAACATAACCCATCCCAGAAAAAGAAAATATATCTAAACGTTGTATAAGAGAAGTAAAAAAAACTTGGTTATTAATAAATGTCACAAAGATGGAAACGAGCAAGATTATCTGCCCTGAAGAAACGGTAGGTCTAGTTATCATAGGTAATTTTCTTCAAAATTATAATGCGGAGAAACTATCATATAATACTTAAGAAATCATTATGTAAAATATTTTTATCTGGGTAAATAACTAGCATAAAATTACATTCTACTTAATTATTTTATCGAAAATTATCAAAAACAATATATAACTTAATATATAGTTAATATATAGCGTAAGTTTCTGTAGAAACCGAAAAATGACCTTATCCTAAATTAACGATTATTAGAATTTTAAATTATGTGATCAAGATTATAATAAAAATACATGAAATTTAATTATTTCTTAAGTTTCATAGCTTATTATTTTTAAGCATGGATATCTACTAAAGACATTCCTAATGTTAGTGTGAATACACACTCTAATTTTAGTAACAATTAAGAGGAATTAAATATGTCATATTGGGAATATAATACTACTAGCTACAATAATAATGATCGCAACGACCGTTTTAATAACGACCGCGATAACGATAATGACCGTAATAATGACAGTGATCGCAACGACCGCTTTAAAAACGATCGGGATAACGACAATGATCGCAACGACCGCTTTGATAACGACAGTAATAACGACAATGATGAGTATACTTTTAACTACTTAAATTTTAATAACATTGACGATCAAGGAAACAATAATGATGATTTCGTCTACATTGCTAATAGCCGCTACGATAGCAATACTAAAAGTAGTAACGATAATGATGATCTTAACTATATTGCTAGTAATCGTTATGATGACTTTGAAAATAATAACAATGATTTAGCAACCACTGGTTGGCAAAATATAACTTTAGATGATTTTCTATTTTGATATATTAAAAAGGGGGGGCAAATGACTGATTATAATGATGTTAATCACTTATACATCGACCACTTTCATATTTTAAAACATGGAGATGCAGGGATGATAGAGCAATTTTTAGTAGTGTAAACTGACACTTAATTTAAAATATACGCCTAGATCGAGCTGTTTTGCGCTTGTAGCGTTGCTTATAAGTGGTACACTTCGCCCGTTTATTAACAAATGCTAATATTGGGCCTTATCAATGACACTTACTTCCCTGTTCCCCTTTTTAGTTTGGTTTAGACTCGTAACAAGAGATTCTATTAAGGCTGATCTTTTGGCTGGCTTAACTGGGGCTGTTATCGTACTACCGCAAGGTGTTGCATTTGCAACCATTGCAGGTTTACCTCCTGAATATGGACTTTATACGGCAATGGTGACACCAGTCATTGCCGCCTTATTCGGTTCATCTTTTCATTTAGTTTCTGGTCCAACAACCGCTATTTCTATTGTAATTTTTTCTGCTATTAGTCACCATGCTGAGCCAGGAACACCTGAGTTCTTATCATTAGCATTGACACTAACGTTTCTTGCAGGTGTTTATCAATTAGCTTTTGGTCTAGCGAGACTTGGTGCATTAGTAAATTTTGTTTCTCATACCGTTGTTATTGGTTTTACCGCAGGGGCAGCTATCCTAATTGCAACCAGCCAAGTTAAGCATATAACAGGTATTTTTGTCCCCAAAGGTGAGTCCTTTTTACATACGTGGGCTGATTTATATCAAGGCATTGGAGAGATAAATTTTTACTTGATATTAATTGCTGTCATTACTTTATTGACCGCGATTGCAACTAAAAAAGTATTTCCCAAAATCCCTAATCTTTTAATTGGAATGATTATTGGTAGTTTTGCCGCTTTATATCTAAAAGATTACACCTCGGGTATTAAATTAGTCGGTGAAATACCTGCACATTTACCGCCTTTTTCAATGCCCGACTTCTCATTTGTATCGATAAGAATGTTAGCACCTGAAGCATTTGCAGTGGCTTTACTCGGCTTAATCGAAGCAGTATCTATCAGTCGAGCAGTTGCAACCAAGTCAGAACAACGTATTAATTCCAATCAAGAATTTGTAGGGCAGGGAATGTCTAATATGTTTGGTAGCTTCTTTTCCAGTTATGCAGGTTCCGGGTCTTTTACACGTTCAGGCGTGAATTATGAAGCAGGTGCAAAAACACCACTTTCAGCCATTTTTGCAGCCATTTTCTTAGTGATTATTGTTTTATTAATTGCGCCATTAACAGCCTATCTTCCAATTGCGGCAATGGGCGGAATCATACTACTCGTTGCCTATAACCTAATCGATATACATCATATAAAACAGACATTAAGTTTTAGTAAATCAGAATCTACCATCTTATTAACAACATTTGCAGCAACTTTATTCCTTGAATTAGAGTTTGCGATTTATCTGGGTGTGCTTTTATCGCTGATCTTGTTCTTAGCCAAGACATCGACCCCGAATATTCCAATACTCTCAATTGATGCTGATTCTGATAATAACCATCGAAAATTCATCGCTGTTGATGAAAAACCAATCCAAGAATGTCCACAGTTAAAAATAATACGTATTGATATGTCTATCTATTTTGGTTCTGTCAATCATATCCAAAAGTGTATTTCTGACATCACCGAAAAGGAAAAAATAAAGCATATTCTGATTGAAGCCAGTGGCATTAATTTTATAGACCTTGCAGGGGCAGAAGTCCTCGTTGCTGAGAATAGACGATTAATAAAACAAAATGGTGGACTCTATTTTGTAGGTTTAAAACCTTCTGTATATGAATTTGCAGCTAAATCCTGTTTTATTAAGCAAATAGGCAATAATCATTTCTTTGATACTAAATCACAAGTCATTCATCATATTTACAGCCGTTTAGACAAAAAAACTTGTTCTCAGTGTAAAGTGAAAATATTTAATGAGTGCAAATAAAAGCGCATTAAATTTACTCAAGAATGAAAAACCGATCCGTTTAGGCGTTAAAAATAAACGTCTCAAAGCAGGTTGGGATAATACTGATATGTTAGTCAATAGTGACACTAAACATTCTGAGTCATTAAATCCCGAATAGCATATTCACTTTGTTTGAGGGTTGAGCAGAGTTCTTGCCAAAAATCCATTTGGTCTTGATCTTCAATATATTGCTCGACGCTCATATGATTGGCTTGGGCTTCGGTTTGGTAATACTCTAAGTAGTGCTGTTTATTCAAATCAGCGGTGTGGCGAACCGTCTCTAACTCCCCAAAACAACGATCAAACTCATGTTGTTGCGGGGTTTTATCGCCTCTGGCACGGGCTATTAAGGTTTCTGTGTCTTCAATATCGAGTTCACCCGTTTGTAATCGTTGCATTAAATGGGCAAAATCGACAATGGGATTTTGTACAGGCTGATTGGGATTACTCAATTGTGCGCTAAATATATCTAATAACTTTTGCGCCTGTTGACCTGCTTCAGGCAATAATTTGGCTAATTCTTTTCGTAATTCCATTGGAATATTATCCGCATAGTGCAAATTTTCTAAGTCCAATGAGGGGGCAGTTTGATTGTGATCAATATCTGATTCGGGCGGATTATGATCATTTGAATCAATATCTGATTCGGGTTGATGATGATCATCTTGATCAATGCTTGTATTACTCAAAGATGCTGTTACCGCATTAAGAATATGAGGTGAAACATGCAATGGACTCTGTGGTGGTATTGGAAATTCTGCTTGAATAAAAGGGTTGTTATGGGGGTTATTATTTTGGTTATCAGGCTTGATATTCTGAGTATGATTTTGATTATCCGCCTCAATATGATCCGTTTGATTGAATCTTTTATTCTGTTGATCTAATTGATTTTCATCAATCTGTTTAGTCTCACGTTTTGTTTCAGCCTTTGTTTCAGTTTGAGCCATTTGGGTTTGATAGGTGGCAATTTTAGCTTGTTGTTGTACTTGTTTTGCCTGTAGCTCTGCGTTTTCTTGCCGAGTTTGTGCCATTTCTTTTTGTTGTTGTATGGCGTATTCCTGTGCGGCTTGTTCA
>WFRR01000144.1 GCA_015486375.1 Thiotrichaceae bacterium
AAACAGACTACAAAAAGTGCCCCGTTAAGATTGTTAAGGTATAGAAATCAGACCGCTAGCAGACTAAAGATGATAAGGAGTAAGACATGAAAACAGTACTAATAATGTCCCTTGCGGGACTACTGGGTTTGTTTATACAATCCAATGCTATTGCTGATGATATGATAAAAACGACAAATGAAACAGTAGATGAAGCAAGTAATTCCAACGTTGACGATGCTAAAAAACCGACAGATAAAACAGTAGATAAAACGAGTGATTTAAGTAGAGACCAAGAAGAGGATGGAGTTAAAGATGATACGTCAACTCAAGTAATGACTGAAAAAGAAGTGGAAGTCACCCCTCAACCTGAAATTTTAGGTGGAAGTGTTAACGTTTATTCACTCCGAGGTTATAACAATATTGATAATGAATCAGATACATTTCCTAATCGACGTAATATGGTTGTTGATGGAGGAATTACCGTTATGTTTGATGACCAACCTCCAATGGTTCCGCACAGTATTGATAAAGATCGTATCTCATTGAATGAAAATACCTGCTTAAAATGCCATAGCAAAGCGGCCTCTAAACTTGAAATGGGACCTAAACCAACCTCCAGTCATTTTAGAGGACGTGATGGGAAGCAACAAAAAGTACTGGTTGCAGGGCGTTACTTTTGTACGCAATGCCATACCCCACAAGCACATACTAAACCTTTAGTTAAAAATAATTTTAGCAACTAAAATAACGTGGAGATAAATGGTTATGCAACAGCAAACAACAAAAGATAAACGTATCTTTACCCATCAACAGCTTGGATTTATTTCTAGTAAACTTTTAATTGGTATTGTACTCGGCATTATAATTTGGGGCGGATTTAACTGGTCGATGGAAGTAGCGAATACAGAAAGTTATTGTTTATCCTGTCATGAAATGCAAGGTAACTCCTTTGATGAGTTACAAGAAACGGTACATTACTCTAATCGAACAGGGGTACGGGCTAGTTGCCCTGATTGTCATGTCCCTAAAGAATGGACACACAAAGTAGTACAAAAAATTAGTGCTGCAATGAGAGAACTACCTGCACATTGGAATGGTAAGTTAGATACTGAAGAAAAATTTGAACAACATCGGCTTGAAATGGCAATGTCAGAATGGAAACGTATGACAAAAAATGGTTCTAAGGAATGTAAAAATTGTCATGATAATCAATCAATGGACTTCACTAAACAAGAGCCTCGTAGTTCAATTCAACATGAAGAAGCCGCAAAGACAGGAAAATCATGTATTGAATGTCATAAAGGTATCGCTCATCATCTTCCCAAAGGCTGGAAAGAAGCTGTCAAACAGTTAGAAATGGAGAAAGAAAAATAGACTTGTAGCTTTTGCTTAAGCTCACCTTGATAGTTGTGTACGATTTTTTTATTTTTTTATCTGTAAGTTAAATTTAAAAACATCCTCTGCACAAACATCAATGCAGCGTCCGCAATTGGTACATTGACTAGAACGAATCAGTGATGAAATCTCGGGCTGTTTAGCTTTAAGAGGCAGTTTTATCACTTGTTGCTCGGGACAGATGATGAAACATTCCATGCAATTATTACAGGCACCCCGTTGAAAGGCATCAACATGTAAAAAACGTACTTGACCTAACAAACTATAAAATGCCCCGACAGGACATAAATGCCCACACCACGCTCGTCGACTTACTGCAAAATCTAATAAAAAAATAGCTAGTATTATTCCCCACGCCAAGCCAATTCCAAATACTAGGCTACGGAAAACAATAGAGACAGGATTAATTAACTCCCAAGCTAAGCTTGCAGTAGAGAATGCAACAAGAAAAGTAAAGCCTAATAACCAAAAGCGAGTATTACGATTAATAATAATTCCTCCTTTAATTTTTAAGCGTTCTCTTAACCAAGCGGCGGTATCCGTAATAATATTAATTGGACACACCCAACTGCAATAAATTCGTCCACCGACTAATAGGTAAAATACAGTAACAATGAATGCACCTAAGAAAGCACTCATAAGTGGCCAGTGACCTGCGATCACGGATTGCAACAAAACATAAGGATCAGTTAAGGGTAAAACATCCAATGTCAGGCTACTGGCTAAATTTCCTTTAACTAAATCAATTTCAATAAAGCTGGCTAACCAAGGGCTAAAAATAAATAAACTGAGTATTATGAATTGACTGATGCGACGTAGTAGTAACCACTTATGTGCAACGAACCAACCTTTTTTCTGAATGGCTTCTGTACCTACTGGCTTTAAGTGATTCATTAGCGTGCTCCTTTTGTATTGAGTGTATCAAGAGGATTATCAGAAAAAGGTACACCTTGCGATGATGTATCAGTGGATAAGGGTTTCTTGATTAAACCTTTACCCGCATAATCATAATCTAAGCCTTCAGGCAAATTAAATTGATGCTCCGTGTCAGGTGTCACTAAGGCTTTACCCGCCTTCTCTTTTTCTTCCCAACCTAAACGGTAATGTGGAGAGCCACCTGATTGAGCAAGGTGATTGGGTATTACTTTGATTGCCGATTCACCTGTCAAAATGCAAGCTTGTTCACATTTACCACAACCTGTACATGCATCAGAATGCACAATCGGAACTTGTGCAGCATGCATTCCCGTACGCTTATTATGACGAATTTCCAAGCTAATCGCTTTACCTTGAACGGGACAAACGTTGTAACAAATTTCACAACGTAACCCTTGAAAAGCAATGCAACCTTCTTGGTCAATTACAACCGCTAGCCCCATGCGAGCTTGATCAATATTAACAAGCTTAGGGTTCAATGCACCGGTAGGACAGGCTTCAATACAGGGAATATCATCACACATTTCACAAGGGGTTTGTCGGGCAACAAAGTATGGTGTACCTGTTGCAACCACATCACCTAATTTAGCTAAATGTAATGTGTCATAGGGACAGTCGCGTACACATAAACCACAACGAATACAAGCACTGAGAAAGTCCTTCTCAATTAATGCACCTGGTGGTCGGATTGCTTGTGCAGGTAAAGCGCGAGATTGGCGACTGTATAAACCTAAACCTAATGCAGTAATACCTACTGCACTGGCTGTTTTCAGTGATGCAATAAAGAATTGTCGTTTAGCCTTATTCATCAGTAATTTCAATGGATTGATTGGGACAAGCATGTACACAAGCACCGCAAGCAGTGCATTTATCAATTGCAATTTTGGGTATTGCAATTCCACCTAGTTTTAGCTGAAATTGGATTGCATCGGCATCACAGTAATCAGCACAGCTTCTACACATAATGGCATTAAGTGAAAGGCATTTTGATAAAATACTAGCTTGTTTTTTAGGCCAAGCTTCTGTCGCACGGTATTTTTTTTTCGGTATAAAAGCATTTGATTGACAGGCAAGTAAACACTTTCCACAGAATGTACATTCTGCTTGACTGAAATTGACTTCAGGAAAACCACCCTTCCCCTTATGAATAATTCTTTCTGGGCAAGCCTCGTGACAAAGATCACAACGTTCACATACATCAATAAATTCAACTTGAGGTAAACTCCAAGGAGGAAAGATTGTTGATTTTACCCTTTTAGGGTTATCGCCAATAAGTAGAGCTCGTCGATGTAAATTAAATTCTGTCATAATTTTGAATATAACATGTTATATTCTTTGATTAATTAACATAGATTAAGTGATCAATTATTTCATAAAATAACTATTTGGTAACTAGTTTTAATTATTTTTTGTTATACTGCTTTTTATATTGTGTTCAATAAATAACAATGATTAATTTATAATAAAACCCCAAGGTGGAATATTTTAAATATGCGAAGAATTCCTATTTCGACCAGTCAGGAAAATAATAATATAGTTTCTTGTAAAAACTGTAGCCTAAGCAAATTTTGTTTACCCCGTGGTTTAAATTCTGATGAAATGAAAATATTAGAAGATGCAATTGATAAGTCTAAAAAAATCAAAAAGAAGGAATATTTATATACTGCAAATAAGCAACAAGCTGCAATTTATGCAATTAAATCAGGTAGTATTAAAACTTACCTATCCAGTGCTTCAGGTAGTGAACAAATTTTAGGGTTTCATTTATCAGGAGATATTGTGGGTTTTGATGCTTTTTATGCGGGAAAACATACTTGTTCCGCACAAGCATTGGATGATACTTTAGTATGTGAATTGAGTATGCAAAACTTTGAAAAATTGTGCCAAATTTTACCGTCTATACGAGAAGAAATGATGCATCAGGTGGGTAAAGAAATTCAACATGATCATCTTGCGATGTTAACACTAGGACAGATGCAAACTGAAGAACGTTTAGCAACATTCTTATTTAATTTATCACAACGTAATCGAGCTAGAAATTTTTCAGAGTCAGAATTTCAATTAACAATGCCTCGTCAAGATCTTGCTAATTATTTAGGTATGGCGGTAGAAACACTGAGTCGAACCTTGTCTAATATGCAAAAAAAGAAAATTATCAGTGTACAACAACGAGGGGTTAAGATTTTGGACTCAGAACAATTACGTAGCCTTTCACATAGTTCTTGTCAATGATAAATTTACACAGACCTAAAGGCTAAATAACTTTTGAAAAACGCTCCTTGACATCTTTTTTACGCAAAGCAATATCAAATACCATACAAATATTGCGTATCAAAAAGCGACCTGCATCAGTAACAATGATGCTATCTGTATTGATATAAAGGAGTTGATCATCCATCATCAGCTGAAGCATTTCAATTTCTCTTGCAAATACATCAGTAAAACAGAAACCGTAGCTGGTCTCAAACAGTTCGAAATCTAGACGAAAATGACAGCTTAATTGTTGGATAATACGACGGCGAATTAAGTCATCATCATCTAGGCTTAAGCCCTTTTCGACAGCTAATTCACCCTTATCAATTGCAGCATAGTACTTGTTAATATCTTTGGTATTCTGGCTATAACAAGCGGCAACGCTACTAATTGCGCTAACGCCCATTGCAACTAAATCGCAGTTAGCATGGGTGGTATAACCTTGAAAATTACGATGTAATAAACCTTTACTCTGTGCGATCGCTAATTCATCATTGGGCTTAGCAAAATGATCCATACCGATATGGACATAGCCTGCTTGAATAAGTTTATTAATACACAATGCTAGAATGGCTAGCTTATCTTTGGATGAGGGTAGATTATTCGCATTAATGCGACGTTGCGGCTTAAATCGATTAGGCAAATGAGCATAATTAAATACTGAAAGTCGATCAGGTGACATTTCAATCACCTTATTTAAGGTTTCAGTAAAACTATCAACATTTTGGAAAGGTAAGCCGTACATAAGATCAATACTTAAAGAACGTACATTATTTTTACGGCAGGCACTAATAATTGCTTGAGTTTGTTCAATCGGTTGAATTCGATTAACCGCCTTTTGTACCTGATCATTAATATCTTGTACCCCTAAACTAAAACGATTAAAACCAATGTCACAGAGTGCAGTAATGGTATTTTCATCAACAGAACGTGGGTCAATTTCAATGGAATAGTCCCCTTCATCTTTACTCAATAAATTAAAATGCTGACGAATCTTATTCATGAGTGCAGCAATTTGAGCAGTGCTTAAAAAAGTAGGTGTTCCACCGCCAAAATGGAGCTGTTCAACATAACGGTCAGCATCATACAATGCAGCTTGCATTTCAATATCTTTATAAAGATATTTTAGGTAGATCTCTGCTCGTGAATAGTCTTTCGTTGCAATTTTATTACAGGCACAGTAGAAGCAAACTGTGTCACAAAAAGGAATATGAAAGTACAAAGATAAAGGGGCAGGAATAAGGTCACTATTGCTGCGCTTTGTATGACGGATATAATTTTTAGCCGTAAACTGTTCTGTAAATGCGGGTGCGGTAGGATATGAGGTGTAACGTGGCCCCGACGTATCATAGCGTTTAATCATTTTTGCATCGAAAGATATTGATTTCAACATTGTAATGTTATGCCTACCAAACTTAAAATATAAACAGAGGGCTTAAACTAACAAGATTTACAAAAAAAACCTAGAGTGCTAATTTGATCTTTATCAAGTTAATAATAAAATTTCTTTTTAATCTTGTAGAGTGTTCATTAAATCAATCATAAACTCAGCATCTTCTTGAGTTTGCTCTTCCCATGCAGAAATATTCATGCTTTCTAATACGCCTTGCCCTTTGGGTAAATCTTGCATATTTAATAAAGCCGTTTGAATATCATGATGTAAAGCTTGAATTCGGGGGCTAATTAATAAACTATGCGTAATGATATGAATTTGACTGCTGACGAGGATACGTAATTGTTTTTTGATAAAAACGGATAAATCGTCATAGGATTCTTTAAGGAAAAAACCAATATCGGCTTGATTTTGGAAAAGCTGTTTAGCGACCAGTACCTGAGTATCAACAATACAACTGTGTGTGTTTTCGCTTGTTAAGCTAGCAGGTTCTAGCATAATCATACCAATCATATTGACTTCAGGATCGTCGGTTTTAGCAATCTTGATAGGGCTGGAAAGTGA
>WFRR01000145.1 GCA_015486375.1 Thiotrichaceae bacterium
GACTTAGGTTATCAATTAAACGAGCTTTTCCAAGCTGGGCAGCCACAAGAATGACTAGCTGAGTTTGTTCCTGAGTAGGCACTTGTAAATCAAGCTGCTGACGTACCTCTATATAGTCAGGCTGAAATCCCTGCTCAGAGAGTTGCTGATAAGCCCATTTTTGTAAAGCAGAATAATCACGCTGACCTACCATAATTTTATCGCGTAGAGATTGTAAGCACTGATACAGAAGAGCTGCCTGTTCTCGCTCATTGACACTCAGGTAACCATTACGGGAACTCATGGCTAAACCACTTTTTTCTCGAAAGGTCGGTACAGCAATAATTTTAACAGCAAAATTTAAGTCACTAACCATTTGCCGAATCAACATTAATTGCTGAAAATCTTTTTCACCAAAAATTGCATAGTCAGCTTGTACTAAATTAAATAGTTTTGCGACAATCGTGGCAACCCCTGAAAAATGTCCTTGACGCGATGCACCCTCTAAAATATTAGCCATAGAAGGTACTTGTATATAACAGGCATTGTCTAAATTGGGATACATCATTTCATTATTGGGAAGAAATAATATATCTACCTCCTCCGCCTGTAATTTTTGTTGATCTTCTTTTTCTGTACGAGGATATGCGGCTAAATCTGCGGCTCGATCAAACTGGGTTGGATTAACAAAAATGGAAACGACGACTTTATCAGCACATTGTTTTGCCCGTTCAACCAAAGCTAAATGCCCTGCATGAAGGTTTCCCATAGTAGGAACAAAGGCAATACTGAGGTTGTGGCGTTTCCATTCACGCACTTGTGCCGTCATTCGTGCGGTTTGACTAATAATATTCACTTACGGATTTCCTCACGCCAGAATTTTTGTAAACGAGGTACTGAGACGGGGTGATCAGTGCCTAATTGCTGTGCAAATAAAGAGACTCTTAATTCTTCTAACATCCATCTAAAGCGTTTTAATGAAACTGTTTTTCCACGTCGTTTACATTCCTTTTTATAATCCACCCATAAAGGCTGCATACTTAAACGTAATTGTCGGTCTTTAACAGGGTTTTGTTTGAGCTTTTCTAGACGTAATAAAATACCTTTAAGATAGCGGGGATAGTGACGCAGAATATCCAAATTAACATTATCTAGGAAACCAACAAATACTAGGTGTTGTAAGTGTTCATTAATATCATTAAGCCCTTCTAGTAAATCAGGCGCAATACGACCTTTTAAGGCTTTACGGACTTGATGGTGGTAATTTAAGGCACCCATTAAAATATGACATAAATCTTCAGTGGTTTGCAATAAAGCATTTCGCTTCGTTAAGCACTGTTTAAATACATCTTCAGTTCTAATCTCAGGCTGACCTTTTAAGAAAGTTAGTCGGACTGCATTATATAAAATACTTTGAGTCAACTCTTGGCATTGTCCTGTACCCGTATAAAACAAACAGAGTTTTTGTAGTTGATGTGCATTCCGTAAGGCCTTTTTCATTTGCCGCATTTCAGGCGCAAGATGTAAAAGCAATAAACGTAGTAAGCCTTTTTGATGCTCAGAATGAGCTTGTTTCTCTGAATCAAACAGTTGAATTGCCACACTATCCTTACAATCTTTTAAGGCAGGCCAACTTTTAATACTTAAACCTGCGATATTAACTTGGTAGGTTTCAGGTAAATCAGCAAAATTCCAACGAGTGATATTATCTTGTTCAATGGTTTTATTGCTTAAGTTCGCAAAACTTTTTTGAGTGGTTTTTTGCACACTCTTCTTTAGTTCAGCTAATTCTCGTCCTGCTTTAATCAGCTTATTTTTTTCATCAATCACCTCAATACGGAGCTGTAAATGCTCAGGCATATTGATATTATCTAAGGCTTCAGAGGGGATTCGATTGCCTGTCATTCTAAATAAAGTGTCTGCAACCACCTCAATTAAAGCCCGATTACTGGGTTCAATCCGTTCTGCACAGCGTTTAGCATAGTCAGGGGCGGGTACAAATTGCTTGCGAACTTGCTTCGGTAAACCACGAATAATGGCAATTATTTTCTCTTCTAACATCCCAGGAACAAGATAATCAAACTGAGCTTCCTGCATTTGGTGTACAACCATTGCAGGAACTTTAACGGTTAAACCATCCTTTTTTTGCCCCGGTTCAAATTGATAATTTAACGGTAAAATGACATCACCGATACTTAAGTGATTCGGATAATGCTCTGTTTGCACATGATCGTCATCCCGCTGCATAAGGAAATCCCGTTGCATAAACAGGGCTTGGGGTTGTTTGCTTTCATATTGTTTGCGCCACTTTTCAAACGCCTGACCGTTATAAATTCCTTTCGGTACGTGTTGATCATAAAAATCATATAACCTTTCTTCATCAACTAAAATATCTCGACGGCGCGATTTAGCTTCTAAAGATTCAATTTCGGTCACGAGTTGACGATTATGCTTAAAAAAGGCGGAACGACTATTGTATTCACCATATACAAGCGCATGACGAATAAAGATTTCTCGGCTTTCATCAGGATCAATTGCACCGTAGTTAACTCGTCTACGCGCACAAATGGTTAAGCCTTGTAAACTCACTCGCTCATAAGCCGCGACTTGAGCTACCCGCTTTTGCCAATGAGGTTCAGAATAGTGATGGCTGACCAAATGTTTGGCGGCCTTTTCTAACCAAATCATCTCAATCTTTGCCACAGTGCGAGCATATAAACGCGTTGTATCCACTAAAAATGCCGACATAATCCATTTAGGCTGCTTTTTGCGTACGGATGATCCAGGGAAGATCATAAACTTACGCCCATTTGCACCTAAATACTGATGTTCTTCATCTTTTACACCAATTTGACTGAGTAAACCCACTAGTAAACTTTGATGAATTGCATCGTAACTAACATCATCCGTATTTTTACAAGCAGCAAAGCCCTTTTTGCGTTGTCTTAATTCATTTAAGGTACTTTGCAATTGATAATGAATATCACCCCATTCTCGCATTCGCATATAGGAAATAAATTCCTGCTTGCATAAACGTCGTAGCTTATTTTGAGTAAGGGATTTACGCTGTTGTTGATAATATTCCCACAATTTTAAGAAACTAATAAAATCGGAATCAACATCTTTAAAACGACTGTGTTGTTGATCCGCAGCTTGTTGACGTTCTAAGGGGCGTTCGCGTGGGTCTTGAATAGATAAAGCACTAACAATCACTAAGACTTCAGCCAATACAGAATTATCTTCTGCGGCTAATAGCATTCGTGCTAAACGGGGATCAATGGGTAAACGACTAATTTCATTGCCCACTTTGGTCACTTGATGATGTCCATCAACCGCACCTAATTCATATAACAGCTTAAATCCATCCCGAATTAAGCGTTTATCAGGCGCTTCAACAAAAGGAAAATCTTCCAGTTTGCCCAGTCGTAAGGCAAACATCTGTAAAATAACCGAAGCTAAATTAGTACGCAGAATTTCAGGGTCGGTATATTCAGGGCGACGCTTAAAATCATCTTCTGAATAAAGTCGAATCGCAATCCCTTCTGAAACCCGTCCACACCGTCCTGAACGCTGATTCGCAGAAGCTTGAGATACCTTTTCGACTTGTAAACGCTGCACCCGAGAACGCCATGAATAGCGGGAAATACGCGCCACACCGGGGTCGATGACATACTTAATTCGAGGTACGGTTAAGGATGTTTCTGCCACATTGGTAGCTAATACGATTCGGGTGCAACCTGTTGGATGAAAAATACGGTTTTGTTCGGTAGAAGACAAGCGTGCAAATAAGGGTAAAACATCCACTTTACGGCGCGAGAACTGTAAATGTTTACGCAATGCCTCCGCTGTTTCCCGAATTTCTCGTTCTCCTGGTAAAAAGACTAAAATATCCCCCGTTGTTCCCTGACTTAAGCTTTCTTGGTGTAGTTCATCCACAGCATCTAAAATACCTTGGGTAACATCACGACTATTGTCGCTGTCTTCAGCCGTTTCATTGTGTAAATCTTGATAACGAATTTCAACAGGATAGGTTCTACCACTGACCTCAATAATGGGTGCATTATTAAAATGCTGCGAGAAACGTGTTGTATCAATGGTTGCCGAAGTAACAATCAGTTTTAAGTCTTTACGTCGTGCTAACAACCAACGTAAGTAGCCCAATAAAAAATCAATATTAAGACTACGCTCGTGGGCTTCATCAATAATTAAGGTGTCATATTGATTTAAAAAACGATCATTTTGAATCTCAGCCAGTAAAATACCATCGGTCATTAATTTGACGTAGGATTGTTCACTGACTTGATCATGGAAGCGAACTTTATAACCAACGACTTGACCCAATTCAGAATGCAATTCTTCTGCAATTCGATTCGCAACACTGCGTGCAGCTAAGCGACGCGGTTGAGTGTGAGCAATTAAACCATCCACCCCTCGCCCTAATTCCAGACACATTTTAGGTAATTGAGTCGTTTTACCTGAACCTGTTTCACCGCAAATAATCACCACTTGATGATCACTAATCGCCTGCATAATTTCTTTACGACGATCAGAAACGGGTAAACTGGGATAATCAGGTTTAGGTAAATTTTTCTGACGATGTTCGCGCCGAACGATCGAGTCTTGTAAAGCTTGCTGTAATTTTTGTAAAGCGGTCTCTGAAAAACGACTTTTTAAACGCCCAATACTACGACGAAGACGAAAACGCTCAGAACCTAAGCACTGGTCTAATTGTTGATATAAAGGTTTAGGGTTAAATAATTGTTTTTTCACGGGGTATCTTAATCAAAATTAACGCATGCCCATTCCAGTGACTTGCGAGTGTAAAGAAGAAATATCCTGACTGGTGCTACGAATGAGTTGATCTAAACTTAAAATAACAAATTCAAGTAAATTAACAGCAATAAAAGCATGTTCAAAGGTCATGCGACGGTACATTTTGCGGGAAATACTTAATAAACGCACGCCATTACGTTGTGCAGCTAAGCGAATTGTACGGGGTTTACGATCAAAAAATGACATTTCGCCGACTAAACCACCAATACCCACTGTACCTAGGTCAATTTCTCTTCCTGCTTCTTCTTTAAAAAGACGTACACCACCACCAATGACTAAATAAAACTGATCTCCCACTTCACCAATATCTGCAAAAACTTCCTTTGCACCGACTTCCACTAGATTGGTGAAATCAACAAAGGTTAAAATTTCTTGACGCGTCAATGCTGAGACAAACTCTTGGCAAGTCACACTAAGTTGTTCCGCGAGTGCTGCATTTTCTAACATAATATAATCCCCTGAATTGATACAACGATAATTTTTTTGTTATGGACGATTGAGGTATGTAAACTGAATCCATTCAATCTACAATCGAATGCTCAGATTATACGGTTGTCGATAATAACTGCCAGCTCTAATTGAAGAAAGGGGATTCCAAATGAAAATATTACCGTTTAAGTCATTCTTATTACTGATCAGCTTAGTGATCGCTCTATCAGCCTGTAGTGCTGTGGTGCAAGAACCTAAACTTTCCATTGATAATATTGAATTAGGAGAGCTATCCCTACGGAAAGGGGAAGCTGTTTTTACCCTTAATGTGCATAACCCCAATCACTTTCCTCTGTATTTGTACGGTGTTGACTACGGTTTAAAACTCAATGGCGTTTCAGTGGGTGGGGGTGAAAGTCGTGATAAGATTGCCATCGGTGCAAAATCACAACAGAAAATACGCATACCGATCAGCTTGAATACCATGACAGTGCTAAAAATGATTCCTCAATTCTTTGGAGATCGACAACTTAAATATGAATTACATGGCAGCGTAAAAACACCCATTATCAGCCTTCCCTTTCATCGTATCGGTGGCATCAATGTTTCAGATAAAAAGCGATGAATCGGTATTATAGAGGTTTAGATATATGCAGGTAGTCCACAACTTAAAATCAACTCAATTATTTGATTTCTTACTAAATATTGCGCCTGTCTGTCCCGTTTTCATCTGGGGTGCGCCGGGAATTGGAAAATCTTCATTAGTAGAGTTATTCGCATTGGAAGTGGGTTTAGACTGTGTTAGTTTGTTAGGTTCACAGCTCGCGCCAGAAGATATTATCGGTGTACCACAAATTGTTGGTGGTAAATCACGGTTTTGTCCTCCCACGCTTATTGCACGCGATGAACCTTTTTGTTTATTTTTGGATGAATTAAATGCTTGTTCTCAAGAAGTACAAAAGGCTTTCTATAGTTTAATTAATGATCAACGTATTGGTGAATATGAGCTGCCTAAAGGCTCAATTGTCATTGGTGCAGGTAATCGTACCGAAGATTCTGCCATTGTTAAGCCACTCTCTTCTGCATTAGTCAATCGTATGATACATGTTAACTTGCAAGTGCATTATCGTAGTTGGTTAGATTGGGCAATTCAACATACTTTGCACCCACTGGTAACAGACTATATTCAGATTCGACCTGAACATTTATTTTCAAAACCACCTCAATATGAACAACCCTTTTCTACTCCACGCAGTTGGCATATGTTATCGAATTGTCTTAAATCGTATACAGAAGATGACTTAAATACGGAAGTTGTTAAACAACTGGCATCAGGTTTATTAACCCCTGCTCATGCCCGTCAATTTATTGGTTATTACAAGCATCAACACTATGGTTTCAGCATTGATGAAATTATTTATGGACAACGCTCATGGCCTAAAAAACTAGAAGAACGTGATGTGTTGCACTTTTTAGTACATAGTTTTCGACTGTATTTAATTAAAAGTCTAAATTATTCATTTCAACCATCTGAACAGGATAATTTAGTTGAAAATGCGAAAAAATTGATTATTCAATTAGCACATATCTCACCCGAAACGGCACAGATAATATTTACTGAACCTGAAACCCATACATATGATGATAATAATTATGATATGTATCAATTACCTGCTTGGTTTAGTATTGAGGTGCTGCGTAGTTTACCGAATTTACGTACGGTATGAAAAAATCGCACTTAAATAAAAATCATCAATATATAAAATCAGCACAACAATCATTATGTGAACACCCTCTATTTAAGCAGTTAGATCCTGTTATATCTCTTTATTACACGGATGACTTACCGAAAGCTTGTTGGGCGCAATTATATGAAGATCGTTATTCTTATACATTATGGCTCAACCTTAAGAAAAAATTATCTAAACAAGAATGGATGTATATTTTAGCGTTGGCCTATTCGCACATTGCTTTGGAACACCTACGAAAAAAGGATATTGAAAATAGTCCAATATCGTATATCAATATAGCGCATAGTTTTGTACAACAATTAATGATTGGACAATGTCCTATTGATATGTCGGTTAATCAAGGGATTGGTGATAGTTTACCGAGTTGGTTCGTTGATCCTAATTATGATAAATATGAATATGACCTTGATGATGAGGATGATGAATATTATAAGCATTATTACGGTAAGTACGATCTTCAGGAAGCCTGTGAACGCGGTTTAACTGCCACAGTACAATGGGCTTTAACGGGTCTATCACAACAAAATCAAGTTAAACCCATCAGTCAAAATCTGCGTAGTGCCAATGCTTGGATTATGCATTCTTTCCCGCTATTATCATTATTTGCAAGTAACTTTTCTTTAATTGAAGATGCTAAGCTGTGTAAACAATATCAAATTGATATTGCAGCAATTAATCCTGAATTAAAATGTGTCTATGTTCACCCACATTGGCAATTTTCGACTCAAGAAATGATTTTTATCTTACTGCATCAATATCTACATATTGGGCTACGTCATGACTTACGCTCACAAGGGCATGATGCTTTTTATTGGCATGTTGCCGCAGATTACGTCATTAATGGCTGGTTAGTTGAAATGAAAGTGGGGAAAATACCCAATGTCGGTATTTTTTACGCGCCAGATTTACAAGGTAAAAATATAGAATCGGTCTATGACCAGATTATGCACAATAAGCAATGGCAAAAAAGGATTAAACGTATCAGTCCTTTTCGTCAAAAAAGTAAAACTGACATTATTAATAGCAAAGCATTTTCATGGTGGTTAGAAGGTGACGGACGTGAATTAGATGAATTTTATCGTAATAGTATTGATACAGGTTTGGACTATGTACAACAAAAACCGTCTATATCGGATCAAGAATTAGTGATTCCCGCTAGTTTGTGTCAAGAAATCAACGCAATTATTCAGCCGCCGTTGCCTTGGGATACACAATTAATTAAGTGGCTTAGTCCATTTTTTCCTCATGTAGAAAAACAACGCACTTATACTCGTTTGAGTCGTCGGCAAAGTGCTACGCCTAATATTCCTCGTCCACGCTGGGTCAATCAACCTTATGCAAGTTGGGAACGTAGTATCGCAATTATTATTGATACTTCGCAGGCAATTCACCCTTTAGAACTCAAGAAAGTGTTGGGTATTATTCGCAGTTATGCCATTAGCTGTAATATTCAAACGGTTCGTTTAATTTATTGTGATAACCAAGTACATGATCAAGGTTATGTCAATGTTGATAATTTATTACATCATATTCATATTAAAGGAAAAGGAGGCTTAGCATTGCAAGCTGCAATTGATCAACTACAAGCATGTACCATTATGCCTAAACATAATCCTCTATTGATTATTAGTAATGGTCGTATTCATAAATTACATATTGAACGCCAACATGCCTATTTATTACTGGGGAGTGGACGATTAAATTATAAAACAGATGCAGCATTATTTTGTGTCAATACCCAGTAACTGAATGCATATATAAATATAGCTTGGCTCTTATGTAATTTGCGTGGACGATATGTCAATAATTTTGACCAAAATAACCGATACATCAAATTCTCTTGATCCCATTAATCCGTTATGAGTCAATTTAACGAAAGTGCATTTTCAAATGGTAGATTTTAACTTTTCCTGTTCTGCTTCTAAGCGATCAGCTTCCGCTTTTAAACCATCGAGTTTTTCAATCATCGGTCTGACTGTGGCAGACAGTTGTCGCTTATCC
>WFRR01000146.1 GCA_015486375.1 Thiotrichaceae bacterium
GTGTTTGGCAATCGGTTTTAGATCATGAAAATTCCCATATTGATCTCCGTTTTCGTCAACGTTCTGGTCCTGTAGGCACTTATGTTATTGCAGGTCCTGTTGAACCTTTCTACAAAACACGACGTTTAGTGAATAATTTGACCTAAAGAAGGAAAATTTTTATAGCCTAACCTTGATCATATTTTTTTTCGTGCAACTCATTTAGCCTCACTCCCTCATTGTTGTTTAAAAACAACGAATGCTGACTACCTGTGAGGATAAAACATGAAAAAACCAATGATTGCTTGGCAACTAGGTGCTGCAATGAGTATTGCATTAATGACACAAGCCGCTTCTGCAGATGATTTGCAAGCACTGAAAGCACAAATGGCGACGATGCAAAAACGCATTGCAGAATTAGAAACAAAGCAAACTGCCCTGCCAAAAACATCGACTCAAACAAATAAAAAAGGCACAGGCTGGAATGCTAATTCAGAAGCACTACAACTGTATGGACAAGCCCGTTTAAGTATTGATCATGTTTCAGGCAATGGTGCAAAGTCTACAGGAACATCTATTGTTAGTAATGCCTCTAGAGTGGGAGTTAAAGGTAAAATACCTTCTGGATTAGGGGATTCCAAGCTGATTTATCAGGCTGAATTACGTTATGAAAGCACCGATGATACGGCAGGAACAGCGGGAAAAAATGTTGAGTTTCGTGAAGGTTATGCTGGTTTAGCAAGCAAATCATGGGGAAAGGTACGGCTTGGACGTTTAAGTACAGGCTATAAAACATCCTTAACCAAAATTGATCCGTGGAATGATAATGTTCCTCAATCACGTTCAGGAGGTCGTCAAGGTACTTCTGAATTACATTCTAGTTATTTTAATAATGCCATTGAATATGAAAGTCCTAAAATTGGCCCAGGTCTAAAATTCAATGTATGGGCTGCATCAGAATTTAATAAAAGCACAAAACCGCTCCATAACACGGGCACACTTAAAAATCTTAAAGGGGGAAATACAAAGGGCGCAGGTGTTAAATATAAAGATAAGCGCTTATTTCTTGCAGCAGATGTCATTGATATTAATGCCGATGATACATCAGGTAAAGCGGGTTTAAGTAATGGATCAGGCTGGCAACTTGCGGGACGTTATAATTTTAATCAACTCAGTCTGGCTGTTATGTATGAAGATGTTGAAAATATCGGCTTGGGTAAAAATACCTATGTCAATGGCATTTATAAAACAGATAAAAATAAATTTATTGCCAGTTATGGCCGTAATCGTGATGGTGCTGTTTATGGTAATAAAGATTGGGACAACTGGAGTGTAGGGGTGAAACATAAACTCAATAAGAAGTCTGAACTCTTTGCCGCTTATAATTCAAGACGTGATAAGACCAGTGATAAAAATACAAATACATTAACTTCAGGGGTTAATGTCAAGTTTGGGTATTAATTTAACCTCTCTTTTTTTAAGTACCCTTTTGCTATAGCCAGACTCCTTAATAGGTAGCATCGAGTCAAGGGTGCTTTTTTGTTCTATGTGGATGTGTAATGATTACATTGACTCATACACTTTTCACATAGTTCTTTTTTATTATTTTGTGAAAATACTATGAAAATGAAACGTTCTTTCCTTTATCTATCTCTTTGGATATTTTTTATCTTGAGTACTTCTGCTCATGCAAGTAGAGATTTTTTAGTGGATGCAGACTGGTTAAGCACACAGATTGAAAGTGATACACCCCCGATAATATTAGAAGTCCGTTATTATCCACACCGCTATTTTAGCGTTGGACATATTGCAGGCGCGATTCAAGTACAGCGTTTTAAAGACTTAGGCGATAATTTAGCTAATCCTATTATGCGTTTTCCTTCGCGTGAGACTTTCCAGCAACGTTTACGTTCGTGGGGGGTAAATAATGATTCAACGCTGGTTATTTACGATGATTCATCGACTGCATTAGCCTCTCGACTCTATGTCACCTTGCAATTATTTGGATATGATATGAGTAAAGTGAAAGTATTAAATGGTGGAACGATTGAGTGGACAGCGTTCAATGAATTAACGAAAGAAGCAACGCCTACACCCAAAGAAGGTAATGTGGAGTTAAAATCAACTAATCCTAACATGCTGATTGAATGGACTAAAGTGTATGATGATGTTGTTTCACGTAAAGATGATAACGTGATCTTAGTCGATGCGCGTCCGACTGATATGTACACAGGGAAAATAATAAAACATGCCGTTCAGGCAGGTCATATTCCAGGAGCAATTAATATTGTCAGCCTTTCTGGAACAGATGGACAAAGTCAAACGTGGAAATCTGAGAAAGATATTGCGGCAATGTATGCTGATATACCGAAAGATAAAACCATTTATTTATATTGCCATGATGGTTTTCGTATGAGTCTTGGTTTTATGCAGCTAAAATCATTAGGCTATAAAGATCTTCGTCTCCTCAATGGGGGTTGGACAATTTGGGATAAAGCAATGACACTGCCTATTATTCAAGGAGAGAAACCTTATGATGACAATTATGTTTTATAAACCACATCTAACTTTAATAAGTGCGGTTTCTGCAAAACAGACTGATCACTTTCTTTCATACTTTTAAATTCACGTCCTATTCCAAACTGAGCTTATTAACTCAGATTATTTAAGCGAAATATTAGCAGGGGATTTGTATACATATCCCAGACTTTTTTACTATAGACCCAATAGACAGACACAACTTAGGTTTTTATACCTACTTAGAGGTAACCTAATTTAGGTTTTACTATCTATTTTGATATAATCCAGTTTAGGTTTTTCTGACCAAACTAGATAGAAAAACCCAGTTTGGGGCATACACAACAGACAAACGACAATAAAACAGAAACAGTTTACAAAAAAACAGCAACAGACCACAACAACGACAGAAAACAGTCTACAGTGATACAAAAAGACAACGGACAAACGACAATCACAGAGTAAAATTAATTTTTATATTTTTATTGACAAACCGATTAAGGGCATGGCAGGATACTTGCCATTGTCAGCACAGCAACAAAATGCGCCATCAAAATAGCGGTTTTAATGTCTGTGAAATTTCAAAAGCCGTCGCTGTTTGGGGTCGTTTTTTTTAAATTGGTTTGACGAGAAAAGCCCTGCCCAAACATTGTGAAGAATTCACAATGGGTGCAGGAAAACAGGCGACGAAAATTCGCCAAAAGAATTAAATAGGCTCTAATGTGTTGTCTAAAAC
>WFRR01000147.1 GCA_015486375.1 Thiotrichaceae bacterium
TCACGGTGTAATTAGAAGAATAGACTTCCCCTTCACGGAAAATACGCCCTTTATCCCGCACGGCTTTCTCGATACGTTGTTTGCTGCGCGGCTTTAATTTACGTTCCCATACATCAGGATCAACCATGCGTGCCAGCGTACTCGCAGAATGCTTGCCTCTGGGGGGACTTAAGTCTTCTTTCTCAAAGCATTGTCGTCCTGCTTTTAAGGCTTGCTTGGTATTACTGGCTGCATCAATCGCCGCTTTTGTTAGCTTGGCTAAGCGATCCTTAGTGGTGGAAAAGTGCTGTTTAGACCACTTCTTATCATCCAAGGTCGCAATAAAAAGGTTGGCTGAGGCACTGCCAAGACTGTTATGAATTAAGCAATATTGTTCCCATACAACCTCCTTAATGGCATCGGGAAATTTAAGAAAACAGGTATTGATGTGTTGCTGCTCTTCAGAGGTCACGCCTTTATTGATCCATGTATTAACAGGATAAGCCGAGGGTTGAAGACTGGATTTTATGGTGGGTTCGACCCTTTTTGAGGGCAGGGTCGCTAGAATAGCGTTGACCCTTGGACTCGGGGAAGGGGTGGCAATGGGTGAAAACATAAAATGACTCCTTAATAAGTTTGAGTACAACAGCGAAAACAACCCCTGTTGACTCAAACAATTAAATCTAATTAATGGATGACTGACTTTGTGAAAGCATTTTCCGAGGATATTGCTTAAAGCCTGCAACCATATTTATGCTAGTCGTACTCATAAATTTGCTTCCTTTTGCTGATCCATCCATGCATAAATCTCATTTTCAGACCATACCGAAGTGCGCCCTATTTTGATTTGTTGAGGAAATAAACCTTCTGCCATCCAGCTATACAAAGTGCTACTGGAAACGCCCACCCGATCTAGCACCACCGCAATACGCATAAAACGATCAGTAGAGGGGTGGGGTTCTGATGTCGAGAGTATTTCTTGCGGTGGCTTAAGTTTGGAGGGTTTGGATTGACTGGAAAGCGGCTTAAGTAAATGAACATAACTATGCTGGCTCATACATCCTCCCCAATAAGACGGACTTTCTTTTCTAATACAATATGGTAGTGCTTGATCTTGCGATCTAAGGTTGCACGACTAAAACCCGCCAAACGTGCTGCAGCCGATTTATTGCCTTGGGTATGTTCTAACAGAAGTTTGATAAAGGGAGGAATAACCAAAGAAAGCAAGTGTTTATATGCTCCTTCACGATGATGATAACTCGCATTAGCTTGTATCAGTTGAGATAAATCAAGGGTGATTTTCATTGAAGACCGCCTTGATTAAAGCAATCGGATAAAGGATGAATCAATAAAGTAATAGGCTTAAATGCAATTGCAAGACGTGATAATACACGGCAATTAGGCACAGGGATTGTATAGCGTTTTAGGGGGGATATTTCAGGCGAATTTGCCTGATTGCTGGGCGGAATGCCAGCGTGGATAGAACTAGGCATTAGCTTAGTCTCCTGTTTTAAGGTGTAAAACCTACCTACTTCAACGTCAATTGAAAGCGTGGTAGACATGTGCGAGATTGACGTTACCGCTTAAAACAGAAAAGGCGGTGAGCCTTGCAGCTCTCCCACACAGTCTTACAACACATAACACAGTCTATCTTAATTAAGCATAAAAAAAGCCGCTGATGCGACTGTGCATCCGTTTTAAATTCCAGAACGTCAATTCTGACTACTGTCTTTTGCAGCAGTGGCATAAAAATAGCGCGTATGTCGCTTTTGTGTCAAGTGATATTTTTTGAATATTTAGAAATTGAGAATAAGTGTTTAGCGGTTAGGGTAAAAGGGATCAGGTTTGTGCGAGAAGATAAATCAAGGGTGATTTTTATTGAAGACCACCTTTGTCAAACGAAGACGTGGTAGACATATGTGAGATTGACATTACCGCTTAAACTAGAGAAACACGGTGAGCTTTTCAGCTCTCCCACACATGTCTTACAACACAGTCTATCTTAAAATAGGCATAAAAAAAGCCGCTGATGCGGATATTTTTTTAGATATTTTGGGACTGGAATCAGTGTTAAGGAGCAGACCTATGTGAGATTGGTATTGCCGCTTAAAAGAAGAAAGGCGGTGAGTCTTGCGACCCTCTCAACACAGGTTTTGCATAGTTATGTTGGTTTACCTTCTCAAACGAAGGTGTGGTAGACGTGTGTGAGATTGACATTACCGCTTAAAAGAAGAAACGCGGTGAGCTTTTCAGCTCTCCCACACAGGTCTTACAACACAGTCTATCTTAAATGCGACTGTGCATCTGCTGATATTTTTTGAATATTTGGAGATGAGAATGAGCGGTTAGGATAAGTGAGGAAGCAGACTTATGTGAGATTGGTATTGCCGCTCAAGTTAGAGAAAAGCGGTGAGCCTTGCAGCTCTCTCACATAAGCCCACATAATGCAATTATTTTGTGGGCTAAAAATTCGTCAATGTGACTGTATATCTAGCCTAAAAATGGGTACCAGACCTATATGAGATTGACATTGCCGCTAAGTAAAGGTAAAACGCGGTGAGTTTTACAACTCTCTTATATAAATATATTACATTGTGTAGTTTATCCTATGTCTATAAAAAAATCTGCTTGCCTCTTGAATTCTCAGGTTAATATTTATGATATATCCTAAAATCGCTTCAGTGAGTACAACGACTCCATACAATCTATTAGTCACTTTTAATAATCAACAAAAGCGAAAATATAATGTATCACCCTTATTAAAAAAAGATATGTTCTCACCCTTAAAAAACCCTGTTTTGTTTAATAGTGTTCAAGTAGAACAAGGTGGCTATGCGGTAGTTTGGAATGATTGCATTGATATTAGTGAATATGAATTGTGGAAGAATGGGGAAGTGGTTATTCTTCCAATAAGTAACCTAAAATAAATTATGTACAATCTAACCAAGCCATCTTTTTAAATGGCATTAAACCCTAAATATATGAGAAAAATATGATTAATATTAATAAAGTAAATGAAATTATAAATGTTGCTACTAATCGTCGAAATATTACACCAACTGTACAGGAATGGGATTTATCAGAACCATTTCCAACTGTTGACAAAAATATCGAAAAATACAATAAGTTACTGTTAGATTTAGTTGAATTATTAAATAATAATGAAAGGGCAGAATTATGTGCGTTAATGGAGCTTGGAAAGAGTAATAGAGTTGATAAAACATTTTCAGTTAAAGATGAATGGGAACTAAATTTAAATTTAGCAAAAGAAGATTTACCATCTCCACAAGAGATTTGTAGAAAGTCTCCATTAAATCAATATCTTTCAGATGGTTTACGCATACTTAAATTAAGCTAAAGATTAATTATTTCTAACGCTTTAGTTATACAAATACCCTATATCTAACCAAGGTATCTTAATTATATAATCAATAAGCTATAAATTACTCTTTGTAACTTATTGATAATATCAGTTATTAATTCAAAATTTTTTCTAAAAATCTGTAATATTCCTAATTGGTACAACCTTTTCACCTGTACGCAAAGTATCCAAATAATCCGCCCAAACTTGTAACATTTGCTGTCTTTCAGGCATATAGTCGGCATGATTATAAGCAGCACGGATTGCGTTTTTATCTTTGTGGCTTAATTGTGCTTCAATGGCATCACCGCGAAAACATTGACTATTCAGAAAAGTGGATGCTGTGCCTCTAAAGCCATGTGAAGTGATGGTTTCTTTATCAAAGCCCATACCACGTAATGCCATTCTTAGACTATTGCTATTAATTGGGCGTGATTTTCCTCTGGGAGAAGGAAAGATATATTTTCCTTTGCCTGTGTATTTATGCAGTTTTTGCAATCGGGTTATCACTTGCTGACTTAATGGCACAATATGGGCATCTTCAGCGCGATTAGCATTTTTTAAATATTGCGATAATTTTCTATGTTTTGCGGGAACAGTCCAAATTTCGGCATTAAAATCAATTTCTGACCATTCGGCATTGGATAATTCACTGGGGCGCAGCATCACCAATAAGAGAATATTCAAGGCATATTTTATTGAGATTGCACCGTGATAATTATCGATTCCGCTAAGAAGTTGCCCGAGTACTTGTGGATATCTAATAATTGCAAAGTGTGTTTTGTGGGTTGGCGGCAAAATAAGGCGTAGATTTATATCTTTAGCAGGATTACGAATCGCTTTGCCATAAGCAACCGCATAATCAAAAACTTGTTGCACAACCCCTTTAATCCGTTTAGCGGTATCAATTGAGCCTCGATTAGCCACCGTTTTAATTATCGCAATAATGTCAGGGGCGTAAATCGTGGCAATATCTTTTTGACCTAAATAGGGATATACGTCTTTTTCTAAATAGCGAAAAGTGCGTTTATAGTTGGAATGTGACCATTGTAGTTTTTTCTCGGCTAACCATACTTCTGCAACCGACTGAAAAATGTGTTCGTTTAAAATATTGGCTTCAACTCGTTTTTTCTGGGAAGGGTCAATGCCTTCGGATACATTATCTCGGGCTTGATCCCTTTGGATGCGGGCTTGCTTAAGGCTGATTTTGGGATATTTCCCAATGGTGTACGTTTTTTGCTTGCCTTGTAATCGGTAGTTGTATCGCCATACCTTTGTGCCTGTTAACAATATTTCACAATACAAACCACCCCCATCAGGCAGTTTATATTTCTTCGTTTTGGGCTTGGCGTGTTTGATTATTAAATTGGAAAGTTTGTTTTCTTTATAAATTCTTATCATGCTGGTATCAACCAATAGTTTCAAATGACACCAGCAATTATACCAGTAAATAAGTTGGTTCTTATGGGTCTAAGCTGGACAAGCTCGGAGAGTCAAGCACTAAAATCCCTTGTTTGAACAAGGCTTTAGGTGGGTATCGGTCTTTATCGGTGGTGAAATTGGTGGAGGCGGCGGGAATCGAACCCGCGTCCGAGAATCCTCTGTCTGAAGGCGCTACATGCTTAGTTTCTGTCTTTAGTTTAGTCGTGTGGACCCGACAGTCAGGGTTTCATACAACGATCCTAATAATTTTAACAGGCTACGGCTTAGAAAAACGTAGCGTGCGATCCTGCTAAATGACTTCTGGGTTCAAACCCGCAGATTGATCTGATCAGAAGCTAACTGCCTAGGCAGCTAGAGCGTAGTTGTTATCGTTTGCAACTATTTAATATACAGCTTGGATTTTAAGTGATCACTGATATTCACTGCATGCTCCCCAGATTTCGAAATCCCCGTCGAAGCCATGTCGCCCCCAATTGGAATACTAAACTGGTTAGTGAACCCAGCATTGTACTGTGACTATTCAGCAATGTCATGTCCTTTTATCACTTAATTGATACCAAAAATAATTAAACTTCGTTTAAATTCAGGCTATGATAGCGATCTTTTATTGCAGATGATATCGAGTAGCAAACCATGTTGATCCTTTCTGGTTGTAAAGCCCTTTCTGATTTCCGTAAAACTAAGCTATTAAACCGCTTACAGGCAACGACTCCCCATCTGCAAGCGATTCGTGCAGAGTATGTACATTTCGCACAAATTTCTGTAAATCTCAGCGAGGCTGAACAAAGCAAGTTACAGCAAATTCTAGATTATGGGGAACATACGACAGAAGAAAGTTATGCGGATTTAGCACAATCATCACAACAAGCATTTATTGTCATTCCTCGTATTGGCACGATTTCACCGTGGTCGAGTAAAGCCAGTGATATTGCTCATAACTGTGGTTTGACTCAGGTTGAGCGTATTGAACGTGGCATTGTTTATACAATCTATAGTGAAAATACATTATCAAAGACTGAGCATGATCATATTGATGCACTGATTCATGATCGTATGGTTGAAATGACCTTATACGAACTGGAAGAAGCCCAACAATTATTTTCAGTAGCCGATCCTGCTCCTGTGGTCATAATTGATATTAGTGAAGATGCCGACGCTGCATTGAGCAAAGCCAATATTGAATTAGGTCTAGCTTTATCTTCAGATGAAATTGAATATTTAGCTGAAAACTATGCGCGTTTAGAACGTAATCCGAGTGATGTCGAATTAATGATGTTTGCTCAGGCGAACTCAGAACATTGTCGCCATAAAATCTTTAATGCTGATTGGGTGATTGACGGTGAAGTACAAGATGAAACCTTGTTTGGGATGATTCGTAATACTTACCATCATCAGCCTGATGGTATTCTTTCTGCTTATAAAGATAACTCTTCCGTGATTGCAGGTCATCAAGCCAGTCGTTTTATTCCTGACAATAGCACAGGAAATTATGCCTATACCAATGAGCCAATTCACTTAATTATGAAAGTGGAAACGCATAATCATCCAACTGCAATTTCACCTTTCCCCGGTGCAGCGACAGGTTCAGGCGGTGAAATTAGAGATGAAGGCGCAACAGGTTGTGGTTCTAAACCTAAATCGGGTTTAACAGGCTTTTCAGTCTCAAATTTACGCATTCCCAATTACGAACAACCTTGGGAAAAGGATCACGGTAAACCTGATCGCATTGTTTCTGCGCTCGATATTATGTTGGAAGGTCCGATTGGTGGCGCGGCATTTAATAATGAATTTGGTCGTCCGAATATTGCAGGTTATTTTCGTACCTATGAGATGGATATACCCGCAAAGGGGGGTTCTGCCTTATGGGGTTATCACAAACCGATTATGTTAGCGGGGGGGATGGGGACAATTCGTGAACAGCATATTGAAAAACAGATGATTCCTGTCGGTACACCGATTGTTGTTTTAGGTGGCCCCGCAATGTTAATTGGTTTAGGTGGGGGTGCAGCCTCGTCTATGACCAGTGGCAGCAGTGCGGAAAACCTTGATTTTGCTTCTGTACAACGGGGCAATCCTGAAATGGAACGTCGTTGTCAGGAAGTCATTGATCGTTGTGTCGCCTTAGGTAACGAGTCTCCGATTGTATCCATTCATGATATTGGTGCAGGAGGCTTATCGAATGGCTTACCTGAAATCATTAATGATGCAGGGCGTGGGGGTGAGTTCCAACTGCGTCATATTTTAAATGATGAACCCAGCATGTCACCGATGGAAATTTGGTGTAATGAGGCGCAAGAACGCTATGTCATTGCCATTGATGAAAGCCGTTTAGACACATTCAAAGCCATTTGTGAACGTGAACGGGCTTTATACGCTGTAGTTGGTAAAGCAACTGAAGCGCAAACTTTAAAGCTAAGTGATGCTTTATTTGAAAATGATGTGGTTGATTTACCAATGGAAGTGCTATTAGGTAAAGTACCTAAAATGACACGGGATGTTGAGCATGTCGTATTTGAACAACCTGCTTTAGATTGTTCTGAGATGATTTTAGACGAAGCCATTGAACGAGTATTGCGTTTGCCAACCGTTGCGTCTAAATCGTTCTTAATTACTATTGGTGATCGTACTGTGACGGGAATGGTCGTGCGAGATCAAATGGTGGGACCTTGGCAAGTTCCTGTTGCGGATGTTGCTGTCACCTGTATTGATTACCAATCGGTTAAAGGTGAAGCAATGGCAATTGGTGAACGTACTCCCTTAGCATTAATTAAACCTGCGGCTTCGGGGCGAATGGCAATCGGTGAAGCATTAACCAATATTGCCGCCGCAGATATCAATCAATTAGCCGATATTCGTTTATCAGCTAATTGGATGGCAGCCGCAGGGCATAAAGGTGAAGATGCAGCACTGTTTGATACCGTGAAAGCCGTGGGCATGGAAATGTGTCCTGCTTTGGATTTAGCGATTCCTGTCGGTAAAGATTCCCTTTCAATGAAAAATATCTGGGAAAAGGATCAATACGCAATGGAAATGGCTGCGCCACTTTCCCTTATCGTGACAGCCTTTTCCCCTGTTGATAATGTTAATCAAACCCTTACCCCACAATTACGCACTGATAAAGGCGATACCGATTTAATTCTCATTGACTTAGGCGCAAGCAAAAGCCGTTTAGGTGCATCGGCATTAGCACAAGTGTATTCTCAACTGGGTAATGATGTCCCTGATGTCGATAAAGTTTCTCAGCTTCGGGCTTTCTTTGAAACGATTCAACAACTCAATCAAGATAATAAACTATTGGCTTACCATGATCGTTCTGATGGTGGTTTATTAGCGACAATAAGCGAAATGATGTTTGCAGGACATTGTGGCGTTGATTTAAGCATTCAAGCCAGTATGGGTGAATCGAGTCTACATACCTTATTTAATGAAGAATTAGGCGCAGTTATACAAGTTGCCCGTCAAAATGCCGACAGAGTTAAACAAATATTGATAGATGCAGGTTTACAAGATTGTGTGCATTCAATTGGACAGATTAATCATGCGGATAATTTAGCCATTTATGCTGATGCTGAACTAATCTATCAAGCGGATCGAAGTCACTTGCAAAAAATCTGGGCTGAAAACAGTTATCAAATGCAGGCACTGCGTGATAATGCGGTCTGTGCTAAACAAGAATTTGAGCGTTTAGATGATCCAAGTGATACAGGAATGTTTGTTGATCTAAGTTTTGATCTCAATGAAGATATTAGTGCGCCATACGCGAATTTAGATAATAAACCCGCCGTGGCAATTTTACGAGAACAAGGGGTCAATGGTCAGGTAGAAATGGCAGCGGCGTTTGATCGCGCAGGTTTTAATGCGGTAGATGTGCATATGACCGATATTTTATCAGGTCGAGTTAGCTTGCAAGACTTTAAAGGCTTAGTCGCTTGTGGTGGTTTCTCTTATGGTGATGTACTGGGCGCAGGTGGCGGTTGGGCAAAAACTATTTTACTGAATGAAAAAGCTCGTGATGAATTTTCAGCCTTTTTCCAACGTGAAGATGTATTTGGTTTAGGGATTTGTAATGGTTGTCAGATGTTATCGCAATTGAGTCATTTGATTCCCGGTGCAGAACATTGGCCACGTTTCCATAATAATACTTCAGAGCAATTTGAAGCGCGTTATTCAATGGTTGAAATTCAGCCTTCGCCTTCCATTTTCCTTAAAGGCATGGCAGGTTCTAAGCTACCGATTGCGGTGGCACATGGAGAAGGTCGAGCGGTGTTTAACACCAGTAGTCCTCAAAGTGTCTTAGATGATCAATTAGTCAGTTTACAATATATTGATCATCAGGGTAAAAGCACTGAACATTATCCAGAAAATCCTAATGGCTCCGCAGAGGGGATTACAGGCTTAACCTCTAAAGATGGACGTTTTACAATTATGATGCCGCATCCAGAACGTTTATTTAGAAGCCTACAACACTCATGGCATCCTGATGATTGGAATGAAACTGGCCCTTGGATGAGAATGTTTAGAAATGCCCGTGTTTGGGTTAATTAATTATAGATTGTAATCATGGAATATTTACTGATTATTATTGGCACAGTTTGGGTCAATAATATTGTCTTGTCACAGTTTTTAGGTTTATGCCCCTTTATGGGCGTATCCCGAAAACTAGAAACAGCAATGAGCATGGGCTTAGCGACGACTTTTGTATTAACCCT
Source organism: Thiotrichaceae bacterium (assembly GCA_015486375.1). GTDB lineage: Bacteria > Pseudomonadota > Gammaproteobacteria > Thiotrichales > Thiotrichaceae > S015-18. The sequence goes on from WFRR01000147.1 coordinate 9,493, forward strand.
ATCGTCTATTTCAAGCTATTTACTGAATGAATATCTTTTACAACCCTTAAATTTAGAATATTTAAGAACTTTAAGTTTTATTCTAGTCATTGCGGCAATTGTTGGTTTTACTGAAATGGCCATTCGTAAATCGAGTCCGATTCTTTACAATGTTCTTGGAATTTATTTACCCTTAATTACAACCAATTGCGCTGTATTAGGGGTGGCTTTATTGAATGTACAAGACTCTCATAGTTTTATTGAATCCGCCTTGTATGGAATGGGATCAGCCGCAGGGTTTACCTTAGCGTTAGTTTTATTTGCTAGTTTGCGCGAGCGGGTTGATGTGGCCGATGTGCCGAGTATTTTTAAAGGTAATGCCATTGCACTGATTACCGCAAGCCTAATGGCACTCGCCTTTATGGGCTTTTCTGGTCTGGTAAAAACATAATGCTTTCTGCCATTTTAGTGATTACAGGGATTGCCATATTCTTTGGTCTCTTGCTCGGTTATGCCGCGATTCGTTTTAAAGTCGAAGGTGAACCCATTACCGACGAACTCGATGCTGCCCTACCCCAAACCCAATGCGGACAATGTACCTATGCAGGTTGTCGTCCCTATGCTGAAGCAATGGCAGCGGGTGAAGCAGATATTAATCAATGTCCTCCCGGGGGCGAAGCGACGATTCAACAATTAGCCGATATTCTCGGTGTTGAAGCGAAACCACTCAGTGAAGAACATTCTGAAAATGCCAATGAAGAATTAATGGTCGCCAAGATTATTGAGGAAGATTGCATTGGTTGCACTTTATGTATCCGTGCTTGTCCCGTCGATGCCATTGTCGGAGCATCCAAACAAATGCACACCGTGATTGAATCAGAATGTACAGGCTGTGACTTATGTTTACCCCCTTGCCCTGTTGATTGTATTGAAATGATTCCTGCTAATCGGGGTGTAGATAAATGGCAGTGGCCTGAACCCTTGTCTATTCCTGTTGTGGTTGAGAAACTAATTTAATCCTCTTTTAATTATAATTTTTCAATCACTGCTTTTAGATGTTTCCAATCTGTAATTAATCCTACTTTAAGAAAGGAAACTAATTTATCTTCATAATCTTCTCTTAAATACTGTTTATCATAATTTGCAAGGTCTGTATTCCAGATATTAATACTGCTATCAAATGTCTTAATTTCGGGAAATATCTTAGCTCTTAGCATTTTTGCCACTTGGATATAACAGCCTATATTGTGTTTTCCCTTTCTATCAGGTAGCCACTGATCAATCGCTAGATTTAAGGTTTTAAAAACATTACCTCCATCATCACGCAGCTGTAATAGGTGTTTACTTAAAAAAATATCGATAACATGAAAGTGAAAAGTCGGTGATAACTTTTCGGCCGCATAGATCAAAAAATGCAGTTGCCCATAGGTTCTTGAGGCTTTACCTCTTCCCTTTGAAAAGACAATTTTATCAGGACTCATACTCAGCTCTTTTGCAATGATTTGAATAAATTCTTGCGTCGCTTTTGACTTGATAAATAGACTCTGATTCATGGGTTTTTTACCGTCTAAAATTCTCTGCCCATTGCCTAAACTGAATAAATCGGTCAATGATCCTACTGCAGTTTTATGATAAATATCCAATGTGCCGTTAGGCAATGCTACGGTCATGAGTTGGTTAGTTTTCATACATAACAACCTCTTTTAAGTATATAAGTATAAATTAATATATTTAAATAATATTAATTTATACTATACCATATATAGTATAAAAATATATGATATTAGTATATAAAATAATACCAAAATATCATCTTAGAAAGAATAAAGGACATGATTAACAGTGTAATTACTTGAAGATAAACAGCTAAGCATTTGGATATTGTGATCGGTTTATAGATCAATCAGGAGGAATTTGGGATTGGCATTCATGCCAAGCTTTCATTTTAGAACTTACTAATATAAACTATTGCGAATTATTCTTATTCATATCTATGGTGCATCATGCAAACACTTTGTTTACTTTCTAATAGTCTAGAAACACGTCATTCTGTTATTCACAGTGTGCAAGCGGATGGCAAAACAAAAGCTAAATTATTAGGATTAGGTTTAGGTGTAGGGCAAGATATTGATGTTATTCGTAATCGACGCGGAGATATTGTATTACGCACAGGACAAAGTCGGATTAGTATTGGCTATAGCCTTGCGAAAAAGATCATAGTGGCAGAAGTATAGGTATCATCATGAAAGAATGTTGCAACACTGACACAAAGACTCACTTAGATGATGGAACAGCCATTGAATTAGCCTTAATTGGTAATCCTAATTCAGGTAAAAGTACCTTATTTAATCATTTAACAGGTGCAAGTCAAACCACAGGTAATTGGCCCGGTGTCACAGTAGATCGTAAAGAAGGTACGTTTGAACGTGACAATAAAACCTTTCATATCGTTGATTTACCGGGTACTTATTCACTCGATATCGCTGATACCTCAACGGATGAACGTATAGCCCGCGATTTTGTAGCCCGTCATCCACAACGTTTATATATTAATATTCTTGATGCCAGCACCTTGCAACGCGGCTTATATCTCAGTGTGCAATTGCGTGAATTAGGTGTTCCCAGTCTTATCGTACTTAATATGATGGATGTCGCACAGGGACATGGTATGCGCTTCGATATACAGGCACTAAGTGCCGCCATGCAGTGTCCTGTGATAAGCATGTCATTACGCACTGACAAAGATTTTTCTCAGTTAGATCAAATATTATTAGACTATGATTATAGTACGGTCACCAAGCTTGAAATTGAATATACCGAAGTATTGGAAGCAGCGGTTAAATCCTTAGTCAGCGCAGAAAAAATTTCTAAAATTGCAGCACTGAAATTACTTTCTGCACCTGAAAGCGATGACAGTATTGAAATGCTCGACACTTATCGCACCACGATTCAAAATGTCACGGATGAAAGTATTGATTTCTTATTGGCAGATGCACGATTTGATTATGCCAATCAAATTGCTCAAACGGTAGTAACCGAAAAGGGTAAAGTGAATCGTACCCGTTCAGATAAAATTGATCGTTGGGTTTTAGGCAGTTGGACAGGTTTACCCATTTTTCTGGGTATTATGTATTTGCTGTTTTTATTCAGTATTAATTTTGGTGGAGCATTGATTGATTTCTTTGATCTGAGTGTTCAAGCCCTACTGGTTGATGGGGGGCGCGTTGTTTTATCTAGTATGGGTTCACCTGAATGGCTCACGACGATTCTTGCCGATGGAGTGGGTGGGGGTATTCAAGTTGTTGCTACCTTTATTCCCATTATTGGGGCATTATTTTTATTGCTAACCTTATTAGAAGAATCAGGTTATATGGCAAGAGCCGCCTTTGTTATGGATCACCTCATGCGTAAAGTCGGTGTTTCGGGCAAAGCTTTTGTCCCTTTAGTGATTGGTTTTGGCTGTAATGTACCGGGTATTATGGCAGCTCGCACACTGAGCAGTCACCGAGAGCGTATTATCACCGTTATGATGGCTCCCTTTATGTCCTGTGGTGCAAGATTGGCGGTTTATGCTTTATTTGCGGCGGCATTTTTTCCTATTGGTGGGCAAAATATTGTATTTTTACTCTATATCGTCGGTATTATTTTTGCCATTTTGACGGCTCTACTGCTAAAAAAGACCGTATTAAAAGGGGAAGTCGATGATTTCTTTATGGAGTTACCTACCTATCATATTCCTCTCTTTAAAAACGTTTTAATTAATACTTGGAATAAATTAAAAAGCTTTGTCTTCGGGGCAGGAAAAATTATTGTGATCGTCGTCGCTTTAATCAATATTGCGAATAGTGTGGGTACTGATGGTAGTTTTGGTAATCAGGACTCTGAAAACTCGGTATTAAGTGCCACAGCCAAAGCTATGACACCTGTATTTCATCCCATGGGTATTAGCCAAGATAATTGGCCTGCCACCGTTGGAATTTTAACAGGACTATTAGCTAAGGAAGTCGTGGTGGGTACATTAGATGCTTTATATTCTAAGATTGATCAACAGGAAAGTACTGTCCCAGAACAAACAGCACCTTTTGATTTAGTTAATGACTTATCCGCTGCAGTGGCTACCATTCCTGCTAATTTAGCCGATGCGGCTGCCAATTTAGCCGATCCTTTAGGTTTAGGCGCTATTGAAGATGTTAAAGACCTTAATCATTCAGCAGAAAATCAAGACGTTGATATTGCTACTTTTGGAGCAATGGTGAGTCGTTTTGATGGCAAAATAGGTGCATTCGCCTATTTACTGTTTATTCTCCTCTATTTTCCCTGTGTTGCCGCCACGGGTGCAATGGTCAGAGAAGCAGGACGAGACTGGGCATTAGTCGGTGTGCTATGGACAACCGTTTTAGCCTACAGTGTTGCCGTAATATTCTATCAACTTGCAACACTCATGCAACATCCTTTCTCATCATTACTTTGGCTAAGCAGTTTAAGTGCTGTACTCATTTTTGCCGTGTTCTTATTTGATCAAGCAGGTAAAGCCCAAACAGCCATTGAAAGATCAACGACATCGTTAGCAAAAAAGGGATAATATATTATGTTACTTGCCGATATTCGACAGTATTTAAAACAACGTAAAATAGCCTCTTTGGAAGAAGTGGCTATACATTTTGATATTGCAACAGACTCCGCTAAATTCGCGCTTAATTATTGGATTAAGCGCGGCAATGTTAGTGTAGTTGGAGCCAGCTGTGGTTCAAGTTGTAATGGCTGTGGCACGGAAACTAATCGTTATCGATGGCAGACCTTAAAAGCGATGTCTATACAAAATATCCCCGTGAAATTTGTATAAGCTATTAGCGTTTGAGCTTTCTTTAAAAGGAAATCGATTATTGCACACCGATTATTTTTGAGAATTCACACATGAGTTTGTCATATTGTAAACGGATTAAGCACTTCAACCCCGCAGGATTTAAAATCTCGCACATTACGCGTAACTAACACTAAATTGTGGACGGCTGCCGTTGCTGCAATCAACATATCGGCTTGTGTTCTGGCTTGTCCTTCAGCTTGTAAGCTTCCACGTATTTCTCCAGCAAATCGCGCTATTTTGTCTGTTACGGGTAAAATAGTGCAGTAGCCATTGAGAAAATCCTCTAACCATAAGCGAATACGTGGGTTTGGTTTCCAAGATAAGCCAAAATAGAGTTCATCTACTGTAATCGTGCTAAGTTGAATGTGTTGATGTTGACTTGCCCATGTCCAAACACCGCTATTGGGGCGTGGTCGCGCCAGCTCACTGATAATATTGGTATCGCAAAGCATTACAATTGCTCTGCAAAAGGATTAGCCCGATTTTGACGCACACTCTCAGGAAAAGGATCAGCACTTAAATTGAGTGAATGCAATGTTGTAAACACATCACATAATCCGCTTGCTTGAGAGGATTTTTTAATCCGTATCAATTCCCGTAGTGCTAATTCAACTAATTCACGCTTGGTTTTTAAACCTGTCAAAGCAAAGGCTTCAGTGGTTAATACATCGTCTAATACAATATTGGTACGCATCGTTTATTCCTACTTTACTAAGGTGTATCAATGATACACCTATACACCTTTGTTGTTCCAGTGCTTTTAATAAATCCTATTCTAAATTATATTTCCTTTTTTATTTTTTCTCTGCTGCAATCATTGCTTCATACAATTTAAACAAATATTCAAGGCGTTCTTCATCGCTTTTAAACGGTTGGTTGCGATAACGAAGTATTGTTACACCACTCTGATAGTTATTAAAGTCAATGTAATGCTATCATTAGCACAACTGTTTTCCTATAAGGTGAGCTATGTGTGGTTTGATAGCCTACATTTTCACTCAAGAAAATTTTTCATCCATATTTTGTAAAATATAATTTTTGACTATCTATATATGCATCGAGCTAATTCAAAAAAACCGCTTATTGTACTTATTGCTGCTAATGATCAAGACGCATATTTATCGCAAATCCCAATAGAAATAAAACGACTCGAAAAACAGCTTGAACCGTTATGTGAAAAACTTGATTATACTTTTAAATCATTTTCTTATACAAAAATTGTTGATTTCATTGACTTTCTCAATCGTAATAAACAAAATCTATTAATGCTCCATTTTGCTGGGCATGCCAGCAGTGATGTTCTCCATTTGGATGAAGGTGAAGCCCATATCAGTGGTTTAAGCAAAAAGCTCGCTGCTTGCACTCAGTTGCAAATCGTGTTTCTCAATGGGTGCAATACCGCTAAACAAGTGCATATGTTTAGTGAAGTGGGTGTGCCAACCATTATTGGTACGAATGCACCTATCGATGATCATGTAGCAGGTCGCTTTAGCAATTGCTTTTATAAGGCATTGGGTCAACAGGGCTTGAGTGCTTCGGAGGCATTTTCTCAAGCAGTAGAGGATATTGAAGCAGAAACGGGGAAAACTTATCGGTCATTCCGATCAATTAAGGTTCGCCGTAAAAAATTTCAAAGTAAATTTGAATGGTTCGTAAAAACAACAAACCCTAAATGGACGTTAGCGGATGGCAGTCATCCTTGTAATCAACTACCCACACTCACTTGTGGAGAATTGCCTACCCAACCGTTTAAAAATCTTTATTATTATCGTGAACAAGATGCTGAATTATTTTTTGGACGTTGTCAGGATATAGTTGATTTATTTGCTTTAATCAAAAAGCCTGAACCCATTATTTTATTACACGGTGGTACAGGCGTAGGTAAATCCTCTTTTTTACAAGCGGGGCTTATGCCACGGATTAAAAGCAATGGGCAGCAGGTACGTTATTTTCGTTATAACGAATTAGTAAATAAAAAAGATCTCGTGATACAGCTTTTTGGTAGCCAGCAACGCGATGTTATTTTTCAACAGCTTCATTCTAAAACGGACGATCCCACTGTTTGGATTATTGATCAATTAGAAGAAATATTTTTTGATCAAAGCCAAAAAAAATTAGTCAATAATATACCTGAAGAGTTACATCAACTCTTAAGTACACTGAATAGTATTTTTTACCCCTCTGATTCGTCTCTACAACGACCCAATGCAAAACTTATTTTTAGTTTACGCACCGAATGGTATGGACAATTACATGATGCCTGTGGTAATAGTTATGCACTAAACCATCAGGATTATTTACTAAAAATTCTTAATAAACAATCCATTATGGAAGTGGTTGAAAGTTTAAGCCAAGTGGATAGTTTAAAAACACGTTATCAACTGGATATTATTAATCCTGAGGGTGGACGACTTGCAGAAAAAATTGCAAACGATTTACTCGAAGATGAACAATCACATATTGCGCCTATTTTGCAGATAACTCTCTATAAACTTTGGAAAAAAGTAGAAAATAAAACCCAGCGACAATGGAATTTAGCCACGTATCTTGAATTAAAGAAACAAGGTTTATTGCTTGCGGATTATCTCGAACAGCAATTCAATGCAACTGCAGAAAAAGAAACATGGGGCAAAGAAGCTAAAAATAGTGGACTCATGTTAGATATATTATTTAATCATACAACAGGAAAAGGTACAGCTAAAACACTGAATAAAAAAGAGTATGACGAACTCTATAATCATATAAGCTATCGACAGGAATTGCTAGAATCATTAAAAGATCATCATCTTATCATTGAAATTCCCTTTATTGATCAAGAAAATAATAAACAATTTCATAACAGAATAGCACATGATTCAATTGCTAAAATTATCAGGGAAAAATTTAACACCTCTCAACTCTCTGGACAAAAAGCAAGACGCATCTTAAATGAAAAAAAGACTATATGGGAAAATACAGATAGAAGCGAACAAAAGAAAATACTCTTTGATCATTATACTTTAAAGCTGATTAAGAAAGGCAGTAGGGGTACAAGTGACTGGCAAAAAAATAAAACTGAAAGCTTTATTATCAATAAGAGTAAATATAAAAACATAAGAAGCAAATCGTTTTTATATACTTCATCACTTCTAATGATATTGCTTGTTTTATTATTCGTAGCCATAGCTTATGAAATAGAATATGATGAAA
>WFRR01000148.1 GCA_015486375.1 Thiotrichaceae bacterium
AACAACAACAACAAACAAAAGATTAAATTTTACTCAATTTTTTAATTCGCGCCTGTTTTGTTGTTTGTTTTTTTATATTTGTTTATGTATGCCCAAAACTGGGTTACTGGCAGGGAAAAATAACCCAGTTTAGGTTAGAGACTACCAAGGGTTTGGGTATTAATACCAAGAGTTGGGTTAGAAATGAAATGGATGAAGTTTGCTTAGAATATATTAAGAATTAAGAATTTCTAGAAGCTGATGATCATTTCAAAGTGACTTAATCGTCTGAATAGACGTTAAGCCGAAATTCGAAGCCACCAGCCTTTAGCCGGTGGTACGTTCACTTAGTAACCATAGCCATTATTTTGATATTGACGTTGGCGTTGAGATTCGACTTGTTTACCGTAAACATAACCTGCGGCTGCACCAATGGCAGCACCTTTTACTGCACGACTATCTTTATGATTACCTGTTGACTTTCCTGCAATGGCGCCTGCGGCTGCACCAATCATGGCGCTGCTGGTTGCACTATCCACTGTTCCTGTTGTGCCACACGCGCTTAAGCTAAGTACACTGGCCGCGATAAAAATGCCTGTTATAATTTTCATTTCAAATCTCCAATTTTATTGTTTGTTGTCATTCGTTTTAAGTTGAATATTAAGCCATCTATCCAATCAATGGCTTTAACTCTCGGACAAACTGCATGATGAAAAATTCCACTGTATTGGTAATTTTTTAATTTTCGTTATAATTCCACTTACTAAAATTATTTGAGTTCGTATCCATGTCTACCATTTCACTCGGTTTTATTGTCGATCCTATTGAAGAATTTAATCCTAAAAAAGACAGTTCTTTTGCCATGATGCTAGCTGCTCAAAAACGGGGTTGGAGAGTGTTTTATATGCAACAAGCTGACTTATATAGTCAAGATGGCGTTGTCACTGCCCGTATGCAAACTATAGAGGTGTTTGATCAACAGGAAGATTTTTATAGTTTAGGGGAATTGATCACTCAACCTTTGCATCAGCTGTCTGCGGTATTGATGCGTAAAGATCCCCCTTTTGATATGGAATATATCTACAGTACTTATTTATTAGAAATGGCCGCAAAAGTGGGTTTGTTAGTTGTTAATCGAGCCGATAGTATCCGCTCTGCTAATGAAAAGTTATTTGCCAGTGAGTTTTCACAATTTTGTCCAGAAACACTGGTGACACGGGATATGGCACGGATTAAAGATTTTCTACACACGTTAAAGCATATCGTTGTTAAACCCTTAGATGGTATGGGCGGTGCAATGATTTTCCAAATTAAAGCAGGCGATGCGAATACCAATGTGATTCTAGAGACTATTACGAATTATGGGCAACGAACTATTATGGCGCAGCGTTTTTTGCCTGAGTATAAGCAAGGTGATAAACGTATTTTAATTATCAATGGCGAACCTTTTCCACACGGTTTAGCCAGAATTCCCGCAGAAGGCGAAGGACGGGCTAATTTAGCCGCAGGGGCTAAAGGGATTGGAATGGATTTAACCGAGCGTGAATGGCAAATTTGTCGGGCTTTAGCTCCCCGTCTAAAGGAGATGGGACTATTGTTTGTTGGACTGGATGTAATCGGGGGGTATATTACCGAGATTAATGTTACTAGCCCCACCTGTATTCGGGAACTCGATAAGCTCTATTCTGCCGATATTGCAGGTTTATTAATGGATAGTATTGAAACGGCGCTAGGATAAATAGTTTTTACTGCAATTTAGTAATGGTATCCCAATGATGGCAAATTGGGCAACGCCATAAATATTCATTCATTTTGTAGCCGCAGTGTTGGCACTGAAAATTTAATTGACCTTGTAAATGATTATGCAGTGCCTGCCTAATCAGCTGTAAAGCGCGTTTATTGGATAATTGTTTTAATGTGCTTTCCAATAGCTGGCTACTCTTGAAAATAGAATATAAACTTAAGGCCTTATTCTGTAAATCAGATTCTAGGATCGTTTCAAGTTCTTGGTCATAATGGTTGGATTGGTAGGCCAATTCGAGTAAGTGTTCTAATATATTGAGATCTTGCGATTGTTGATAATGTTGCACTAAGAATTGATAAATTTTTTCACTACTGCCAATTTTTTCAGCTACAAATAATAATTGTTTAAATAGCATTGCGATAAGGTAGGCATCATCTTGAATGACATTTTGATATAGCTTGAGTGCTTTAGAATAATTTTCTTGGTAAGCGGCAATATCACCTTGAATAATTTTGATTCGGGGTAAGGCTTTATAGGATTTTTTGGCTTGAATTAAATATTTCTCTGCACTATATACTTGCCCTTGAGCAACATCGGTATGCGCCATTTCACAATAATAGTGAGCAATAATGCGAAGTTGTTGTGTTTTACCCTTATTTTCAATGTGCTTAGTCACTTCAATGGCTTGAGGCCAATCTTTTAATTGTTCATAGATTTGTCGTAGCGATAAATAAGCATCGGCACTATTTTTAGGTTTAGTACTGAGTAACTCCTTAAAAACTTTTTCTGCCCGATCCAGTATGCCTGCTGCAAGGAAATCTTTACCCAATGCCATCATAGCGGCTTCTTTTTGAGTGCGATTTAAATTAGGGCGTGCCATTAAATTCTGATGCACTTTCAAAGCCCGATCCACTTCACCCCGATTGCGAAATGAATTACCTAAGAGTAAAAAGGTTTCAGCCGTATATTTATCAATATCACTGTAATTAAGAAAAAAGTTTAGGGCTTTATCAGGGCGTTCATCTAATAAATAGTTAATTCCTTTGACAAAATGCGTATCTAAATTCTTTTTATGGGTGTTTTTTTTGGGTCGATAGCGTTTACGAGCGGAATGCCAACCTGAATAGAAAGCCAGCGGAAGAAGAAGAAAAAGCAGCTCGGTCATATAAACTCTACAATAAGTAAGGGTGTTGATTATTGTACGCAAAAAAATAGCCAATGTGAAAAATCACAATGGCTATTTTTTTAGCTTTTTATTAAAAGTAATGCATCGTTAAAAACATTCTTTTAATAGAGTCTGTGAATTAGCTTTGAATCGTCACTTTTGCACGCGATTCATTCGCTCTTTCTCTTAACTCTTTGCCCGGCTTGAAATGGGGTACGTATTTTGAACGTAGTGCCACTTGTTCGCCTGTCTTCGGATTACGTCCTCGACGGGCTTTACGATAGTGTAAAGAAAAACTACCAAAGCCTCGAACTTCGATACGTCCGCCATCCGATAAACGACTACTCATTAAGTTAAGTAGCATTTTTACTGATGCTTCGAGGTCTTGATGGTTTAAGTTATTTTGCTTTTTTGAGAGAATTTCAACAATCTCAGATTTGGTCATCCTTCCAACTCCAATTTGTTATTAATACTAAAGAAATTAACATTCAATGCCCGTTATTTTCCTAATATATAAATAAAAATAAATAAAATGTTTACATAAAAAAAGGCTGGTTAATCCACTCAACCAGCCTTTATAGGACAGGTCTTACTTAGACCTTATTCCCGAGTGAACATGGTTTTAATCATGACCGAATGGGTCGATAATTAATGACCGAGTTCCTTGAAAATATCGCCTAGTGAAGTACCGCCTGAAGATTCAGTGCTGTATTCTTTCATAACACGTCTTTCTTCTTCGTTATCTTTCGCTTTAATGGATAGGTTAATGCAATGTGACTTGCGATCAACAGCCATAAATTTAGCTTGGACTGCATCACCAACACTAAAGACATTACCCGCATCTTCAACACGATCACGAGAAATCTCAGAGACGCGAATCGTACCTTCAACATCATCACCAAGATCAACTCGGACTAAACGAGGCGTAACCGCTGAAACAACACCATTAACGATGCTGCCTTTAGGATTCATACCCACAAAGCTAGAAAGAGGATCTTGTGCTAATTGCTTAATACCGAGTGAAATACGTTCACGTTCTGCATCAACGGCTAATACAACGGCATCAACTGAATCGCCTTTCTTGTAGTTACGAACCGCATCTTCACCTGATTCATTCCATGCAATATCAGAAAGGTGAACCAATCCATCAATACCACCATCAAGACCGATAAAGATACCGAAATCAGTGATTGATTTGATTTTACCGTGAACTTGATCGTTCTTGTTGTAGTTTGCTGCGAAATCATCCCAAGGATTCGGCGCACATTGCTTCATACCAAGTGAGATACGACGACGATCTGCGTCAATTTCAAGAATCATGACTTCAACTTGATTGCCAACCGTTACCACTTTCGCAGGGTTAACATTCTTGTTTGTCCAATCCATTTCAGAAACGTGAACCAAACCTTCAACACCGTCTTCAATCTCAACAAAACAACCGTAGTCTGTAAGATTAGTCACCTTACCGAATAAACGAGTATTCTCAGGATAACGACGTGCAAGATCTTGCCATGGATCTTCACCCAATTGCTTAAGACCTAATGAAACACGGCTCTTTTCTTTATCAAACTTAAGCACTTTAACGTCAATATCATCACCAACTTGTACGACTTCAGAAGGATGCTTAACCCGCTTCCATGCCATATCAGTGATATGTAAAAGACCATCAACACCACCAAGATCAATAAATGCACCGTAGTCCGTTAAGTTCTTAACAATACCTTTAACCGTTTGATCTTCAGCAAGGCTATCTAATAATGCTTCACGTTCTGCGCTGTATTCTTCTTCAACTACGGCACGACGAGAAACAACAACATTATTACGACGTTGGTCAAGTTTGATTAACTTGAATTCAAGCTCTTTGCCTTCAAGGTGACTGGTGTCACGCATTGGGCGTACATCAACTAATGAACCCGGTAAGAAGGCACGAATATCACCTAATTCAACTGTAAAGCCACCTTTGACCTTACCTGTCATAATACCTGTAATAATATCTTCGTTTTCGTAAGCACCATGCAGTACTTCCCATGCACGAGTACGACGGGCTTTTTCACGCGATAAACGTGTTTCACCAAAGCCATCTTCAACAGTATCTAAGGCAACTTCAACAACATCACCAGGGAAAACTGTGATTTCACCCTGCATATTTTTGAATTGTTCTGAAGGGATTACACCCTCCGATTTCAAACCCGCACTAACAATAACGTAGTTTGAAGAAACGTCAATTACTGTTGCATTTAACAACGCACCCGGTTGCATTTGGGTATATGACATGCTCTCTTCGAACAATTCAGCAAAACTTTCACTCATGGTATAAAACCTATTCAATAACAATCATCACTAGGGAATCCATTCAATCCTAATGGGTAAAAACTAAAAAGCGTTGACATCCATGCCTGAGCTTTACAAAAAAAAGGGGGTTACATTGGATTATTGACAAACCTGAAGTACCGATTTAACGACCTGTTCAATACTCATATCACTGCTATCAATAATCAATGCATCATCTGCTGCCTTAAGCGGTGCAGATTGACGATTCATATCACGCGCATCACGCGTTTGTATTTCTTTAATTAGGTGCGGGAGGCTAGCACTAATTTTGTTTTGTTTCAACTGATTAAGCCGTCTTTTTGCTCTTTCTTCCACAGTGGCGGTCAGATAAATTTTAGTTGAGGCATTCGGAAAAACTACCGTTCCCATATCACGCCCATCTGCAATGAGTCCGGGGGCTTGTTGAAAGTTACGTTGTCGTTGTAATAAAGCTGCACGCACTTCGGCAATTGCCGCAATTTTAGAGGCTATATTGCCACAGGCTTCCTGACGAATCGCCAATGTCACCTCTTTACCTTCTAAATAAATAGAATCTGGTTTAAATACCACATCTAAGTTTTCAGCAATATGGCTTAAGGTCGCAATATCATCAATGGCAATATTACTTTGCAACGCTGCTAATGCAGTTAAACGGTATAAAGCTCCACTATCTAAAATATGCCAACCTAATTGTTGGGCAACTTGTTTAGCAATCGTACCTTTACCTGAACCTGCGGGGCCATCAATGGTAATAACAGGGGGAGTAGAAATATTTTCAAGTTGACTCATAACGCTATTACTTTAATACCGACAGAAGCGGCGACTTCGACAAAATTAGGAAATGACGTATCGACATTGGCACAGTTATTAATCTGAATCGTTTGTGAAGCACACAAACCTGCCATCGTAAATGCCATTGCAATCCGATGATCATCATGACTTTCAACTTCACCGCCCACAAATCCCCCCCCTTGAATAATAATCCCATCAGGAGTTGGTTTTGCATCAACACCACAATGGATTAAACCATCTGCCATGACTTGAATGCGATCACTTTCTTTAACCCGTAATTCTTCCGCTCCTGTAAGGATAGTTTCACCCTCAGAAAAGGCAGCCGCAATAAATAACACAGGAAACTCATCAATCGCTAATGGTACTAAAGCTTCTGGAATTTGAATCCCCTTTAGTTGACTGGAACGGATACGAATATCTGCAACAGGTTCACCACCGATTTCACATTGATTTGATAACTCAATCTTTGCCCCCATTAAACGCAAAATATCAATTACGCCTGTGCGAGTGGGATTAATGCCAACATGTTGTAAGGTTAAATCAGAATGGGGGGCAATACTGGCAGCGACCATAAAGAAAGCGGCCGATGAAATATCTGCGGGTACATCAATCGCGGTTGCACTGAGCTTCCCACCCCCTTGCAAGGAAATATGATTACCGTTGGTAATCACCTCATAACCAAAGCCCCGCAACATACGTTCAGTATGATCTCGGGTTGGTGCAGGTTCAGTCACACTGGTTGTCCCTTCCGCATACAAGCCTGCTAATAACACACAAGATTTAACTTGTGCGCTAGCAATGGGTAAATCGTAGTGAATGCCTTTTAAGGCTTGCTTGCCTCGCAGTAATAAGGGCGGTGTCCCCTTATCAGCCGTTTCAATACTGGCCTGCATTTTGCGTAAAGGGGTAGTGACTCGCATCATTGGGCGTTGACTTAAAGAA
>WFRR01000149.1 GCA_015486375.1 Thiotrichaceae bacterium
CCTCATGATCAACATGAATTACCCAGTGATGGTAGTAGTATGTTAGCAGGTGAGCCAGGTACAGAATTGGGCTTAGGGGCAATCGCTTTTGATTCAGAAGATGGAGATTGTTCTGTCAGCGAAGCAGAAATTGCCGCCTATTTAGCCGCTGAAAAGCTACCCCCATTCCAACAAGATCAAAATTATGAAGCTGAAAAGATTTTTGATTATGTAATTAGTTCTTTGGAAGAACCAGGAGCGAGTAGTCAAATTGTATTAAGTCTCCCTTCTGCTTTAACGGCTGATTCTAAAATTCGTAAATATAATACAGAAACAGCGGTATGGAGCGATTTCACAGTAGATGCAAATAATGCTTTAGAATCCTTAATCAGCGATGATGGCAATTGTAGCGATGATGAAGATACCGTATGGACAACAGGACTTGTTGTCGGCGGTACATGCTTACGTTTGACCATTGAAGATGGAGGTCTCAACGATGCCGACGGTGAAGCCAATGGTGAAATTGATGACCCTGTTGCGATTACCAAAGAGAAATCAAGCAGCAATACCAATACAGGTGGCTCAACAGGTAGCAGTGTTACGACAGTGACGACCATTGAAACAGCAAGCAATCATATTAACTACTTTAAACTCGCCATTGATCAAGCACTCGCTGTTAATGCCAGTGTAAGCTATACCACCCGTGATGGTACGGCCAAAGCAGGGCAAGATTATATGACTGCAACAGGGACAGCCACGATTCCTGCGGGAAAAACACAGGTCTTAATTCCTGTAGAAATTTTAGCTGACAATATTACTGAAACGGATGAAAGCTTTAGTTTAGTGCTAAGTAATCCAATCGGTGGAATTTTCCCTATTGGCACAACCGAAATCGTGGTAGCACATACCATTATTGATGACATCAGCGTTAATGAAAGTTTTTATGAAGGTAACACAAATCATAAAAATTACTTTAAACTCGAACTGAATCAAGCAATGGATAGTGATGCCAGTATTTCCTATACCACCCGTAATGGTACAGCGACAGCAGGGCAAGACTATATTGCTGTTGCAGATACAGCAACGATCAAAGCAGGACAAACCCGCGTATTAATTCCTGTAGAAATTATTGCAGATACGATAACTGAAGCAGATGAAACCTTTAGTTTAGTCATTACTAACCCAACTGGCGGTGTATTTCCGATAGGCACATCTGAAATAATCAGCACTCATACGATTATCAATGATGATTAATGCATGGATCTAATGAATAAGCCGACTCCTCTGGCGGTTGTGCAAGGGGAAGTCATTACCCAGCCGCCCGAAGATTTATATATTCCCCCAGAAGCACTAGAAGTTTTTCTAGAAAGTTTTGAGGGACCTTTAGATTTATTACTGTATTTAATTAAAAAACAAAACTTCGATATTTTAAATATTCCCATTGCTAAGATTACAGAGCAATACATGGAATATATGCTATTAATGCAAGATATTAAACTGGATTTAGCCGCAGAATATTTGGTTATGGCAGCAATTTTAGCCGAAATAAAAGCTCGTTTACTCTTACCGATACATGAAGAGTTGGAAGAAGAGGACGATCCACGCAGTGAGTTAATTCGCCGTTTGCAGCAATATGAACGTTTTAAACAAGCAGCTGAAGATATAGATGCCTTGCAACGTGAACAACGGGATACTTTTTCCATTTCTGTACCAAAAATTGTAGATGAAGTAGAAAAGCCTTTAGCGGATGTGCAATTAGATGAATTATTACAAGCCTTTCAAGCGGTAATACAGCGCATGGATGTTAAGAGCAGTCACCAAATTAAACGTGAAAGTCTTTCAATTCGTGAAAAAATGACCCATATATTAGCGCAATTACAAGAGGGTAATTTTCTGCCCTTTTACAATTTATTTATCAATATAGAAGGTCGTCAAGGCATTGTGGTTACATTTATTGCGATATTGGAACTATTAAAAACACATCTTATTGATGTGGTGCAGACTAAAGCTTATGCAGAAATTTATTTGCGTCCTGCAACGGCTTCGGAAGAAAATATTGATATTGAGAGTGGTAAGAAAAGTCTATAATTTATGGAAAAACAACAACTTAAAAGCACCTTAGAAGCTATTTTATTTTCAGCTAACGATCCCCTATCGAGTCTGCAATTAGAAAAATATTTTGATCCCAAAGATCAAGTCAATCGTGCGGATCTGAAAGCGACATTAGTGTTACTTCAGCAGCAGTACCATCACAGCGGCATTGAATTAAAACAGGTTCAAACGGGATACCGCTTTCAAACACGACAAGAATATAAATATTGGGTCGCTAAGCATACTAGTGAACGCACACCTAAATATTCACGCGCTTTACTGGAAACCTTAGCGATTATTGCTTATCAACAGCCCACAACGAGAGCGGAAATTGAGGCAATTCGAGGTGTCACGGTCAGTAGTAATATTATAAAAACCTTGGAGGAACGGCAGTGGATACGCGTACTTGGACATAAAGAAGTCCCCGGTCGCCCTGCTATGTTTGGTACAAGTCGAGAATTTTTGGATTATTTTAATTTGAAAAGTCTAAATGAGTTGCCTAAACTGAGTGATTTGGTCAGCGTAAAGGACGTAAACTTTAGTTTAAATTTGGAACAAACGACTTAGGATATTAGATCGAGTGATACATAGATTATTCAAGTGATAAAGCTTGAATAATCTATGCCAATCCTTATCCTAAATAAGGATAATTAACCGATTAAATCTTAAATTCTTTATCTTTAGTGCTATCTGCTTCGGTATGCGTTGCATCGACATCAAATAAATCATCTTCATCATCCTGATCTTTACCTACCATTTTTGTGACATAACTATGATAAATAAACCAATCTAGACTGACAAAACGACCTGCTCCCATAAAGAAGAGACTGAATAGCATAATGATATAAGCTATTGTGACTTCCATGCCATTATTCGCAATGGTCGTGTAACCATGTGAAGCAAGGAACTGTGATGTAATTTGTATAAATGTTGCATCACTTAACGTTGAATAACCGATAATGCCCACTATAAAAATTAAAGGCAGGCTAATCCAACGGACTGCAAGCCCTAAAATCAATAATATTGCAGCAACAACTTCAAAGCTAGCAATAGAAATAACAATAAAGTTGGCGGCAAAATCAGAGAAAATTGCCCCTGAAAAGTGCGCGGAAGCCGCTTGTACAGATTCAATATTAATCCATGTCAGCGGATTGTACCAAACAAAATCACTACTACTAAATAGACCGAGTCGGTTTGCACCTGAAACCCAAAATAGCGGAGCAAGATAAAGTCGCAAAGCAAGAGGGGCTAGAAAATCGATTCCCTTTAGCCAACCAAAACTAAAAAAACTTAATAAAAATTTGTCCATTGTATAAAAACCTCAAAATCATTTTATATTTTTCTTAAAGCAGATATTGAGATATTTTAGAATAGATTGCAAATCTATCTTTTCCTAAGCCATTGAATCAATTCTGCCTAATAATTTACCTATCACGGCAGAATTATCCAAATTTAGTCTAATAGCTACAGATTCAAATGCTTACCCAAATTGTAGAACAGAGACATCAGCAACTTTCAAGAACAAAGTTCGCAGTTGATTTAATAAGGCCAGACGGTTGTTTCTTAAGGTTTCATCCTTATCCATCACCATGACATTATCGAAGAAATTATCAACTGTATCCCGTAAACCTGCCAGTAAAGTTAGTGCAACGGCATAATCGGAGTCAGAAAATAATACTTCAGCTTGTGCCGCATACTCACTGAGTTCTTGATGTAAAGCCACTTCTTGATCTTCTTTAAAATAGCTCGGATTAACCTGAGTCGGAATATCACCTTTGACTTTTTTGAGAATATTGGCAATCCGTTTATTAGCAGCCGCTAATGACTCTGCTTCAGCTAATTGACGGAAACTCGCGACGGCTTTAATACGCTGTTCAAAATCCAATGGATGCGTTGGGCGTAAACTCGCAACGGCATCAATACTATCGATACTAATCCCTTGTTCCTGATAATAAGCGCGTAGACGCTCCATAATATAGCTCAGTGTACTTTGGTAACTCGCCTCGCAATCAATATCTGACTCTGCATAAGTGTTAGCTGATGCGTGCAAGAGTTCGGCTAGATCGAA
The DNA here is from genome assembly GCA_015486375.1 of Thiotrichaceae bacterium. Taxonomy (GTDB): domain Bacteria; phylum Pseudomonadota; class Gammaproteobacteria; order Thiotrichales; family Thiotrichaceae; genus S015-18. Next base: position 4,139 of record WFRR01000149.1, read on the forward strand.
ATCTAATTTGCATTCAATAATAATCCGCAATACACCCAGTGCGGCACGACGTAAAGCAAAAGGGTCTTTAGTTCCTGTTGGTTTTTGACCAATTGCAAAAATTCCAACGAGAGTATCTACTTTGTCAGCAATCGCTAAAATTTGTCCAATTTTCCCTTTAGGTAATTGATCACCCGAATAACGGGGCATATATTGCTCATCTAAAGCATTGGCAACTGCATCGGCTTCACCATCGTTCTGAGCATAATAACGTCCCATAACGCCCTGTAGACTGGTAAATTCATACACCATTTCAGTCATAAGATCACATTTAGATAATTCGGCTGCCCGTGCGGCATGGGTGCTATCTGCTCCGATTTTATCTGCCATTACAGTTGCTAGATTAGCAACCCGTTCAGTTTTATCAAATACAGAACCTAATTTGTGTTGGAAGACAATTTTCTTACTGGCATCACGGCGAGAAGCCAGTGTTTTACTGCGATCTTGATTCCAGAAGAATTCTGCATCACTAAAGCGAGGACGAATAACGCGCTCATTACCTTCACTAATTTTGCTAGGTTCTTTACTTTCAATATTGGCAATGGTAATAAAATGCGCCATTAATTTTCCATCGTTATCAACAATGGGGAAGTATTTTTGATGTCCTTGCATCGCAGAAATTAAGGCTTCCTGAGGCACATCTAAGAATTGAATATCAAAATTACCGATAACAGCAACAGGCCATTCGACCAGACCCGTGACTTCATCCAGTAATTCATCGCTAATCACGGCTTGTGCATCAATCGCTGCGGCTTTTTCTTGTACTTGTTGTTTGATTATTGCTCGTCGTTCTGCAAAATCAGCAATAACTTTAGCCTGTGTTTTTAAGGTATTCGCATATTCACTTGGGTGATTAATCGTTACCTCATCAGGATGATGAAAGCGATGTCCACGACTGGTATTACCTGCGGATAAATCTAATACGCTGCCTTTAATGACTTCATTATCCGATAACATTAATAACCAATGTACAGGACGCACAAATTCAACGTGATTACTGCCCCAACGCATGCGTTTTGGAATCGGTAATTGATCTAATGATTGTTGCACAATATCTGCTAAGAGTTGTTTGGTTTGTTTACCTGCAATTTGTTTAACAAAATATAACCATGTGCCTTTAGGCGTTTCACGCTGTTCTAAATCAGCAATATCAACCCCACAACCGCGTGCAAATCCTTGTGCTGCACGAGTTGGATTACCCTCTGCATCATAAGCGGCTTTTAGTGCTGGACCACGGCGTTCTTGAGTTTGATTCGCTTGAGCGATAGGCACGTCTTTTAGATGAATCGCTAATCGTCGTGGACTAGCATAAGAAATGCTTTCTGAAGCCACTAAACCTGCTTTTTTTAAGCCTTCAATAATGCCTTGACTAAATGCACTAGAAAGTTTTGATAGGGCTTTTGGCGGTAATTCTTCTGTACCAATTTCAATCAGTAGGTCACTGGTATTTTTCATTATTTTTCTGCCTTTGATTGTTGCGTGGATGAATCATTATCGTCTAACTCTTCTCTACTAATCTTAGTTAATAAAGGGAAGCCGAGTGCCTTACGGCTGGCATAAAAGTTTTCTGCAATCGCCCGTGATAAAGCCCGTACTCGTAAAATATAACGTTGACGTTCTGTAACCGAAATAGCATGACGAGCATCTAACAAATTAAATACATGCGATGCTTTTAGCAGTTGTTCGTAAGCAGGTAACGATAAATTTTCTTCTACTAACTGTTGACATGCCGTTTCACACTGATCAAATTGCGGGAAGAGACTGTCGGTATTAGCTTTTTCAAAATTATAAGTCGATTGCTCTACCTCATTTTGATGAAAAATATCGCCATAAGTAACGATACCTTGTGGCCCTTCTGTCCACACGAGATCATAAACACTTTTTACCCCTTGCAAGTACATGGCAATACGCTCTAGACCATAGGTAATTTCCCCTGTGACAGGTTTGCACTCTAAGCCACCGACCTGCTGAAAGTAAGTAAATTGAGTCACTTCCATCCCATTTAGCCACACTTCCCAGCCTAAGCCCCATGCCCCCAAGGTAGGTGATTCCCAATTATCTTCAACAAAACGAATATCATGTACTAAAGGATCAATCCCTAATGCAGTGAGTGAATCTAAGTACAGTTGTTGAATATTATCAGGTGACGGTTTGAGCATGACCTGAAATTGATAGTAGTGCTGTAGACGGTTAGGATTTTCACCATAACGTCCATCAGTGGGACGACGAGAAGGCTGCACATAAGCAGCACGCCAATGTTCGGGGCCGATTGAGCGTAAAAACGTGGCGGGGTGGAAGGTACCCGCACCCATTTCCATATCGTAAGGCTGCATAATGACACAACCTTGTTTTGCCCAGTAATCTTGCAGTGCGAAGATGAGTCCTTGAAAAGTAGAAACATTATAATTTGACATTGTTTTTGTAGAATAACGACTGGCTTTTGAAAGTGCCTGAGTATATCAATCTCTTTATACAGAACAATGCTTACTTAGCTTTAATCGTGTCAGTCGTAGGATTTTATGGATAAATAGGGGGATTGATTGATAATGTATCACTGCTAGCGCAGCCATAAGGATAAGTTGAGAACAATAAGGCAGTTTGTCTAGAATTATCCTAGACTCTCTAACCATATCAGCCCTATTAATCCCCATTGAACCTAGAAAATATTAGCGATGCTTATAACTATTACTCAACGTACCTTCTTACTGTTGGCCTTATTTTTTTCTGGCTTCACTCAAGCCAGTCAATTTATTGGTATTAATACCAATGAAGCCATGCACATTGATGCCAGTATTCCTTTTGTGGATTTGTTTCGTGTCTCACAACCCTTTAATGAGTCACCTAAACACCTCAGCAAAGGATCAGTACAATATGATGCCAATGGCTGGGTAAAAAATCTGAATGGTGGACAAGCGGGTACTTATTTTTTACGTTGGATACCTGCTGCAGCGTTGCCAAAAGGTAACTACACCGTACTTTATGACGGTAAGGGGGTGGTGACTTATGCAGAAAGTGCCAAACGAGAAAGTCACAGTGAGGGTAAAGATATTATTACCCTACAACCCAATGCTAAGAATGAAATATCCGCCAGTATTATTATTCGCAAATCCGACCCCAGCGACCCCATTCGTAATATTCGTATTTTGCTTCCCGGTGGTATTTGCCAAGGCAATCCGTATAAGCGGGTTGATAGTGCTTCAGCATGCAGTGGCAATTATCAAGCCTTTGCAGGCCACTCTAAACAAATTATTTTTAATCCTGCTTACCTTAACTTTATGAAGGATTTTAAAACGATTCGTTTTATGAATATGTCTGGTATTACTCGTAATCCTATTTCGGCATGGTCACAACGTCCGAATATGCAGGAAGCAACATGGGCAGGTCAAGAAGGCAAGCGGGGCGTACCTTTGGAAGTCATGGTAAAGCTTGCTAATCAACTTAATGCTAATGCATGGTTTAATCTACCTCATAAAGCCGATGATAATTTTGTTAAACAACATGCGATATACGTTAAAAGTCATTTAAAACCGAATCTTAAAGCCTATATCGAATATAGCAATGAAGTATGGAATAATGTCTTTGCTCAAGCACACTATGTCAAAAGTAAAGGTTTACAACTACATTTAGATAAAGATAAAAACTTAGCGGGATATAAATATTACGCACAACGTAGCCGAGAAATTTTTCAGATATGGGAACAAGTATTTGGGGGGACACAACGGATTGTACGGGTTTTAAGTGGTTGGTCGGGTAATCCCAGTAGTACACCTATTTTATTAAAAGCAGCGGATGTATATAAATTTACCGATGTATTTGCGATTGCACCGTATTTTTATGCCAGTCAAAAAGATTTTATGAACGCTCAAAGCACTGATGAAATTTTTGCTTTACTCAATGATCCTGAACAACGTTATTCTATTGCGAAAACACTACAACAAGTTAAGAAACATGCTGAGTTAATTAAACCTTATGGGGTAAAATTAGTGGCTTATGAAGGGGGACAACATCTGGTGCATTATAAAACCCGAAGTGTTCACCAACATCCTAATCCTATTTTAATTGCAGCTAATCGAGATAATCGAATGCAAACCGCGAATGAAGAATTATTACGCGGCTTTAAACAAGCAGGGGGACAATTGTTTATTGCCTTCTCCTCACCTCGTGCCAATGCTCATTGGGGCTTCTGGGGAGTTAAAGAATATATCGGACAACCCAGTTCAGAAACACCTAAATATCGGGCATTAATGAAGTTTTAATACCTTACGCAAATAACGCCCTGTAAAGGAATGCTTATTTTTAGCAACCTGTTCGGGCGTACCCGTTGCAATAATTTCTCCCCCTTTGTAGCCGCCTTCTGGACCTAAATCAATAATCCAGTCGGCGGTTTTAATCACATCAAGATTATGTTCAATTACCACTACCGTATTCCCGCCATCCCGTAAACGATGCAGTACTTTGAGTAATTGTTTAACATCGTGAAAATGTAAGCCTGTAGTGGGTTCGTCCAAAATATAAAACGTTTTGCCCGTCGCCCGTTTAGATAGCTCTTTTGCTAATTTAACCCGTTGTGCTTCGCCTCCTGATAAGGTGGTGGCATTTTGCCCAAGCGTCAAATAGGACAAGCCAACATCCGTTAATGTTTGTAATTTCTTAAATAAAACAGGTACAGGTTTAAAGAATACTAAGGCTTCTTCGACCGTCATTTTTAGAATTTCAGAAATATTTTTACCTTTGTAATATACGCTGAGCGTTTCGCGGTTATAACGCTGCCCATCACACACATCACATTGCACATACACATCCGGTAAAAAGTGCATTTCCACTTTGATTAAACCATCACCCTGACAAGCTTCACAGCGTCCACCTTTGACATTAAAACTAAAGCGGCCGGGCTTATAACCTCTGGAACGTGATTCAGGCGTGGTGGCAAATAAATCTCTAATGGGGGTAAATAAGCCTGTATAGGTGGCGGGGTTAGAACGTGGGGTGCGTCCAATGGGGCTTTGATTAATATCAACGATTTTATCGAAATATTCTAAGCCCTTAATGGCTTTAACAGGACTAATTTCAACCTGACTACCATTTAGTTCATGTGCCATATACTTATGCAAAGTATTATTAATTAAGGTTGATTTTCCTGAACCTGAAACACCCGTTACACAGGTTAATAAGCCGACGGGAATATCCGCATTGACCGCTTGTAAATTATTACCACTGGCAGCAATAATATTTAGCCAGCGTTTTGGATCAATCGGAGTGCGTTGTGGTGGAATTTCAATGGATTGTTTGCCTGAAAGATACTGACCTGTAATCGAATTGGGATTCGCTTCAATGTCGGCAGGTGAACCTTGAGCCGTAATATACCCCCCGTGTGCGCCTGCTCCTGGACCAATATCAACGACATGATCAGCAGCACGAATCGCATCTTCATCATGCTCAACCACAATGACGGTATTACCCAAATCGCGTAAATGCGATAATGTTTTAAGTAAACGATCATTATCGCGTTGATGCAAACCAATTGAAGGCTCATCTAATACATACATCACCCCAACCAAACCCGCGCCAATCTGTGAAGCTAAGCGAATACGTTGGGATTCACCGCCTGATAATGTGCTAGAGCTACGTTCTAGCGATAGATAATTTAGCCCAACATTGACCAAAAATTCTAGGCGCAATTGAATTTCTTTAATAATTTTTTCGGCAATCTTGGCTTGTTTACCTGAGAGTTGCAGAGTTTGAAAATAGTGCAAAGCTTCATCAATTGCCAAGCCACTAATATAAGGCAGATTACGCTGTTGAATAAACACATTACGGGCGGATTTATTTAAGCGTGAACCTTCACAATCAGGACAAGATTGACTGGCAAGGTATTTACTTAAATCTTCACGGACAGAATTAGAACTTGTTTCTCGATAGCGACGTTGAAAATTATTAATAATGCCTTCAAAGACATGCGAACGTTGATACACCTGCCCTTTTTGACCCACATAGGTAAACTCTATTTTTTGTTTACCACTGCCATTTAAGAGTAAGTTTTGAATTCGTTTAGCCAAATCTTGATAAGGCGTGTAAACATCAAAATCATAATGATTGGCAAGAGATTGAACCATCTGAAAGTAATAAACATTACGTTGATCCCAGCCTTTAATTGCCCCCTCTGCCAAGCTCAATTTAGAGTCAGTAATAATACGCTTAGGATCAAAATACTGTTCAATCCCCAAACCATCACAGGTTTCACATGCCCCTGTCGGACTATTAAAAGAAAACAAACGTGGCTCAAGTTCTGATAAAGAATAGCCACATTCCGAACAAGCATAATTAGCTGAGAATAAATATTCTTTGCTCGCTTCCACTCCCTTATCTGCGTGAGGATTCATTGGCGCAATACAAGCTAAACCATTAGCTAATCGTGTGGCTGTTTCAAAGGATTCAGATAAACGTTGCGGTAAATCAGGACGGACTTTAAAACGATCAACCACGACTTCAATGCTGTGTTTTTTATGCAACTCCAAAGCAGGCACATCATCCAATTCATACACTGTGCCATTGACTCGGGTACGTAAAAACCCATCAGCTTTAAGCGTAGCAAACAGTTTAATATGTTCACCTTTTCGATTTCTAATCACAGGAGCAAGTAACATTAACTTACTGCCTTCTGGTAATGCCATTACTTGATCGACCATCTGGCTAATTGTTTGAGCTTGCAGTTCCTGATGATGTTCGGGACAACGCGGCATACCTGCCCGAGCGAATAATAGACGCAAATAATCGTAAATTTCGGTAATTGTTCCCACGGTTGAGCGGGGATTATGAGAGGTAGTTTTCTGTTCAATTGAAATAGCAGGTGACAAACCTTCAATATGATCAATATCAGGCTTTTCCATTACCGATAGAAATTGTCGGGCATAAGCAGAGAGTGATTCTACATAACGGCGTTGACCTTCTGCAAAAATAGTATCAAAGGCTAAAGAAGATTTACCTGACCCCGATAAACCCGTAATCACAATTAATTGATCACGCGGTAAATCAATATCAATATTTTTTAAATTGTGTGTTCTTGCACCGCGTATTCGGATATATGTTTGCATGATTAATAGAAATCTTTCCTAAATAGAGGTATATCTAAGATTAACTAAAGTGGCTACTAACCGCTACGTCAAACTATGATTTTTATGCGTGTCTATTAGCAAAAAATATTAGTAGGGGCTTTGTAGTCATATCCTAGGGTGTTTACTTTGCCCTAAAACTGTAATGGAAGAAGTAAACGAATTTCATCCAGATTGGGTTGTGGTTAACCGCAAAGCATTGACAGAGGATGTTGAACATATCGCTGATATGCTAATGGAAACGCAAGGTAAAGTTAGACATCGGGTTGACCCACTGGTTACTTTTCTTAGCGGGATAGACGCTGATGACGATAAACAAATTGATGAGTTCTGGAAAGCCAGAAAAGCAAAAGCATTTGAAAAACTTCAAGAGGCTACTGCTTAATTGATAGGTAATGCCTGTATTAGTTCAGCAATCGCTTGGATTAATGCAGGTAACCCAAAACTTGCCAATACCACAGCAAGTCCCCAATAATACATTTTTCTTAATAC
>WFRR01000150.1 GCA_015486375.1 Thiotrichaceae bacterium
CGTAAGCCAGTTTGTTTGGCATCCATAGAGTACTGGAACCACCTGATCCCCTCTCGAACTCAGTAGTGAAACGGTACATCGCCGATGGTAGTGTGGGGTTTCCCCATGTGAGAGTAGGTCAATGCCAAGCCTTAATTCCCGAAAGCCCTGTTTATCTTTATTGATTCACAGGGCTTTTTTTATGAGGGAAATAAAAATAAGATGTTTAACTCAATAAATAACACTCGATATTACCCAGAAATAATAATAAAATTATAGAAACGCTAATCTAGGCATATCATATTGAAACACTATTCCTATCCCTTTTCTGCCGTTGTTGGCAATACAGCTTTAAAAACAGCCTTATTATTAATTGCCATTGATCCTAAATTGGGTGGATTATTAATTAGTGGTACACGCGGCAGTGCAAAATCAACTTTAGCGCGAGGCTTAGCTGATTTACTTTCTCAACAGAATAGACCTTTTGTTAATTTACCTTTAGGAATTACTGAAGATCGTTTATTAGGCTCATTGAATTTAGAAAAAGTATTAGCAGATGCTTCAGTGGTATTTAGTGAAGGCTTATTAGCGAAAGCACACGGGGGTATTTTATATGTGGATGAAATTAATTTATTAGCTAATCATCTTGTAGATTTACTCCTAGATGTGAGTAGTTCGGGAGTAAACTATATTGAACGTGATGGCATTTCACACCAACATGCTGCACAATTTTTATTAGTGGGAACAATGAATTCTGAGGAAGGTGAACTACGTCCGCAATTATTGGATCGTTTTGGTTTATCCATTTATATTAATGAACAAGTTGATGCTAAAACACGTCTAGAGATCGTACAAAAACGCTTACAATTTGATAATAATCCTGAAAAATTTATTCAACAATTTCAAGCGGAACAAACACAATTACAAACCAGTATTCACACAGCCCAGCAAAATCTAACCGATATTTATGTTTCAACTGAAATACAAATGGAGATTGCGACCCGTTGTTATGCCGCTAATATTGAAGGTGTTCGTGCTGATTTAGCTTTATATCGTGCTGCCCGTGCTTATGCTGCCCTACAAAATAAGCGTGAAGTAGAAATTATACATATTGATACAGTCGAGGCTTGGGTTTTACAACATCGTCAATATGACACATCTGAAAACAATACTGCATCTCAGTCTCAAGCACCTCAACAAGATCAATTAGAACAACCACAGGATCAAACAGAACAACAAGCTCAGCAAAAACAAAATCCATCAGATTTACACGCTCAAAAAAACTCAGCTAAAATAAAGCCTAATCAAAATAGCAGTGAGGATGCTCAAACACAGACTCAACAACAAAGTGAGGGCGATTGGGGCGCGATGCCGACTCAAAGAAGTTCGATTGGTTTACAGCGTAAATTAATGCCGAGTCCGAAAAAAAAACCTTAAAAAAATCAACTAAGCTACACTTTCAAGACTGCTTCAATACAAAGAAAGCGAATAGAAATAATATTTTAAGCAAAGAAAACACGGCTCAAGTCACACCTGCACGGCAATATACCTATCAATCTGATTTCAATCGTATTGCATGGCATTCAACGTTAGTCCATCCTAATAATCGTCCGAATTTACAACAGTTTATTTACCAGAAACCACAACAGTCGATACCCCGTTTACATTTTATTTTACTGGATAGTTCTGCATCTATCCTGAGTCAAAATGGTTTAAGTCATGCCAAGGGAATATTGCAATATTTGTGTCAACAGTTACATCAACGCGGTGAATTACTCAGTATTATTAGTTTTGGTAACCAATGTGTGGAAACACTTTTACCTGTACAGATTGCCCCCAAGTCTATTGATGCACTATTAAATAATATTCAAGGGGGTGGCGGAACACCTTTGAATCAAGCGTTGCAGTTAATTGCTCAACGCGCTAAATACTATACCAATTATGAGCAAGCCTTGTATATATTGACCGATGCAAGAAGTCATCAGCCACTGGAACTACCTGAATTAAGCTTATCACTGAGTGTCATTGATATGGAAAATCAGGCAGTTCGCTTAGGAAAAGCACAAGAATTAGCTAAAAGGTTAAAAGGACAATATATTTCACTACAACAAATGCAAATACTGTCAAATATTTAAATATATATTGCTTATATCAATACAGCGACTAATAAGCCTAAATGGATTATAAAGTTATTGATTAGCTAGCTTGGGTAATAATAGGGTGTAGACGCTTTAACATCTCTTTAAAGACTTTTGGGGATGCGGCTAAAACATCACCTGTTTTTAAATGGGTATTACCCCCTGTTAAATCACTGATTAAGCCACCTGCTTCCTGTACGATTAGTACACCGGCGGCAATATCCCACGCATTTAATTTAAACTCCCAAAAACCATCAAAACGTCCTGCGGCAACGTAAGCTAAGTCGAGTGCAGCAGAACCTGGGCGACGAATCCCCGCAGTATCTGGAATGAGTGCTTCTAACGTTCTAATAAATAAAGGTAGATTCTGGCTGGGTTTATAGGGAAACCCTGTTGTCAATAAAGCATTGTGCATGGACTTACGCCCTGATACCCGTAAGCGGCGATTATTGACCCGTGCGCCTTCACCCCGTGCGGCTGAAAACATTTCATCTTTGATCGGATCGTATACTACACCTACTTTGAGGCGACCTTTGTGACGCAAGGCAATAGAAACGGCATAATGTGGAATACCATATAAATAATTCGTTGTGCCATCGAGAGGATCAATAATCCATTCATAATCTGAGCCTTGAACCGTATGTTCACCACTTTCTTCACCGAGAATAGAATGGTCAGGGTAGGCTTTTTTAAGGAGATAAATGATTTGTTCTTCGGCTTTTTTATCAACCTCACTCACAAAATCATTGATACCTTTTTGTTCGATATTGAGTTGATCAATTTTACTGGCGTTATACGTTATAATTTCTCCCGCTTCGCGGGCGGCTTTAATAGCCGTATTGAGCATTGGATTCATAATTTTTAGGAGGTCTTTCAGAATTGGGCAAGAATAGCATGAAAACGACACAGGAATGGCAACAGGACAAAGTCCGTATTGTTTTAATTGAAACCTCACACCCCGGCAATATTGGTGCAGCCGCAAGAGCAATGAAAGTGATGGGTCTTGTTGAGTTATATTTAGTCGCACCTAAACACTTTCCTGATCCACAAGCCATTGCAATGGCATCGGGTGCAGATGATGTTTTACAGCAAGCGAAAGTCGTTTCACATTTATCTGAGGCAATTACAGATTGTCATATTGTTATCGGTACTTCTGCTCGTTCACAGCGTTATTTACAATGGCCGTTACGCACAGCGCGAGAATGTGGTGAATATATTGCTGAGCAAGATGAAGATAAAAAGATTGCTATTATTTTTGGACGAGAACGGACAGGTTTAAGCAATGATGAGCTGGATTATTGTCAATCTTTAGTCCATATCCCCACTAACCCTGATTATCATTCCTTAAATGTTGCTGCTGCCGTGCAACTCATTAGTTATGAGTACCGCATCCATCAAAAGCAAACCTCATCAAGCCCGCCAGAATACAATGAAAATAGGCAGGAACTCCCTGTTAATCAAAAGAGCATGGAAGGTTTCTATCAACACTTAGAAAAAACCTTAGCAGACATTCGCTACCTTGATCCTAGTAATCCACGTTTATTAATGCGACGTTTGCGACGTTTATTTGGACGGATAGATATTGTTCCTAGTGAGATGAATATTTTAAGAGGTATTCTCTCTGCCATGCAGGGAAGAAAGTTTAAGACACGGAATAAGAAGCCTTAAAGTGTCTTAATTTTTTTGAATGTTCCCTTATCATAATTTTTTAATTACTTCTTTTAAATGTTCCCAATCTGTAATTAATCCTGCTTTGAGAAATTGGATATAACAGCCTATATTAGATATATTTTCTAAATAGAGTTATACCTGAGATTAACCAAAGCCACAACCAGTCACCAAGTTAAACCATAATTTGTGTATTTTCCTCTGTAAACCTCTTTTGTTAGCTGTCTGTTTTTCTTCCTTTTGACAGGTGACATGGCGTTTTTATGGTAATTCAATGGAAAATAAATATTGGAAATATATAAAATAATCAGTGGTTTGGAGTAATGAAATGATCTGGTGATCTGAACTTAATTACAGAGGGTTAATAGATAAGACTGCTGAAGGTATTGAGGAAAATATTACTATTTGTGTTATCTTTCATAGCTTATTTTTTTGAGTGAAAAGGGTAATCTATTTTTTTATAGAATAGTTCCTAATATATTAATACCTCTATTATAGGTATTATTAATGAATATAAACTTATATGAGACAAGTTGATGAGTAGTGAAAGAAAAGTTGTTGGTATTTTAGATAAAGGGTTTCCATCTTCATCTTTAGGAGAGTCTAACTTAGGTTTAATACATTGTTTATATGAAATATTTGATGATAGTCAAATATATCCAATAAATAAAAAGAAAATGTTTTGTGAAACAGGTAGGGTATTTATAAAGGGAGGGTACTCAGAAATTTATGATAAATTTAAGAATACCGTTTTTTTATGCAATTGTAATGAGTTAGATCCGTATAATTTAAATCTAGGTGAATTAAATTACTCTAAATCTGAATATTCAAAATATTCTACTACTAGCAATAAAGTGTCACATATACAACCTACACAAGTTGTAGAAATATTAAATATAGAGTTACCTGATGCAAACCTTCCAAATTTTAGTTATGCTATAAAACCAAGTACTAAACTAGTTATATTATTAGATGAGGGCTTCTTATACGGGCCATTTGAATATGATATTAAATTCGCAGATAATATAGATTATACTTTAACACTTAGGACTAGAACAACTCCACAAAAAGGATTACCACCCTACTTTATAGCAAAAACTGAGTATAAAGACCTCAAAGAAAATATAATAAAGATAGATAAAGATAGTCATAAACGGGAATATTTAGTTAATCTTGATGAATTTGTTGAGTTTAATCATGAAAAAATTGATTATATAAGTGATAGTCAGATTATCAATAAGATTGGCTTTAATATTTTAAAAAATTCTGATTTGGGTAGAATTCTTACCAAGAATAATTTATTGTTAATAAATAGTGCAGCTAGAAAAATGAGGGATTATAGTGATAATAAATCACGTTATAAACGATTATCTGAAAACCTTAAAAGTGCAATTGATTGGGAAGCAAGTAGGGAGTCTGTAATAAGTAATTTTCTTGAAAAAACTAATTTTGGGAAAAATGAGATAGAAAATTATATAAAAAACAATGAGGTATGTTTTTTTAAGAATCTAAGAAAAGATAAGTTTAAGGAAATTGAAGATGATATATCTAGAAGAACACAAAGGATAGATTCTTTAAAAGAAGAAATAAAATTTTTACATGAAAAAAAACAAACAACTACTTTAGGAAGTGACGAATCTATAGAGAGTAGTAACCTAGATAATTA
>WFRR01000151.1 GCA_015486375.1 Thiotrichaceae bacterium
TGGTTTAAGCCCTCAAAATCCAAAAAAGAAGCTAAGTAATAGCCCATAAAACCCAATGCCAAGATAATCCACAGATCATTTGCTTGCATTGTTCGAGCGTGTTTTGAGCCTTTAGCTTTACGGATCACCCAGAAAAGAATCAGCAGATACAGCGGGGCAGCAATTAACATTCTCAAAGCCAATAAAGTCGGTGCATCTACCCCTTCCGCAAAAGCAAGTTTAATAAAAATTGATTTTAAACCAAATAAAGCCGTCCCTAAAATTGCCAGTAATAAACCGCTTCTAAAATTGGTTTGCGCTTTCTTTCGTATTGCATCCTGCATGATTGACGATCTCCGCATTAAAGCGTTAATCAATCCTAATTTAACCCATTGCTGCGATTTTATCTAAAACATTATTCACCGCGCCTTGGTGAGCTTGTACTACTTTTTGTCCTGCCAAGCCTGCCTGTTTTGCCTTATCAGGCCTATGTAATAAATGCAGTATTTGTTGTTCTATCTCACTACTCGTATCCAATACCCATGCCGCTTGCTCTGTTTGCAGTAAAGGAAAGACTTCTGGAAAATTAAATATATATTGTCCACTAATAATAGGGCGAGCCAGTGCCGCAGGTTCTAAAGGGTTATGCCCTCCCACATTGACTAAACTCCCTCCCATAAAAACAATATTCGCAGCGGCATACCATGTGAACATTTCACCCATACTATCCCCCAGAATAATCTGTGTGTTGGCTAAAAAGGAAATATTAGTACTACGTCTCTGTACAGATAAACCCGTTTTTTGCGCCAATTGGTAGACGGTATCAAAACGTTCAGGATGACGAGGAACGAGGACAAAGAGTAAATCAGGAAAATATTGAATCAGATTTTTATGAATGGCAAGTAAGATTTCATCTTCACCCTGATGGGTACTGGCGGCGACCCAAACAGGGCGTTGTTGCCCCCATTGCTGCTGCAATACACTCGCTTGTTGAATTTGCTTTTTAGGCAAAGGTAAATCAAATTTAATATTACCTGTTACCGATATACGCGCGGTATCTGCACCTATTTGAATAAAATTCGCGGCATCTTGCTGTCCACGCGCTGCAATTAAAGCGACACAATTTAAGGTTTCAGCACTCAATCGCTGTACTTTTAAATAGGCTCGCATAGAACGCTGTGAAAGGCGGGCATTCGCCAGAATAATCGGGATATTACGCTGTTTACAGGCAGCATAGAAATTTGGCCAAATCTCCGTTTCAATAATAATCACTTTTTCAGGGCGAACGACCCGCAAAAAACGCTGCACACTGCCGACTAAATCATAAGGGAAATAACATTGTTTCACTTGCCCAGCAAACAATTGTCGTACCGTATTTCGACCTGTGAGTGTGGTACTCGTCATTAAGATTTGATGCTGAGGATAGGTGTCAATAATGGCTTGAATTAAAGCTTTTGCCCCTAAAGTCTCACCGACAGAAACAGCATGAATACAAATAATAGGTTTGGATCTACCCTGAAGTTGATAGCCAAATCGTTCTAGCCAATATTGCCGTAAATCTGCATTGCTACGACTCCGAAACCAAAGCCGCGATAGTGCTAATGGCACAAAACAATAAATCAGTACGCTATATGCTAATCGCCTAATTGGCACAAGATTTTCTCAGTTAACTGCACATTTTCGCACAAATGTTCAGGATTAATCGTTCCTAAAATAATACTACTAACCCCTTGTTGCGAAAAGATAAACTGCAATGCCGCTTCAATAGGATGATCGGTTTTAGGTAAATTGGCATGAGGGGTTGAATTAGCCATTTGTAATTGATCCAAATGACCACTTGCAAAGGCTTTTTTAACCAAAATACCGCGCTGTTGCTGGGCAGCCGCTTGTAAGACAGGCAGCTCATCTTGATAGCTTGGGTTATAGCAACTCATCACCACATCACAATCTTTTGCAAAGGCTAATAAGCCTCCTTGCACAGTTTTACTGGAAATACCAATGGCACGCACTTTACCCGCCTGACGTAAATCGAGCAGACAATCTAAAACATCTTCTTCTTCCAAAATACGCTGATCATCACCGTCTGAGTGAATCAAAACCATATCTAAATAATCAGTTTTTAATAATTGTAAACTGCGTTCAACACTGGCGTGTGTCCCTTTGGCAGTAAAATCAAAACTTGATGCTCCCTCATTAAAATCCTCGCCCACTTTGGTTTCAATGACCCAATCGTGTCGATTTGTCATTAATTGACCTAATCGCTGCTCACTCAAACCATAAGCAGGTGCGGTATCTAATAAATTAATGCCCAAATCACGACTCAGGGCTAAGAGTTCTCGCACCTGTTGGTCATTGGGTAATTCAAAGCGACTCGGGTATTTTACCCCTTGATTACGCCCAAATTTAACCGTGCCTAATCCTAATGGACTCACCATAATACCCGTCTGGGCAATTTCTCGATATTTCATAGTAAAAATCTTATTTTAGCTTTCCCAATGGATTACGTCGACAACAAATACATTATCGTTTTCACTATCCCAATCAAGAAGTTCGCCAATCCTTAAATCATTACTTTTTACACCATTATTTAACCCTGCGTTATCACAACACCATCAAGAAGAACTCCATCACCGCGCCAGTTTGTATGAATCAACCTTGTAAAACTTAGCCGATTTAGCCGATAAGGTGACAGAAATAATTCCTTATTTCTGTCACCTCGTTAGCGTGAAGATCAATCATCATCCACAATGGTATGGGTGGCTTTAATCTCCGACACGCCTTCAGGGAAACCTTGCCCAATCGGATTACTTATCACCAGAGAAAAGGTTTCATCCGCTTCTACTTCACGATCAGCAAAAATAGTGACACCCATCATTACTTCGGTTAGCCCTGCACGAATTTTCACTTTACGCGATACCGCTTCATAATCCTCGCCTGCGGTGGCGGTGCCATCTTCGGTATGATAGGACACATAAATATCGGTGTCATAGGCTTTGTCTAAGGCAAGTTTAAAGTAATTGACGTGATGGGTGCTTGAGCCTTCCTTGACCTGAATTTCAGAAGTCACGCCACTGGGTGTTAGGGCATAGCTGCTGTCATCGCCATTGAGAATGGTATGCGTGGCGACAATCTCGGTAATACCTTCAGGGAAGGTTCCACCGATGGGATTAGTCAGTACAATATCAAAGCTTTCATCATCTTCTGCAATCGTATCAGCCAGAATTTTCACGGGAATGAATAACTGCGTTTCACCCGCTTTTAATGTGACTGTTCCAGAGGTGGCGACATAATCTTCGCCGGCTTTGGCAGAGCCATCACGGGTGGTAAAATCAACACTGGCATCAATATCTAAGGCAGGTTCAAGCTTTAAAATAAAGTAATTGGTAAAATCACATTCGCCTTCCGTGGGCGCACTGCCTGTAATACTAGTCATATTGGCACAAGGATCAACGGTGGGTGGAGGCGTATAGGTACTCCCTCCACCTGTATTGACAACGGGTACTACAGGATCAGGAGTAGAGACGGCGAAGGGATCAATAATCCGTCCATTAATCACACCATCAGCATCATTTTCTCCACCATCTTCTAAGGTTAGTTTAATACAAGTTTTACCTGTTTTTGCAGTGCTATTACTGTATTCATTACTGCCCACATCAGGACAATTACCTTCTACGCCATCGAGCCAATTTGCCCATTCAATGGTATTATTGGTATTGGAAACAAAATCTTTCCAACCACTTGAGCTATTGTATTTCTTAAACTCATCACTGGATCCTAACGCGGCGGTGAGCGGTAAAATAATAATAATACTATTACCGTCTGCATCAGGGTCACTGGGGACTTCAATATCTTCAATTTCATAATCAAAGATATGATCTAATGTTCCATTACTTAAGTCAGCATTTGTGGTTGAACCCCCTTGACCATCGCCCTCATTGCTTAAATCATCTTTCGTGATTTTAGTACTGCCTGTACTACTTGCCACGGCCGTTGTACCAATAATAACTTTTAAACCTGATGACGCTTTCATCAAATACTTTTGTTGCTGCGTACTATCGGTGGGCGCAATATTGGGTTCACTATCAAAGGCATCTAAATAATCAGGGCGACCATCCCCATCACTGTCCTTTAAACCTTCAGTCGCATCACTGATACCATCACCATCTGAATCTTGACTGGAATCTAAGGACACTGTATCCAAAATGGTAAGCATTATACCTAATTTTGCGGGATTGCGTTTATCCAATGGGGCAGACCTATCGGTGACTTGTACTTCAATATAATACCGTCCTGCCTTTACGCCATTAATATTCAGTGTGGGTTCTGCAATGGCTGCATCATTGAATAAAGCCGTATCCTTCGTTGTTGAATTTTCCTGGGTTTTCCAAAGATAGGCATAATCTCCACCATCAGGATCATGAATATCAAAGGATAAGGCAATACTCGCGCCTTGATTTTTATCAAAACGTCGCCCAATTACTGCTGAATTTTGAGTACCTTTTAAGTTCGCTAAACGCGGTGGAAATGTTTGTGTACCGTCTTTCAGGGTAATGGTTTGCGTAGTTTTTGTGCCTGCAAGCACCCGTTGCGTATCCGCACTTAAGCTGCCCGTTGTGGCGGCAAAGACTGAACCATTATTGCCTGCATTACTGCTGTCTAAATTAATAATAATCGTATGGTTATCAACAGGGTTTGCGCCTAATGTTATGGTGATCGCATCACTGAGTAATTCACCTGCTTGGAGTTTATTGGCTTTGAAAGTAAAGTTACCTGTAGCAGCTAAATTATGTTCAGCAGAATTCACAGCTGACCCTGTCACCGTATAGGGAATTATCAAGTCACTACTGCTATCCACTAATGAACCACTCAAAGCTAAGGTAAGATCCAGCGTACTCTCACCTGTTTTTTTGGCTAGGATCAAATCCTTAGTAAAACTCACACTCGGAATAATCTGCAACACTTGTGCAGCACGTCCCCAATTGCCCGTACTATCGGTGACTAACCACCACAGATTTTGTGTCCCGCTGCGTAAGCCTGTCACAGGGACGGGATTACACACCGTTTTATAGTTATACGGGACAGCCGTTTCACACGCGCCATTTTTATAATAGGCAATAGGCGTTAAGCTATCCGAAACGGAGACCCCTAAATCCGTGAGGCTATACGTGGATAAAGTGGCTTTGGAACGTAAGGCAAGCGTGCTGCTTGTGACGGTAATGGTCGGGGTATTAAACTCTCCATTCTCATCATAACTTGGATCACGTCCAATCATGACTTCCGCCACATCGGGCATTCCATCACTATCGGTATCGGTGCTGCCCGTAATATTTGCATTACTATTTCCAATTAACTCTTTAATTAAGGTTTCTAATTTATCGGGAATGCCATCTTTAGGGTCTTCAGTATCCTCTGAACCGTAACTTTGCTCTATTTTATCAGTGATACCATTGTTATTCGCATCCTGATCATCACTACTATCAACGATATTATTGCCATCAATGATGCGCCAGTTCTTGCTGGCAATGATATTAGCGCGTGCTGCACTGGCATCTGAATTGTCAGTGTATTGGCTATTACCTGCATAAAAGATAACATCGTTTTGTAAACTAAGCTTATTCCATTCGACAAGGAGTGTATTATAATAAGAGGTTGATAAAGTGACACTAGAAAACATAAATTTCATACTCGTGACCTTACTGACATCCCAGCGACTGATATCCTGATTGAATGCTGTTGCCAGACCAAACATATCAAACATCAACGTGACCTTACTGACATCCCAGCCACCGATGTCCTGATTGAATGCGGTCGCTTGATAAAACATAGAAGCCATGTTCGTTACGCTACTGACATCCCAATTACCGATGTCCTGATTGAATGCGGCCGCTTGACTAAACATAAAGGACATATCCGTTACGTTACTGACATTCCAGCTACTGATGTCCTGATTGAATGCGGCGGCTCCCCTAAACATCTGTACCATACTCGTTACAGCAGTAAGGTCTGGCTTATCCGTCGCACTCATTGTTAATTGACTTGCGCCGAAATAAGCGCCTTCCATACTTTGCCAAGCTATTGTTCCCCATTGCATCACATCCAATAGCTTGTCTTTTATTGCGGCGTTATTATTAATATAGATGGCAGGAAAAGTGCCTCTGATTTGTATAATGTGTTCGCCTGCGCTGCTATAGCTGCAAGTTGCGGCGGTCGTTAACGCTGTTTGTTCAAAAATGCCATCATTATCACAATCTATATCATAGTTGTAAGTGTAATTAGTCTTAATCGGAATACTAATGCTTTCATTACTAGTCGTGGTTTTCCATTTGGTGATGTAACTGGTACCGTTAACCGTACTTTCAACCGCAGAACCTGTGGCATTGGCATTTTTAGGGGTGACTTCAAAGCTGATAAATTTATCTACATCTGCACTAACTAAGGTATAAGTTAGGCTCGTTGCCTCTGAAATGAGGACTTTGTTTAAACCATTGCTATTATCAGAACGATACCATTTAAAGGTTGAACCCGCTTCGTCATCACCCTCAGCATCGGCATAAGTATAAAGTCCCGTTAAGGTTTGACCCGTTGCTACCGTGCCGCTAAAACTCACATCGCTAGCGGTGGGTGCGGTATCCAATCCACTTGATTTTAATTGATAGGCTGTTGTATTGCTGTCTGTTGCCGTGCCTGATAATGAAATCCAGCCGATATTCTCTGCCCAGACATGACCTGTAAAATCGCCAGAACTGGAATGGCTAGCACTGCCGCTTGTGGCAGCAAAGTTAATCCAGCCAATATTTTCACCCCATGCGTAGCCTGATAGTGCGCCTGTGCTGCTATTGCGGTTAACGCCATACGTGGTTGCACTATTGTTGGCATAGGTCAGTGTGCCGCCTGCGGTTGAACTCCCTAAGCGAATCCAGCCGATATTTTCAGCCCAGACATAGCCTTCTAGGTGATCAGAATAGACTTGCACATTGCCATTAGTGGCGGAAAAATTAAGCCAGCCTGCATTTTCGCTGTAGGCGTATTGATTGCTGCTGTCGATGCTAACGGCAGAAAGAAAACTGGGTAATCCTAAGAGAATAAGGAATCCAAGCCATCGTTGAATAGGTCGTATCAAGTACATAATAATATAAGCCCTTATGTGTTCGTAAATAATGCGTAAGACTTCAATATTCTCATTATAAATGTTAAAAATTTTACAGAAATAGTCATGAAATAACGCCTATTAAATGTTGAGTGATACTGAAATGATGTGTGCCTTCAAATAATCTTACTTTTGTGCTTTTACGGCTGCTTGCCACATGGGTATTGCTTTAAAAGCAGTGACCATGTCGTAATCTAATGCAAGCGGTGTTTTGCCTTTTGATGTTTGTGGCCCCATAGCGGTTGTGCCATTACGATTTTGAAACCATTGCATCCATAATGATGAGCTAGGGGGTGCTAAAACCAATGCTTTTGCATCAGGGTCACTGGATAATGGTGCTTGTACGGATCTTGGTGGATAAGTCGTCGTAGGCAATAAGAAAGCTGTCATCGGATATTGTGCACTGCTGTGACAACCCAAGCATCCTACACTGGCAAGTCCTTGATGGTAATACTTGCCATCAGCCCATGCTGGTGTAACCACTGCACCATCATTAGGTCCTGATAAGCGACCGTCCCAGCCTAAGGTTGATTTAGCATACGCAGGCGCATCTAGGTTAATCCAATTTTCGGTGAGTTTTTGATTAACGCTGACAGGGGGGGTTAATGCGGTAGCTAAGGTGTTTATCACATCAGGATTATTGCCCCATGTTGCGCCTAATGGAACCATCTTCTCCCAAGCATCTTTTCCAGAGGCAGTGCGGTCATAAACCAGTGTTGAAAAGACCCAGCCTGTCTCTGGAGCAGCAATGCTATCTTTAACGATAATATCAAATTGCATCATGTAAATATTGGTCAATACGGGCGTTGTGCTATTGCCGTTAGCGCCATTTTGTGAACATTTTGACGCTTGAGAATGCCCCGATCCATTACTGACATTTAAGGGCGCGAATATCTGCCATACTGCTGTATCGGTCATAGCCTGCCAATCCGAGCCACAACTGGTGACAAAAGCAAATTTGACGATGACACTGCCTTCGGCATATTGGGTTGAATCTTTGGTTAAAACAGGGTTCATTGCCTGATGCTTGTCTTGCCCCCAAATATTTCCCAATGTTTTCGCTGCTCTTTTGTCATATAAGGTGAATACATAAGTTGTCAGGTCGAGTTTTTGATTAGTTAAGGTATTAGCTGGAAAGCCTGAACCCACATACATACCATGAATGGGTTCACGTTCTGTACCTAACCAGATCGATTGATACCAGTTTTTATTATTGACTTTTGCTTTATCAAAAATTAAGGGGCTTATATCCTTAGAAACGTATTGTTTTAATGCTTCAACATATTGTTTAGCGTTTTCCTGTGTAATCAGACCATGATTAGTGACTTTTTTCCATGGAAACGCTGGCTCAGGAGGCAGCACTTTTGGGTAATCATGATTAAGGTTAAACAATCCCCCATCGTAATGATTTGGTTTGGGTAAAGACGAGTTAAGAAAAGGATGAATCGGCGAACGTGCTTGTTTCATTTCTTCTGATGCTAAGGTCAAAAAAGGCACTTTGCCGTGCATTTCTTCTAATATGACTGGGTCGGTATTATCTGCGATTAATACACTGGTATCGAACAGTAGCAATGCTGTTACTGTATATATTAATAGATGCTTTTTCATCGGTTTTTACCTTACTGTAGAACCCAAAATCAATAAGTTATAAACTAATAAATCTTTATAACTTATTGATACTTCGTTATTGGTGCGTAATATTTATGCTGGGTTTAATGCCTCAACCCAGCCAACAAATTATTAGCTATTAGAAAATGATGCGGAATACTTGTCATATTCATCAGAACTAATATTAATGGTATTGTTTGAATTACCTAATTCACCTGAATAATAGGGATCATTATGTGTCATCTCATATAACCATGATGCCTGTCCTGTTATACCAATTTGGTATGCAGCAGCATAGCCCCGTCCTTTTCCACAAGCTTCTTCTTTCCTAGTACAAGATCAAATCCATCTTCACACTTTACATTACTCATTTGATTTTCCTCTTTAGAATTTACATAAAGTAATCTTGCTACGCCTTAAACTAGCCGCAATAAATTACCCATAACAATACGGTTTAGTATTACTTGAAATAAAAGTATAAATTTCTCTATGGTTTGGTTCCCGTTTGCAAACCCCACACACCACTTTTTAAGCTCCAAAAGGTTTTTCCAGCTGCAACATCGCTGCTTAATGCGCCGTTGCTATCATCTAGCACAGGCAGTTTTGCCATAATGGTATTGAGGCTACAGTCTGTGGGGGCAGGGGCGGCTGTAGGTTCAGTAAATGCGCCACTGCGTTTGCTACCTGCTGTGCCAATATTTAAGCGATTGCAAATATCGGATAGTGTGAACATCGCGCTACCCCCTACGGTTGGCGCGGCAAGGGCATCTAAACCAACTTTTTGGGTTGTTGCGCCTACAGAAGCAGGTGAACTTAATTTGTAATCAATATCGCTGTCTGTATTGGTGTAAGGGTAGATTTTAAAGAAATAGGCTGTACCTGCGGATAAACCTGTCCATGATGATGTTTGTGTACTTGGTGATACATTCAACGCGCCTGTGCCATCGCTACAGTCATTATCGGTTTGTGCTGTTCCATCGACAGGGTTAGTAATGGCTGCTGTACTACACAATACAAGGTAATTAGTCGCAGCTTGTGAACCTGCAACAGAATCAGTCCATGTCACAGTTAGGGTCGATGTGGTAGGTGAGCCTGTTGTGGCAGCATTGGTGGCGGAATTAGTGGGTTCAGGATCAGCACCAGCACTAGCTCGTGCATTAGTGTATACAGAACCATCCCAATCACATGAATACTGTTGTTGTGGGCTGGCAGAGGAAGTCGTATTGGTAAAAGTATGTGTACCAACAGTGTCATTGTTATCCTGAGGAGAAACATTGCCTGTGGTCTGAGTACTTCCATCTGAAGTTCGAGAGATTGCTGAATCAGATAGAGTAACCCCATCGCTCGCAAAATCACAACCACAGCTCATCTCATCTCCGAAATTTAGCAGATTTAGATTTCCTGCAAAATAGCTTTGACATTCTCCTGCTTGAGCAGTATGAACGAACGTACTAAGCAATAGAATCACTATCCATTTACTAAAAAAATAACGCATAAAATATTCTCCAATCTTCTATAATTTCATGGTTTTTGCCCAAGTGTATGAGAAACACCAAGACAAGAGGACGTAATACCCACCATTGAGATAACCTTTAATTAAAGTTGCAATTTCTTTCTGTTTCTCTTTAGTTACATCAGATCCGTCTGTTGTGTATTTTGCAATATTACAGTAAATAAAATTAATGCCTTTCCCTACACTTTTAGCATCTCTATCTTCCATAGAAAAATTACAAATATCTTTTTTTTCTGACAGTGTCTGTCCTGTTGGCTCTCCACTAGGGTCATAACCATGCAAACCACCAAATACAACCAATTTAGCTCCTTTATCTTTCGCTGCGATAGAATATAATTCTTTCATATCACTATTGTTCTCAGCTTGATCAGTTGATTTTTTATAGGCATATAATTTTGAATTAACTTTTGTTTCTGTACAGTACATATTTAATTCCATTATTTTGTTTTTGATAATTGTTAACTTGATTTATGTAGTTATAAATAACTATATTTCTTAAATAGATTTTCCAATATCCTTCGCCCAAGCCCCCTGTTTATCACTAGAAAATTGCCAATTCATCATGCCACCTAAAACACCTTTATTTTGAATCGGTTTAATAATTTCAGAAATAATAGTATTAATTGGAAGATATCCAGAACCCGCATCCTGTTTAGTCACAGGTAAACCCACCATTAATTTATCAGCACTTAAGCCTTGCAGTTGAGAAAACTGTTGATAGGATTTAACAATCTCTGCTGGGTTTGAACTCCACGGGGGGTTATTGTAAAATTGAACATTTAACCAATCGATTTTCTCCCCGACTTTTTGCATAACCGCGATATAGCCATCTATTCCACTATCGGTTTCTAAATAGGGTGGCTGGGGAGCATGAGTAAGAATATATTTTGGACTAGGCAAAAACTTGCGTAAGGCATTAGTTAAATTAACTAAAAATTCTATGCCATTGTATCCCCCTTTTCCTTGAAAAGCGGCAGTATCCTCAAAGTCAATATCGATACCATCAAGATCATTATCAATAACAAATTGTGAAATGGACTGGGCTAATTCAGTTTCCTTTCCAACAATCTGACAATAGGTGACATAATTCATCGTACTTCCCCCAAAAGAAATCAATACTTTCTTTCCCTTGATGTGGAGTAATTTTATTGCGTCTTTAGTTTCATCTGACAGTGTAGTTAGTGTACCTGCAATGGCTCCGCCTAGTTCTAGACTAAGTGGTTTTTGTGGAGTGGTAAAAAGAAAAGCTAAAATAATCGTGGTGTATGGAAGTTCTACCGCCGTTTTAAGCGGTATATCACCATTATTATAATATGTGATTAATTTTGACATGATGTATCCTATTTTAAGTCCTTACTAAAATTACTTTAATTTTTAATGACTTTCCACGCAACAGCTATTTCCCCAAAACTCTCGGCAACATTTTGTTGAAAAATTACAATACTGCTATTGTTGATATCTTGTGACTTATTTACAAAGTTTAATCTAACGTTTTCCAAAATTTTATCTCCACGCTTAAATGGTAATGATATTGAATGAATACCCAAACTACATATGCTTTACAGATAATCCTTATCCCGTCCTTAAAGTCCATCGCGAATAATTGTACTAAAATTAACCCGTAAAAAGCTTTGCATTCCTATTCATTTCCTTTGATTTCCTGAATTCTTTGGGAGAAATACCAAAAAATTGTCTAAACGCGGTTGAAAAGTTATTCGCGTCTGCATAGGCCACTGCATGGGCGATGTGATAAATATTACAATCTGTCTAATTAGCAATAAAAATGGATACTCAGACTGCCCTCACTTGGGGGCTTTCTGCCCTGACTAATGGCATCGACTGCCCTGACTTGGGGCATTGACTGCCCTCACTCGGGGCATTGACTGCCCTCACTTGGGGAGCTTTCTGCCCTGACTGATGGCACACAATAACAATTAAACAATTTTACAAAAAAAACAAGACAACAACAACAAACAAAGATAAAACAAGGGTTTAAGATTTTATGAAATTAATTTAAGATTTTTATTGCTTTATTGGGGGGAATCTGTAACAGTATTACGCGCTGACAGAAAGTCAGTGTTTGACTACAACTTAGTTTGCCCTGTGGTGTTGTTAATCACAACAACGGAGAGCTTCATTTCACCAATCGAAATAGGATTGATTTATGTCTGCGACATCATACGCACCTGCCTGTACGTCCGCTAAAAACACAGGCGAAATTCCCCTTGCCCTCGGTGTCAAATTGGGCTTTATCAAAGACAATCGCTTCCTCTTCGACTACGAACACTCCAAAATCATCTACGATCGCTGCTTAGATCATATTTCTACCTGTCAACTGTCTGCCCGTTGCTTACGCATTTTCAATACTATTTTGAGACAAACCATCGGCTTCAGTAAACTTGAAGATCACGCCACCACCACCCGCTTAGAACAACTCACTAAAATTCGCCACGATCATATTGGCAATACGCTACATTATTTGTCCAAACGTAATATTATTAAATGGCGTAAAGGTGGCAAATATAACAATTATTTATCCATTAACTACGACTTCGCTTCATGGGGTGAACGTAATCGTAATAAGCAAAATCCTAATAATGATCCCACCATATTACTGCCTGATTACTATACCAAAACACCGATTGATCAAGGTCTCTGTTTCGATGATGATCCCAAAGAGGACAGCCTATTTGCTCCTGATTTAAATCAAGAAGAAAACGGATACGTTGAACAAACAACCATACAAAAATATTCAGACCATCACGCAATACAAAGAGAGGCAATCAATCCAGAAACTGTGAAGGCTTCAGCAGCAGAAACCGATCAATATTTAGATAAAGACTCGGTTATTAAAATGGTTTCTGAAATTGTTGATGAACAATTTATACAAATAAAACAGTTGCTTAAACAAAATAACAGCCTAGAGCCTCAAGCTGAAAGCCATATAGAATCCCAAATTAAAAACCAAGCTGAAAGCCATATAGAACCTCAAATTAAAAACCAAGCTGAAAGCCATACAGTAGAAAATTTGCCAATGGATCAAGCAGCCGATTCTATTCCAGTCAACCAGAAGCCAGAATCGACTCAACTCGATCCTGATGCAGTGATGAAAGATATTCAATTAGAACAATATGAATACGAGATTAGAGCCTATCAAGAGGAAATTGAAGCACTAAAACAACACTCTGAACAAGAAATCACCGATTTAAAACAGCAATCTAAACAAGAAATTACCGATTTAAAACAACACTCTGAGCAAGAAATCACCGATTTAAAACAGCAATCTAAACAAGAAATCACAGAGATAAAACAACACTCTAAACAGATAGAATTAGAGAATAGTCGTTTACATAAAAAGCAGATTGAAACCCATGTACAAAATCAAAGCGCTAATACCATCAATGAATATTATTGGTCACAAGAGAGCGCAACCGCTCAAAGTTTAGAGGAAATAGATTATCCGATACAATTGTCTGAAAAAGACTGTATTAGTGCTAAAAAGGTGGTCATGAAAACCCCTAAAAAAGCCCAAGATATTCTCGATTTACTCGCTATACGCCTGAATCAACCCCAACCTGTATTGAATAACCCCATTGCTTACTTAGCCTGTTTAGTGCAGAAAGAACAGAAAAATGAACTCGACTTTAGTGCCTTGCAGAATTTTGTTCGACCCCAAGTCATTCAGCGTGATTTACAAGAATTAATTAATATTCATAATAGTGATTATGGGCAGTATGTCGCCTATGGTGAAGCGGTTGAAAGCTATGATTTTCAGCCCGATGATCCTGATAATTATGCAGAATTAGTCCGTCTGGAAGACCTTTATAGTGAAAGCTTTGACAGCGCCCAAGATTCTTATAA
>WFRR01000152.1 GCA_015486375.1 Thiotrichaceae bacterium
AAGTAGCTTTGTACATTGGCATCATAACCTGCCATTAAAGCCACTACTTCCATACCGTAGCCTTGTCCCTCTGATACTGTAATTTTGGCATTGTCTGTGTCTGTCGGTTTACCAAAGGCAATACGGTATAGGTTTTTACCTGCGCTATTTGTGCCTGCGGTGACAAGATAATTTTGTTTCCAATAATCATAAAAATCGCTAACGTGTTTATCTTGTTGGCTTTGGGTGAAATGTGTGGGGCGAATGGTGTTGCTTGCATAAGTGGCATGTTGTGGAAAAGGATATTGTACACTTGCTATTGCTAAGCTAATGGGAAGAAAGACAGGCAGAAAAAAGAGTATAAAATAAAGTAAAAATATAACTTTAAGGGACTGCTTATACATAATTTCCTACCAAAATATGCGTTAATGTGTAATCTTTAAAACGTGCCGCTATTGTACTGACTAAAATTTTCTCTGTCACTAATTGGCTAAAAGTTTTTGATTAATAAGGTTTGCAAAGCACTAAAATCTAATTTGTTGCACTGCTCCTTTTGTCTTGGCTCTTAATCATCATTAACAATGGTATGTGTAGCAGTGATTTCAGAAACACCTGTAGGGAACACACCACCAATGGGATTATTAATAATCAATTTAAACGTTTCATCAGATTCAGCGATAGTATCTCCAATAATTTCTACTGGAATCAGTACACTTCTATCACCCGCAGAAATCGTCATTGTTCCTGATGTAGCGGTATAATCCTGCCCTGCAATGGCTGTTCCATCTTGGGTCGCATAATTAACTGAACCATCAACTGTCATGGGTTCACTTAATTCCAATAAGAAGTAATTGGTATTATTTATATTCCCTTCTTTAGGGTTTGTTTCAATATCATCATCTAAAATCGTATGAGTCGCTACAATTTCAGTAATTCCTGTTGGGAAACTTCCACCTGTTGGATTACTAAGAATCAATTGAAAGGTTTCATCAAATTCAGCGATAGAATCATTTAAAATTTCAATCGCTACTAGGAATTTTTTATCACCCGCTAAAATCGTTGCTGTTCCCGAAGTCGCAGTATAATCTTGTCCTGCAATGGCTGTCCCATCTTGTGTTCTATAACTGACAGAACCATCTACTTTCATTACTGCATCTAATTCTACTAAAAAGTAATTTGTACTTTTAAAACGACTTTCTTTGTGGGTAACTTCAACTAGGGCATCCTCAAATTTAGAACAATTCAGAATACGAATAGAACCTGTGGAAGCATCAGATAAAGTAACAGTTGTACTACCTGTAGAAGCATCTGTTGAAAATTTTACGGTGGGATTACCGCTAGGAGTGACGGTAAAAAATGTTTTATTAGAGCAACTGACAGAATCCACTGTTGACATAACAATATCATCTAGCCATTTAAAATCCCTGTTTATTTTTGCAATGGCATCACTACTTGTTAAGACAGTATTGATATAGTTTTTAGCCGTTGTAACCGTGTCAGCATCCTCATTCACTCCTTGAATAATCTTTATTGCAGCCAAATAAGCAGGATCATCTGCTGGTGTTGTAGTATTTGTTATATTGCTTACTGTGCCTAAATTTTTGGAAAAATAGAGGGCAACATCTACTCTATTAGTTAATAGCGTTTGATAACGCTGTTTAACTAATAGTTCTGCACTGCTTAAACTGGGAAAATTCGTTGCAGTGAAGTCTGATCCTAAAAATTTTTCTAAGTAAGCAATCACCATATCAGAACGACTTAAACCTAAATTGAGTTGCGTCACCCAACTTAATAGCGTTTCAGCATCACCTTCTTTATTTAGTGCATTGGTATAAATTGTTTCAATAAAGCCCTGATTACCTAAATTTTCAAATATATTATTTGATTGATTTAATAGCAAGGTAGACAGTGTTTTAAGTGTATCTGTATCACCACTATTACTGGCTAGCCATGTATCAAGTTCTGCCTTGCTTGCACCCCGCTCATAATAAGCAATATATAAAGCGGCAATCATTTGTTCTTGAGAAACATCTTTTGCACCAGCGGGACTCACACTAACAATTAGTGTCAATACAATGGATAATAATATTGATTTCATTGATTTTCTCATTATCTAAAGGTAATTTCTTTGCTTAGTACAGCTTGAACTTCAACAGTTACTTTACCATTCTCATTTTTAACTTTTACTTGAGAACCTGTTTCAAATGCAGGCAGTACCATAATGGTGTTATTGACTTTTAAAGTGGGTTTTATTTCACCTGTTTGATCGGTAATGATTTCTATATCAACCTGCTTACCATCATCTGTCGTGACAGAGGGTACAGTCATAGTGATTGATGAATCTGCATTAATCACAGTATCTGTTCCTACAATTTCGATACTTACACTCGATGTTTTACTACCAATACTAATTTTGTTTTCTACGGTACCGTTATTATTCACTTTTACTTCAGTTTGAATACTTTCGCCACTGCTCTTAGTAACGGAACTTGTTGTGGTTCGGCTACCATCACTATTTGTTATTGTGGATGCATTATCTACCTTAGTAACTACCTCAACTTCAATACTGTTACCTTCATTACTGGTAAAAGAGATCGTTGTTATTTTACTGCCATCAGCCGCATTAACTATCGTTGGTGTTCCTGTGATTGTTAAACCTGTATTGATTTGATCAGTAGTAGTATCTATATCCGTTGTTGTTGTATTATCTGTATCTGTAGTGGTTGTTCCCGTCCCTGTAGTTGTTGTATTGTCTGTATCTGTAGTGGTTGTAGTTGTAGTGGTTGTTGTAGTTGTTCCCGTCCCTGTATTAGTTGTTGTACTACTAATATCAACAGTGTAACTGGCTGTTACTACATTACTTTTATTACCAATACTATCATAGGCAATGGCTTTAAGCGTTACCGGTCCATTATCGCTACTGCTTAATGTTTTTGTCGTACTATTTGTACTGCTGGTGCTTGGTTCAGAACCATCAGTAGTATAATAAATGTTACTTGCCCCTGTTGCAGTGATCGTAATCGTCGAATTTGAGGTAATAGTTGCTCCTGATGCAATAGAAAAGCTGGGGTCATTAGGCGCTGTATTATCAATGGTAAAGGTTAAGGTTGTTGCAGCGCTGTCTGCTTGCCATGTACTTCCATCAAAACCCACGATACTGATGGTATGTGAACCATCACTCAAAGTAGAAATATCAATGGCAATACTTTTATCTG
Organism: Thiotrichaceae bacterium; assembly: GCA_015486375.1. GTDB lineage: Bacteria > Pseudomonadota > Gammaproteobacteria > Thiotrichales > Thiotrichaceae > S015-18. Next base: position 3,195 of record WFRR01000152.1, read on the forward strand.
TTTCAGCGCTGAAGCTACCTGAATCTACTTTATGTTTATATTTTGTGACAGAAGAACCTGTGACACTAATCGAAGCAATAATATTGGCAGAATTACCGCTACTGGCAATCGTATTACCATTGCTCACTTCATCACCAAATTGAGCAACATTTGAGGTGGAGTTAATGGTAAAGGTTGCAGATTTAATGGAGCTAGAATTTCCTGCGGTATCAATCGCAATAGCTCTGATCGTCTTGGTTGAAGTAATGCTGACAGCTGAACTATATAAGCTACTACTCGAACTAGGGTTAGTGTTATCCGTCGTATAATAAACGTTTGCATTATTGGCATCACTACTACTCATCGTGACACTTTGTGTTGACGTAAATGTTCCCCCATCAGGTGTTAGCGAAGGGAGCGTTGGCGCAGTGGTATCTATTTTTATGGGGCCAAAATGTGCTGTAGCACTAATATCTCCATCAGTAGCAAATGCCGCAAGGTGGAAATAATAGTCGCCATCACCACTACTTGCAGTGACTGTTTTTGATGTAGCGCTACTGGATAAGTTAGTATCACTATTAGTCATCAATGTTGTGGCTAGTTTATCCAATTTGTAATAATAACCATTAAGCGATGTTGTTCCTGTTGTGGACGGAGCAGACCATGAAAGGGTAATACTACTTGTATTTGATGCTGTACTGGTATCATGTGTACCTGATGAAATAGTAAGGGCATTAAAAGCAGCGAATAAAGCGGGACTTTGTAATAATAGAAGTCCCGCAATAATAAAAATATTAAGTCTCATTGTTTTCCTTAATTTATTCAGAAAAATAAGTCCGATACCGAAATTAATTAGCAATCGTTTCTTTTACAGAAATGGATACTGTATTGGTACTATTATCAATTCCATCAATCACCACAGCAGCAGTATCTGCTACGGTATTGCTATCATTAGAATCTATAGACGCTTCAAATAATGTAAATGATGTTTCCCCTGTCGTTGCACTAACAGTTTTAGAACCCACTGCAATCGCGTAACTATGCCCGGCTAATGGTGGTGGAGCATTAACGCTATAATCATAAGTTCCTCCATTAGCTAGAGTGCCTGCATCCATCGTAGAAATAGCTTCCCATGTATCACCTGTATCAATTGTGGTATTACTACTGCCACTTGTATGATTAACATCTAGGAGTAATACAGAAATAATACTTGATCCTGCGGAAACATTCGTTGCAGTACCGCTAAAGGTATGGATAGTGGCTGATTTTGAGAGGCTTATATTAGTCACATTATCACTAACATCGATTGTTTGTTTAATGATTTCATTAGGCTGTAAATCAGACCAGTATTCAATGGTGTAATCACTCGCCGCATTCAAACCTTGAATAGTGAAGCTGCCATCTGAGCTAACTTCAGTACCATTCCTTCCTACTGTAGGTGACCAAGCCTCAATCCAGCCTGTCATATCACCTCCTGTAATACCACTGACTGTTCCAGTAATAGACTTCAAATCAGCTGTTGCAGGCAGTTCAATAATGTAAGCCTGATCTCCGCTAACCGTAATTTTATCTGCTTTATCCCAATCCCAACTAAAGCTACTCATGGTTGCATTCGCTGCAATGACCTCATTTGCAATATTATCACTATCATTGATTGCACCTCCCTGATGATTTTGAGGGAAAATCATCACTCGGTAGCCATTAGCATTGCTGGGTACTTTGATACTAATTTGCGTTGCATAGCTTATAGGTTGCGCAGACCAATCAACATTATCTCGTCCATACCACTCATAGTTGCTGTCATTATTACTATCTAAGCCTTCAAGGCCAATAAAAATTTGTTCATCAGCATCAAGATTTTGAATAGTAAACGTTAAGGTATTCAAGCTAGGAGGACTTAAAATCCCCAAGGTAACATCATTACTTAAATCAATTAAGGTAGATGTTTTAGGCCCCCACGGGTGTGAATTATTCCATGAATTTTGCTGAGTAATTAAAGTATCATTACCATTTCCGGCAGCATTATCACTGCCTAAATCCACCACAAAACCTTCACCTGTATTAGGAATATAAGTTTCCATTCTATATCCTGTCCCTGCTAAAACAGATAATTCTACAGCGACATCACCACTAGAATCTGTTGTAAATTGTTCCCACGCATAGTTAGAACCACTACTTTGCCAGAGATTAACATCAACAGATTGATTAGCGTTACTTGCTCCCAGTGATAATGTTGCTGTTACTTTCCTTCTATCATTAGGAATACTGAGATTTAATGTATGGGTAGCATCAATAGCGAATCCTGCAATACTAGGACCCCAAATAACTTCTTTATTGAAATCACAGCTACTAATAGCATTTTTCCAATCTTCACAAATACTGCCATCTTGTTTACCGACCCAACTCACATCAGAAGTCAAGTCTGTTCCGTTGTACCAAAATTCACCTAAACCATCGATCCAGAATTGCAGTTGATAATCACTTTGCGCTTTCAATCCTTTTAAAGTCACACTACTAGCACCTGAACTATCTGCTGTAATGGATTCCCATCTGCCTATGGGTTTATTAGGTACAAAAAGGTTAACGTAAATATTTTTTCCACTGTCAACCCCCGTTAAATTAACCGTTAAATCATATAAGGCAGGAGGAACAATAGTGACATTTGCAAGGCTAATGTCCGTAGTGCCAACATTTAATAGCACTTTTTGAATACTCGTTTCTTCAGGCGCCCAATAAGCAACACTATCCCAGTTAAAGTCACTGGCAAAACTATCAAGCACTTGATCATTGCTATCATAAGGTATTAATTTCACCTCTTCGCCATCAAGAATACGGGTTCCTACAGAAAAATCACCATCGTCATCAGCGAGAATATAATGGTAATTCTTGAACGTGCCATTATCATCAATATCATAATTGATTTCTAACAAGTACTTACCTTCTTTAACATCTTCAATGACAAAGCTTCCATCACTATTGATATCTACATTTCTACCCGTAGCATTTTTAACATCTTGAAGGTGAACCTCTGCCCACTGGGCAGTGCTTGGAATACCAAAAATATTGCCCGTTAATTTAGACATAGTAGGAACGATATAAGCAGAAAAGTCGATATTAACTGCTGGCATAGCAGAAACAGCCGTACTCGTGTCAATCACTAATTTATTAACATCGGGAATAAAATAAAATATGCCATTATTAGAGACTTCTCTCGATGCAACATCATTTTCGTCTTTAATATTATCTGCTGCATCCGCAGAACCACCCAGAGCATTATCTATTCCAAAGTCTAGGTAAAAGCCTTTATACCAACTATTTTCCCAATTGGTATCATCTCGATGTTCTTGATTTATTCTTAACAGATAACCATTAGAACTTAAGCTATCTCCTAAAATAATTGTGTAAGTACAAATACTGCTGGTATCACAAGTAACAGGAGAACTACCTAAATAATAGCCTGTGGCTGCATCCATAATTTCTATATTCATATGGTTGCTTGAATCATTTAAATCAAAGTCGGTAGGAAGTACAACAGTACCTGTAAATTTATAGAAATTGCTACCAAAAGTAGTCAAATCAATTGAGTAATTTTGAATATCAGGATCACCTGCTGTTACAGTGAAATATCCTGTTTTACTGCTGTCAGGCAACCATAAACCACTGCCCGATGATGTTTCTTTCCAGTCAATTCCTACAGCACTTTTTAGTGAATCAGCCTGATCCCCGCTAAAGGTATAATCACCACCATCGTTTAAATAGACTTCTAAAAATTCGGGCGTATTATTTTTATCTGAGAATTTTTCGATACGAATAATATAATTCTTGGTATCACCTGAAAGCGTTAATTTTGGCAAGCTTAATTTAAAGGCGTAACTGTTATTTTCCAAAGCTGTACCCGTTAAATCATTACGATAATGAGTACCTGTTGCCATATCAATTGCAGTGATACTTAACATTTGGAAACCAATATTGACCCCTGAAGCATCAAAAATCTCACCAGGAACGAAGTCAGCTTCTACAGTTATTGTTCCCTCTATTAAATATTCACTGGAGGTATCATCATCTACAGTTAAATTGCTTAAATCTAAATTAACAGGTGTTGCTGCCGCTGCGATGGTTAAAGGATAAACATTAGTGGGAATACCATTACTATCAAGTTGAACATTCGCCATCGGGACGAGAGTATCTGCCGTCTCACTTGTTGCACCGCCGACTAATTTATCAATACCAAAATCATTGTAATAAAATTCTTCTGTTAAGGCATCGGTAAACTTAGTACTGACTT
>WFRR01000153.1 GCA_015486375.1 Thiotrichaceae bacterium
ACTATGCTTTTCCAATGCAATTGAGTGAAGCAGAATGTTTAGAAATGTACCAAACCTTATTGCCGCAAACGGGTGATAAAGGGCAGTTGATGCTTAAACTGTTAAATAAACGCCTTGGCAATACGGCCGATCCCATTAAAAACCCAATGGCTTATTTTGCCAGTTTAGTGGCTAAATTTAAACAAGGCACACTGGATTTATATGCGATTGAACAAGAAGAAGCGAAACAAATAGAAGCACACTATCAAGTATTTTATGGTGAACGTCAGCAGCTTAGAGATAAAAAAAATCAAATTTGCGATCAAGTCTATGCTGAAATGAAAAAGCAGGGTTTAGATGAGTCAGTGATCGATAACTTTATTAAGATTGCTGAGCAAATGCAACTGGCTGACCCAATTCGCGCCATTGAAGCCAGAGTCAATGAAATTAATAGCGATCCCATTATGATCAAAAGAGATGAAATGGCGCAGGGTGAGTAATAATATTAGAACTTTCTAAAAAAGCTTTAATAACAGTATATTAACGAACCTATTATAGTCAAAAATTAGCCAATCTATCTGAAATACTTTATGCATTAAAATCTGATTAGGATATAATTTTAATTGATTAAGTCATTGATGGACTTAATTAATACTATCAACAATATAAGGATTTAATTATGGGTATTAGTTTAAGTAAAGGCGCAAGAATTAATTTAAGTAAAGAAGCCCCCAGTTTAGACAATATGACCATTGGACTCGGTTGGGATACCAATGCGAGTGATACAGGCGCAGGTTTTGATTTAGATGCTTCTGTATTTTTAGTGAATGCCAGTGGCAAGACAAACAGCGATCAAGATTTTATATTTTATAATAATCTACATTCTGCGGACGGTAGTGTTGAGCATTTGGGTGATAACCTGACGGGTGAAGGCGACGGTGATGATGAAAAAGTGAAGGTTTCACTATCAAAGGTCAGTGAAAACGTTCAAGAAATTATCTTTGTGGTCACTATCCATGATGCCGATGCGCGTAAACAAAATTTTGGGCAAATTTCAAATTCATTTATTCGCATTGTTGATAATAGTAATAATAAAGAATTGCTAATGTATGAACTTGATGAAGACTACTCCATTGAAACAGCGTTAGAATTTGGAAAATTATATCGAAAGAATGGTAGTTGGCGATTTCAGGCTGTCGGCACAGGCTTTAATGCAGGTCTACAAGGTTTTGTTGATAAGTACACAGGATAGAGTTTCATGGCAATCAGTTTAGTAAAGGGACAAAAAATCTCCCTTGTAAAACAAGATGGTAATCAATTAAGTACTCTGTGCGTCGGTGCTAATTGGGGTGTTATTGAAACGAAAGGTTTCTTTGGTGGTGTTAAAAAGGAAACCGTGGATTTAGATTTATCGGTGGGTCTTTATGATGCCAATAAAAACCTATTAGATGTTGTTTATTATGAAAAATTGCAAGTTGCAGGTATTAAACATTCAGGTGATGATTTAACGGGTGATGTCGATGGCGATGATGGCTTGGATAATGAAGTTATTCAATTAGGTCTTCCACATTTGGATCAAAATATTGAACATATTGCATTTATGTTAAATTCTTATAAGAATCAAGATTTTGCTGCCATTCCATTTGCTGCTATCCGTCTTTATGAAGGAACTCCCAGTAGTGTTAATGAGGTCATGGCGACTTATAATATTGCCAGTGATGCAAAATTCTCAGGTTATACCTCGATGATTTTAGGTAAATTATACCGCCGCAGAGGAGAATGGAAATTCTCAGCGATTGGTGAACCTACCCAAGATAGAGCATTGAAAGATTTACTAAAAACAACCACACAATATTTGTAATACATTTCACAAGCTCCCTATTTTTTAGGTGATTGGGCTTGTGATAAATAAGGTCTTTAATATGTTAGATTTTGATGAAATAAAAGCGAAAAGTAATGAGTTTTTTCGTGGAGTCGGCAGAAAGTTTAAACAATACACGCCTGAAACTTTTTCAAAAGAGAAAAAATTTGTTAATGCACTGGTAGGGTCTTTAGCATTAATGACAATGGCAGATAAAAAAGCAGAAACTGAAGAGGTGATTGCATCGATTGATTTAATTAAAGAAATTGATGAAATTACTGAATTAGATATGACCAACGATGCTTTAGAACTGTATGAATATCATATAGAGAAATTGGCAGAGAGTGTGAGTTCTCCTACAAAATGGATATTAGCAGAAGCTAAAATGTTAGGAGAAATTGGTAAAATTAAACCTTATCCAGAATATCCACCAATGGTTGAAACCTTAATTGAGTATATCGCCAATAGTGATAATAACCTTGATCCGCTTGAAGTCGAAATGCAAAATAAAATCATGAAAGCTATCAAGTAAATTTTGAATACCAATAAAAAACAACATATTGCTATTGTTCGGCGCAGTTATCGTCCTGATGGCGGTGCAGAAAAGATTATTCAACGCATTATTGCCGCCTTGCAACAGCACTATCCTGCCAAGATTAGTTTAATCAGCCAATCATGGCAAAGTGATGAGAATCAGGAATCCCAGCATCAATTATTACAACTGAAAAAACGGGTTTGTCTTTTACGTGCGCGCTGTGTTCGGCTGTTTGTATCAGATATACAGGCAACTTTATCCCAGCATCATTTTGATTTAATTCAGTCACATGAACGGGTCGCGGGTTGTCAGTTATATCGGGCAGGAGATGGGGTTCATGCTGAATGGTTAGCGATTAGAAAAGCCCATGCTAGCCATTTTAAAGCGCGGTTATTGGCTTACTCCTCTTTTCAAAAAGCCATGTGCCAAGCAGAAGAAGATATGTTTTTGCACCCTGCTTTAAA
>WFRR01000154.1 GCA_015486375.1 Thiotrichaceae bacterium
GACACAAACTGTTCAGCATGCACAACTCCAAAGAATTAGGCCAAGTGTTATTAGTGCGTATGAACAATACAAAAAAGGTGATTACTATGACATCAAAAAGACAAATTGAAATTTTCAGTGCTGGCTGCCCGACTTGCCAAGATACAATTGATTTGGTTAACAATATAGCCTGTTCTTCTTGTGAAATAACGATTCTGGATATGAATGATGATAAAACAGCCAAAAGGGCTAAACTACTGGGTATTAAAGCCGTTCCTGCTGTTGTCATCAATGGGAAATTAGCAGATTGTTGTGCAGGAAGCGGTGTAGATGAAGCTTCACTTCGTAGTGAAGGTATTGGAGAAGCCCGAGCCTGCTGCTCATAAAGAAAAATATTTCAATATATCCGAAAATTGAATCCCATATTTTTTTAGATACTGCCGTAAGCGATGGCTATCATTTTGCGCTCGTTTGCTCGTACGACTAATATTAAATAATCTTCTGCCTGCTTCGGCAAGGCTATGACTTTTCTGGCAAATAGCAACTACCTGCTGTAATTGCAGTTGCTCAAATAAATCTAATTGTTCAAAGGTTTGTTTGCCTAATAGTTGCTTTAAGCCAGTTTTTTCTGAAGGTTCACTTTTCATATTATCTGCATAATCCGATTGATAATATTGCCAATCAGATTGCAAGCGTTGCATTTCTACTTGAACTACCGCTTCGGTAATACGCCCACCATTAGCGAGCGTTGCCATACGGGTAATACTGGAATTTAGGTCTCGAAAATTAGCTTGCCATAATGCTTGCTTAGAATAGGCAAACTGTAGATATTGCTGTTTAGCTGCTTTATTAAAATCAACTTTGTAGCCTGCTTTACGCGTGTATTTTTCTAACTCATGTTCAATATTGGGAATCAGGTCTTCAATACGATCTTTTAATGCAGGTAGCCGATAATGCCATAAATTGATTCTGGCGAGTAAATCTTCTCTAAATAGCCCTTTTTTTACCTGTTTAAATAAATCACAATTTGTACCTGCGATTAATTGAAAATCACTCTGCGTTTCTTGATCTGAACCAAAGGGCATAAAGGTTTTTTCTTCAATTGCACCTAATAACATAGCTTGTTCATCCAAGCCTAATTCACCGATTTCATCTAAAAATAATAATCCCTGATCAGCTTCACGCAATAAGCCTTGTCGAGCATTGACCGCGCCTGTAAACGCCCCTTTGCTGTGTCCAAATAAGGCTGACATGGCATGATTACCGCGTAATGTTGCACAATTCACTTCAATCAACCCTCCGTATAATTGACCGCTGTTAGTAAGATGGGTTCAGAGGAACGTATTGAGACTTGTTCTAGTTGGCGAATGAGTTGGTTAAATTGTGCATTACGCGTATCAATACCATTTTTAAGATAACTAATCCCTTGGTGGGATTCATGTTCAAAGCGTGAGGCAATTTGATCATAACGGGATAGATCTAAATCAATAATCTGATAACGACCTTCAGGGGTATTTATTTTTTGCCGCTGTACTGGCGAAGTTTGTAATAGTTTGCCAGGAAGATAGTTCGCTTCGGTGAGCAGATACAAACAAATCTGAGCAACATGTGTACCCGTCGTAATATGGATATAATAATTATTTTCTTCTGCATCCAGTGGATAGCTGCGCGACATACTGTATAAGCTAGAATAGACCTGCTCAAAATCCCAAGGGTCGGCATAATCAACTTGATGACTAATACAGCGCGTATTGGGTGATATTTCTTGTATATCCTTAATGGTTAGATCCAGTAAATGTTGTTCATCGCAATGGTAGATAAGAATTAACTCATCAATATGCAGATCATCATGTAAAAACAAAGAAACGGTTGGTCGCCAGCGATTCCAACGATTTTGACCCAAGCCACCATGATCTAAGCGTACGCCTAAAATTCCAATCAAAACATTCTTCATTTTTAATGATCTCAGCTATTTTAAAACTATCTATATAGATAATAGTGTATCTATATGAATAGTTTTATAGAATTTTAGGTAATGGATATTTTCTTTTTTTAATCATGATTTAATTGGGTTATAAAATAATTAATTTGTAAAAATTATTGTTATACAATCACTTATATATACTTTGATAGTTTTTTATTTAACTTGATGACTAGTTGGCATTGATATTGCTTTATTACTTACAGATGCTACATGAAGTGGTGTTTTAGTTAAATGCTAAGGATAAATAAATTATGCAAAATAGTTATGAGGTGCTTTATAACAAAGGGGATTTCCCTGTTAAAACATGGACACGCGGTGTTCCCTTTGATGAAAATGCAAA
>WFRR01000155.1 GCA_015486375.1 Thiotrichaceae bacterium
AGATGTGTATAAGAGACAGTTGTTATTGTGTGCCCTGACTGATGGCATAAAGCTCCCTGACTGATGTCACTTAATGCCATCAGTCAGGGCATCGACTGACATGGATTGGGTTTTTTAATACCCCGAGTCATGGCAGCGAGCAATTCTAGGATTTGTGTTTTTGAGAGATTAGTGGATTATTTTATGTATAAACCCCCTTTTTTAAACGAACTTCATGAGTTTATACAGAACAAATTATTGACTCCAAAATTAATGGCAATCACATTGTTATTAACAACCAGTACACTGATCATTTCCCCTAGCTTTGCCGACAAATCAAATCCTATATCTACAGATCCTGTTCAAATGAGTGCATCATATGATAAAGGTTATACAGAAGGCGTTAAATCTGGAACAGAAGATGGTTATAAAGATGGTTATGTTGGGAGCTATAAAAAATCTTATCAAGAGGCTTATGTAGAATCTTTTCAAAAAATGGATAAAAATGGAGTAGGCGTAATAGCATTCTCTCCAATTCATCCTGATTTTATTAAAGGTTATAAGAAGGGTTATCAAAGTGGTTATAAAGTGGGTTGGAAATCGGGAGAAATTGATGGAAAGGCAGTGGGAACAAAAGAAGGAACTGTTTTGGGTGAAAAAGACAAGAAAAAGTTACGTGAAGAGATGAAACAACAGTGTAGTAATGGTCACTGTTAAGTTATATCTCTTTATATTCTATTAAATACGTCATTATTTGAGCCTTTTATTGCCTTATTATCGTTATATAAAACAGGGTGTTTTTATATTCACCTCAAATATAAATGGATAAATAAACTTAAAGGATTAAGTAATGAAAAGAGTCATTGATAACTTTGGCTATAACGCAGGAGGTTGGCGAATTGATCGACACCCTCGTTATGTAAAGGATTTAACAGGGGATGGCAGCGCGGATATTATCGGCTTTGGTAATGCAGGTGTGTATGTTTCTATCAATGATGGCGATGGTACATTTCAGCGTCCACGAAGAGTCATTGATAATTTTGGCTATAACGCAGGAGGTTGGCGAGTAGACAAACATCCTCGTTATTTAGCGGATTCAAATGCTAATGGGCGTGCAGATATTATCGGTTTTGGTAATGCAGGCGTATATATATCACCAAACCGTGGCGATGGTACATTTCAGCGTCCACAAAGAGTCATTGATAACTTTGGCTATAACGCAGGAGGTTGGCGAGTAGATAGACATCCTCGTTATGTAAAGGATTTAACAGGGGATGGCAGCGCAGATATTATCGGTTTTGGTAATGCAGGCGTGTATGTTTCTATCAATGATGGTAATGGTACATTTCAGCGTCCACGAAGAGTCATTGATCATTTTGGCTATAATGCAGGAGGCTGGCGGGTAGATAAACACCCTCGCTATGTAATGGATTTAACTGGAGATGGCAGTGCGGATATTATCGGTTTTGGTCATTCAGGTGTATATGTTGCACTCAATAATGGTGATGGAACTTTTCAACCTGTACAAAAAGTTAGCGATAGCTTTGGTGTTAATCGTGGGTGGCGAACGGATAGACATCCACGTTATGTAGCCGATTTAACAGGAGATGGTAGCGCAGATATTATCGGTTTTGGTAATGATGGTGTTTATGTTGCTTTTAATAATGGTGATGGAACATTCCAAGCAGCTCAAAAGGTCGTTGATAACTTTGGCTATAATGCAGGGGGATGGCGAACGGATAAACATCCACGAGGTTTATCTGTTATTGAAGATAATAGCTTTGCAGATATTATTGGTTTTGGTCATTCAGGTGTGTATGTTGCGATTAATGATGGTAGAGGATTCGATCTAGAAAGAAGAGTGATTGATGAATTTGGTTATAGCAATTCAGCAGGTCGCTGGCGGGTAAATAAACACCTCCGTTTTTTCGCCAATCTTAGTGATAGCTGGCATGTTTCTGATGTTATTGGATTTCATGATGATGGGGTCTATGTAAGCTTAGATGTCATTTAAAGTTCAATCGGGACTGACTATTGTATTGGTCAGTCCCAACAGTTTTAGTTAATCATCTATTGACTGATTGTCGAAAGCAAATCAGGATTCATAACAAGGTTTCGTACACCGTGTGCATGATTTTCATCAAATACGTTACCTTTACACCAATCATCGACTGAAGCTATATTAACTTTTGCTACTTTAGGGCGAATACTCCATGTCACTTGAAATGGAGAGCCTTTTTCATTGTACTTAGGACCTGTCGTTGATCCAGCATACTGAATAGGCGTACCCGTATTCGATGGGATATTCACTGCTTGGTGTAATCCATCGACTTTAGAGTGCTTCGTTAAGTTTCCAAAATCGAGAGCATTTTTATCGTTGACAAGCACATATACCTGCGTTTCTACGCGCAATTGAGGATTCTTAATTGAGTCATTTAGACAAGAACCTAAAGTTGGTCCGGGCTTGATTTTTGCAGTTGAGTAAACATAGTGAACTTCAATGGTATCTCCAGAGCTAAGTTTACTATGTTTACTTGAGCAAGCTTCGTGTGCAGTCGGTTTAAGTTCAGCCTTACTGAGTTTAGCCGCATATTTAAAGCCACTTTGGAAACCATGCCCATTACCATTGCCTGCGTACTGGGTAAACTCTCCCCCTTTATGTTCAGCATTTTTGTGTAAATGAATATTGCATAAGTTCATTTCTGTAGAAATAGGTGCAGCATTAAATAATCTTGAATTATTACCCGCATGTGTATCAATATCCCGTGGGGACTGTGGTCCAAATCCTAGACCCTTAGTGTTTTTTTCTAATAATGCACGTTGTTCAGCAATTACATTATCTGCAACAGAATCATGATGAGTATCTTTAGTATTCACATTAATATTAACATGATGAGTATCTTTAGCATTTACACTAAATGGAATAAGTGCAGTTATTGCAAATATAATTAAAAGGTTTCTATTTTTTCTCATAGGTATGACTCTCCTGATTATTCGAAAATTAAAAATAGCAGGTTTTACGTACGATTGACAGAGTCCTTGTGATTAATGAGATAACTTAATAAATGACTGTCAATAAGTTAACTTAATATTAACAAGTGTACATAAAATATATTTATACTCATATAAAAAATTATTTTAACATTGGTTAAGGTTTCATTAATTGGTATTGAAATATGATTAATTTCATTAGGTTTCATTGTTGATGAAATAGGGCTATTTTTTTTCACTTCATACTAACTTTTATTACGACCACTTTAATTTCCCCAAGGGCAAGGGGAAATACAGAAGAAAATACCATTTTAAAAGAACGTTAATATTTTTAAGGATTACCATGTTTAAAATTTTCTTTTTACTACGTTATATCATTTTTATTATTATTATGGGGACATTTTTTGGGGCAGGTCTGATGATTCTTTCAGGCTCATCGGAAACACTGGAAGCTTTTTCAATTTACTTTTCTCACGAACCCCTTGCAGAAGAGTTTTTACAAATATCAAGAGCTGAAGCCGCAGTATTAACAATGGTTGGATCAGTCGATGACTACCTATTTGGATTAGTATTAATTATATTTTCTTATGGAATTTATATGCTTTATATTCATGATCATTCTAAAAAAATCAATATGGAATTGCCGAGTTGGTTAATTGTAAAAGATATTGAACAACTTAAAAAGACCTTAGCACAAGTGATTGTTATTATACTTTTTGTTAAATTTCTTGAAGTTGTGTTGACTAAAACACTTGTTTGGGAAGATTTGATTATTCCTATTTCTATTACGCTTCTTGCTATTGGTTTAAAACTTCTATTTGATGAACCATCAGAAGAATAAATTATTCGTATTCAGTGCTAGATTTATATAAATATTAATTTTAGGGGGATTTTGTGAAAAATATCAAACGTCTTAACACTTCTAACCTTAGCAGTTCTGATGATACATTTAATATTCCGATACTAAATCATCCTATTACCTCTGACCATAAGGTAAAAAACTCAGGAAAAACATTGATAGTGAAGTACTTTAAATATCAATTGAAAGATGAATACAAAGATCAATACTTAGGATATAAAAATATCAAAGATAATTCATCGGTCAAGTATTTCAAATATCAAAATATCTAATTGATTAATATTTAACAACTTGGAGTATGTATTATTATTGAAAATTATTAAAGATAAGTCTTATTTACTTTTTACTTTAGAGAAAATTTATGAAAAATATATTAATACTAGGATTAGCAGCACTCATTAGCTCGTGTTCAGCGATGTCACCCAAAGAATGTAAAGTTGCAGATTGGAAAACAGTGGGTTACCAAGATGCACTAAATGGTAACGATACTCAAATAGCAGATTATAATAAATCTTGTGCTAAGGTCAATATAAAGCCCAATACACAGCTTTATATGCAGGGATACAACCAAGGTGCAACCGTATTCTGCACTTATGATAATGGTTTAAAAACAGGTAAAAATGATGATTATTTATCAAATGTTTGTAAGCGCCCAGGTCTAGAATATAACTTTATGCAAGGTTATCAAAAAGGTCAAAAGATTTACGCAAAACAACAGGAAATCAATACAAAACAACAGACAATTGATAATCTTGATCAAAAAATAAATGCCATTAAAAATTCTACGGCAAAAGGAAGTGCTCAAGATATTGATTTACTCTATCGTGAAAAAGAACTTGCTGGTCAACAAATCTCTTTGCTCAAATCTGAAATATCGAATATACAATAATTGGTAAAATAATTAATTAGGGTAAAATATGAAAAATTTCAAAGCACTTATAGTTTTTATTTCATTATTGAGTTTTTATAATGTTAGTCATGCAGATGGTTTATCCCAATCTGACCTAAATCAAGCATCATCACAAGCGTATTCCAGTGCAGATTTTATGTTGAATAAAGCTTATCAACAATTGATGGGAGCTTTAGAAGGCAAAGAAAAGGATAGTTTAAAGTCTGCACAAAAAGCATGGTTGACATTTAGAGACTTAAATACAAAGTTTATTGCCGATCAATATGAGGGAGGATCTGTTGCACCTCTGATGAAAAATCAGGCATTAACTGAAATGACAAATTATAGAACGGCTATTTTAACAAAAATGCACCTTGATGTGATTACACCATAAATTTACTTTAACAAAGATAATCAGCTTCCTCCATTTGAATACGGTTTTATCAAAGTCATATTCAAATGAGCGTTAATTTAAAATTATTTTACTCACTGTCATTAGGTTTTAAAAATAATATTTTCAAATCATTTTTTGGAATGAAATTACTTTTTTCTAATATAAAAGTTAAAGCATCCTGCTTTTTAATACCATTCACACAGAGACTAATTTTTTCGTTAGGTGATTGCTTTTTAATGATCAAACGAAATTTCTTGATTGCATCTTTCCAATGTGCGCCTGTTTTTAGAACATAATGAACATACTTTGGGGTAATGATTTTTGCTTCTGAAGAGGGTTTTGAAGCGGAGCTTATATCATGATTCCTATCTATCCACTTTTGTAAATTGGATTCAATGCAGTATGTTTTGGCATAACGGGCTTTATCGTCGGGGTGGGTAGAAAGAAATACTTCACTGCCTACTGCGGGTGTATATTCATGCTCAACCGTTAAACGTTCCTTAGCAGGAAAAGTCTGCATCCAGTGATGGGTCATATCAATCATGCCATCATGACGTTTAATTTCGGTATCAAATGAACGAATTTCATCTGCAATTTTCAATTTAAAACTTAATGGTTTATGTGCTTCAGGACGTAATGGCATATCTTGATCAGGCTCTTCTTGAAAACTAGGTAAAGGAAAAGCTACTCGGGTAGTAATCGCTTGAGCACTGCTATTATAAAAGACATATTTCACTCGAATTATCTCTTGGCTAATAAACAATTCTTCTTCTTCCATCACAATATGCTCGCTTTGCTGTAGCACAATACCGCCTGTATCTAAAACAGCCGTGGCATCATTAGCCCATAGCAAAGGGCTACTTAACACTAGCCAAGTAAGCAATAATGGGAAAAATACAAATTTTATATTGTTGATAATCATTAGTGATATTACCTATTTAACCCATTATTTGACTAATTGATTCATTTCAAGAATGGGTAATAAAATAGCAAGGACAATAATCAGTACCATCCCGCCCATAAAAAGAATTAGGAGAGGTTCAAATAAGCCTAATACGGTACTTAACATGGAATCAGTTTCGCGTTCTTGTTGTATCGCGGCACGTTCTAGCATTTCATCTAATTTTCCACTGCCTTCACCACTGGCAATCAAATATACGGTCATAGGGGGAAAGTAGCCTGATTGTTCTAAGGATTTATGAATACTGGAGCCTTCACGCACTTTAACGACGGCATCTTTAACCGCTTTACGCATGGGGCGGTTTTCAATGACTTGTGCAGAGATGCTCATCGCTTCTAAAATTGAGACACCGCTATTGGATAAGATACTTAAGGTTCGTGCAAATCGAGCGGTATTAAAGCCTTGATTTAATTTACCAATTAAAGGTGTTTTTAGCAGTATTTGATGGTAACGATAACGCCATTCTGGAATGGCTAATAGTTTTTTGGTAAAGAAAATAATGACGAATAGTCCGAGCAGCAGAAACAGACCATTCGCCCGAATAAAATCACTGGAATCAATTAATACCCGCGTTAATAAGGGTAGTTCTTGATCCATATTGTCAAAAACAGTCACGACTTTAGGAACAACATAACCCAATAAACCTGCCAATATAGCAATGGATAAAACGGTTAAAATCAATGGATACATCATGGCATTAGTCACTTTTTGCTGCATGATTTGCCGATTTTCTGTGTAATCTGCGAGGCGTTCCAGCACTTTATCCAGATGCCCCGATTGTTCTCCAGCGGCAACGGTCGCGCGATAAATATCGGGAAATACTTTGGGAAATAAAGCTAAACCATTCGCCAAACTATGTCCTTCCATGACTTTAGAGCGCACAGCCGACATTACCCGTTTAATATTTTTACGATCTGTTTGTTTTGCGGTTGTGCCAAGGGCTTCTTCTAAAGGTGAACCTGATTGCACTAGGGTCGCTAGTTGACGGGTAACCAGTGATAATTCAGCCGCTTTTAAGCGTCCTGTTAATTTAGTGTTGCCATTTTTTCCTTTATTGCTATTGGCGACGACTTCATTCACTTCTAATAACATCATGCCGCTATCACGCAATAGTTGCCGTAATTGTCGCGCAGTATCTGCTTCTAAAATTCCTTTCTTCTGCTTACCATCGGCATCAAGGGCAATATATTCAAACGCGGGCATTAGTGTTTATCCTCACGCGAAACACGCAAGACTTCATCCAGTGAGGTTTTACCTTCAAGAATTAAACGAATGCCATCTTGACGTAAACTTAAGGTCTGTTGACGAACATATGTTTCCATTTCCATTTCACTTTTTTCATTATGAATCATATCGCGCAATTGATCATCAATCACAATAAGCTCATAAATACCCATACGGCTCTGGTAACCTGAATGATTGCAATGTATACAGCCTGAAGGTTTGTAAATAATCTCCTGACTGTGACTCGGTAAACCTAATAACATCTGTTCTTTTTCGGTCACAGTATAAGCTTGCTTACATTCTTGACATAACAAACGCACTAAACGCTGTGATAATACGCCTAATAAACTCGACGATAAAAGATAAGGTTCAACCCCCATATCACGCAGACGATTCACTGCACCAATCGCAGTATTAGTATGCAAGGTAGAAAAGACTAAATGCCCCGTTAAACTGGCTTGTACCGCAATTTCAGCGGTTTCTAAATCTCGAATTTCACCAATCATAACAACATCAGGATCTTGACGTAAAATCGCCCGTAAACCCCGTGCAAAGCTCATATTAACTTTGTTATTAACCTGTGTTTGCCCCAGTCCATCAATATAATATTCAACGGGATCTTCGACCGTTAAAATATTACGGGTCGCATCATTAATTTGTGTTAAAGCCGCATACAAGGTGGTCGTTTTGCCTGAACCCGTCGGTCCTGTCACTAAGATAATGCCGTGGGGTTTATGAATCAGTTGGTCAAGTAAATCGTGTTTATCCCGATCCATACCGAGATTTTCTAGATTTAAGCGACCCGCTTGTTTATCCAGTAAACGTAGTACGATACGTTCATTATGTCCTGAAGGTAAAGTTGATACGCGCACATCAACAGGACGACCTGCGACCCGTAATGAAATACGTCCATCTTGCGGTAAGCGTTTTTCAGCAATATCCAGTTTTGCCATGACTTTAATACGTGAAATGACTAAGGGTGCAAGCTTTCGGGGTGGATCAATTACTTCACGTAAAATACCATCCACCCGCATCCGTACAGACATCCGTTTTTCAAAGACTTCAATATGAATATCCGAAGCATTTTCTTTAACTGCACGGGTTAAGAGGGCATTGATCAAGCGAATAATAGGTGCATCATCTTGAGATTCTAATAAATCTTCAGGTTCTGGCAATGATTCGGCAATATCACTTAAATCGGCTTCATCATCGAGATCATCCATCATTGACTGTGCCGATGAATCACTTTGATCGTAATGCGTTGCCAGTAGATTATCGAATACTGAAATTTCTACGGATTCATATTGTAATGGCTGCTGAATATAGCGTTGCACTTCACTGACAACGGAAAAACTTAAACGGTTGCAATACCATAAAGTGTATTGCAATTCGTCGGCTTGTTCTTCTGTGGTGAGAACGACCCCATGCTGTTTAGCAAAACGATAACTTAAATTCTTCACCTAAAAAATATCCTCAAATGCCCCTTCTATTTCTATATTTTGATTGTTGGGTGGGACAGGGGGAGTTTTCTTTTGTATTGCTGCTGTGACAGGCGCAGGTTCAGGTAAACGCACGGCGGGTATTTGATGATTGGGTCTATATTGATCTTCTGTATGGGTTAAGTTCTCGTCAATATCAGGTAAGCGTTCAGCACCGTGTTTAAATTGTCCTCGCTTTAAGATATTGGCATCCTTTTGTCGTTTCTGTAAATCTTTATATTTTTGACGAGATAGATAATCGGCACTAACGCCATTACGTAAAATGACAGGATGAATAAAAGCCATAAGGTTTTGTTTCACTTTACTGGTCGTCGTGCGTCTAAATAATTTACCCACTCCCGGTAAGCTCCCTAATACAGGTACTTTTTGCTCGGTGTCCCTAAAGGTATCCTCAATTAATCCTCCCAGTACCAAAATTTGTCCATCATCAACGATAACGTTAGTTGAAATTTGACGTTTATTAGTAATCAGGTCTGAAGCACTGACACTGCTAGAAGCAATATTAGAAACCTCTTGTTCAATTTTTAATTTAATCGTATTGCCAACATTGATTTGTGGTGTGACTTTTAAAGTAATACCGACATCTTGACGTTCAATCGTTTGAAAGGGGTTAGTGGGATTACTCGATCCCCCTGTACCACCCGTATTAGTAAAACTACCCGTAATAAAGGGAACATTTTGTCCTACCACGATTTTAGCTTCTTCATTATCTACGGTGACAAGGGTCGGTGTAGAGAGGATATTAGTTGCCGCATCCCCCTTGAGTGCTTTGAGCAGTACACCAAATTTACTCCCCGCTAAGCCCATTAATAAACCTGAACTCAATGATGGGATGCCACCACTCGCTGCTGCTACAGCTGCCTCGGCTAGAGAAGGTCCAGAGCCAGCAAAATTTGTTCCTAATGCAGCACCTTTATTTTTATTTAATGTACCAAATTGAACACCTAATTCAGAAGATAAATCTGTTGATATTTCTGCAATAATCGCTTCAACTAAGACTTGCTTTTGCGGTATATCCAATTGTTTAACTACTTTAATTAAATTTTTCTGCAATGCGGGTGAAGCGGTAATAATCACAGAGTTACTGGTTTTATCTGCAAGAATAGAAATGGCAGCCGCTTTGGTAATGGTTGTACCATTTTTTTCTGCGACTTGTTGCTGTTGTGCGCCTGACATCCCTTGTAAAACTTTGACGAGATCTTCTGCTTTGGCATAACGCAGTCGAACGACTTTTGTACCTTCCTCTTGTTTCGTTCTTTCTGTATCCAGTTTCTCGATAATGTCTTTAACCCGTTTTCGCGCTGATTTATTGCCCGCGATCAAAATACTATTAGTGCGTTCATCCGCAGAGACTCGACTTTTGCTAGGAGCAGGGGCAGCCCCTGCTCCTTTCTTCTGTAAAGATTGCATCGTTTTAACTAAATTGCTTGCATTTGAGTGTTTTAAAGGAACAACCTCAATTTCTTCATCATCGGCACGATCCATACGTTTAATCACTTCAATGACGCGTTCAATATTGGCGGCACGATCGGAAATCAATAAGGTATTGCTAGGGCCATAGGCTTGTAACTGTCCATTATTGGGAATTAATGGGCGTAAGATGGGTACCAGTTGTGCGACGGGAACATGTTCAACTCGCACGACCCGCGTAATTAATTCATCCGATTTTGCATTCGCATTGGCATCATCATCATCAATGACGGGTAAAGGATTTTGTTTTGCCTGATTACTGGGAATAATTTTAATAATATCGCCTGAAGTCACCGCTGAATAGCCATGTACATCAAGGATAGATAAAAAGGTCTCGTAAAGATCATCAACATTTAAGGCTCTACCTGTCACAACGGTCACTTTTTGTCCTTTGACTCGTGGATCAATAATAAAGTTTTTACCTGAAATGCGAGATACTGTTTCAATTAGAGTACGAATATCCACATCTTGTAAATTTATATTAGCTTTCTCTTTAGAATAAGCGACAGATGTACTTAAAGTAAGCAGAATAAAACCGCATAAAAACGGCTTGAACAGTTTTGATAAAAGTAATTGACGCATAGGAGACATTATAATTGTAATGAGAAGTCAGGTGGTTTGGTAGGATAGCACTAAATATAAAAGATCGAACTATAATCTCGATATTATCGATAGAATTAACTAATAATAATCATTAATAAAAATACTAATAAAAGCGTATTCATTCAGCGCGTATAAAGATAAAAAAATTAATTAATTGTCTTTTATTTCAAATACTTAAAATATACAAAAGATCAGCTTATGTTCAGCCTTCCTATGCTATTTACTTAAATAGTTGGAAGCCGATCACTTTAGAACAGTAACAAGCAGCAAGAAGGATCAGCTGATGATGGTTGGGGAAAGCGCGGTTATCGACCGTTATGGGTATATCAATTTTCCTCGTTGTCACATTATCTTTTATCGGGCTTTATCTTATGCGAAGCATTTCAATTTTGAAGCGTTTAAGCTTTTTTTTATTCTTATTCTGTTTGAGTATGCCTTCAAACAGTAGCCAGTATTACAATAGTCATTCCGCTCTAGGAATGAATACGAATGAACTTCGAGAGGAAGATAGCAGTATTCCCTTTATCGACCTGTTTCGGATGTCTCTACCCTTTGAAGAAGCAAGGCGTTGGAAACACTATACACATGGCCCTGTTCAATATGATCAAAATGGTTGGCCAATACGCCTCAATGGTGGACAAGTGGGTACACGTTTTATTAACAAACTTCCTAAGGGGACTATTCCTGAGGGTTTCTATACGGTTTATTATGATGGTGTCGGTCATATCGACTATGGAAATGATGCAAGTATTTATCGGCGTGCATCTGGTAAAGATATAATCAAGATTGCAGCAGGCAAGGATAAAAAACTGAGTGCGACCTTATTCATCAAATACACTGAGCCTAATAATCACCTAAGAAATATTCGTATTATCATGCCCGGCGGTATTTGTAAGAATAATCCGTTTAAACGAGCGCAAAATAGTAATGAATGTAGCAATGGGCATTATCAAGCCTTTACACAATATTATAAGCAAATTATTTTTAATCCCGACTACCTTAACTTTATGAAGGATTTTAAGGTTATCCGCTTTATGAATATGGCAGGTATTACCCGTAACCCTATTCGCCATTGGAATGAGCGTCCTACCTTAACTAAAGCCACATGGGGGAGTGAATATGATGCACTCCGTGGTGCGCCATTAGAGGTTATGGTGGCATTAGCGAATAAACTTCATGCGGATGCTTGGTTTTCAATGCCACATGAAGCCAGTGATCACTATATTAGACAGTTTGCTAATTATGTCCGTGATCATCTTCGCCCCGAGTTAAAAACCTATGTGGAATATAGTAATGAAGTGTGGAATACCCAATTTACTCAAGCACATTATGTTCGTAATCAAGGACAACAGCTTAGTTTAGATATTGATCGAGATCGAGCAGGACAGAAGTTTTATTCACAGCGTAGTGTAGAAATATTTGATATATGGGAAGAGTCGTTTAAAGGCGTACAACGCTTAGTACGGGTAATGAGTGGTTGGACGAGTAAAAGTAAGATGACTCAACGATTATTAACACACCGTAATGCTTATTATAAAACAGATGCTTTTGCAATCGCGCCTTATGTATTCGGTAGCTACGCTAAATTACGCAACGCTAAATCAGTCGCACAAGTATTTGGCATACTAAATGATCAGAAAAACATCTACTCTTTACCGAATGTATTGAAATATATTCGTATTCAAGCCGAAGTTACTAAGAAGTTAGGGGTTGATTTAATTGCTTACGAGGGGGGACAAGGCTTAGTTATTCCTAAGTCCAAAGAAAACTCTAAAGTGAATAAAGTCATTTATGCTGCTAATCGTGATGTTCGTATGTTAACTCTATATGAAAAATTATTGCGTGGTTGGAAAAAGGCAGGCGGAAAAATGTTTGTACACTTCACTGCACCACAAGCCTTTCAGAAATATGGCACATTTGGTACTAAGGAATATATTACTCAACCTGCTCACCAAGCCCCTAAATATCGGGCTTTGTTAGGCTTTAATAAACATTACCCCTGTTGGTGGCAGAACTGTAGAGCCAGTACGATTGCACGACATATTAAACCGCATCAGCAGAATAAAACCTTACTATCAAGCAATTAAATATATTGTAAAGATAGAAAATATGACTTTTTTGAATATTAGTTTTTAACTTAAATAGTTTGGAGAGATGAAATGAATATAAAGATTTTTATAATACCTTGCTTAGCAATACTTATTGCAACAGGCTGTACAGCTAATCAGTCTGTACCAGAAGAGAAAAAGACAGTACAAAAACCAGCCGAACATACTTGGAAGGCGGAAAGGGTGAGAAAAGCTGAAGCGGCTAAGCGTGACAAAAATGCTTGGAAAACAGAGGAAGTCATAAAACAACGGGGTGCTAAACGTGCGGAAGATGCTTGGAAAGCTCAAGAAGCGAGGAAAGGACAAGCAGCCAAATAAATAATATATTTTGATCAGTATGCCCGTCTAAAGGGTTTAATACCTTTAGAGAGTAAAAAACTCTCTGTTTTAGCCGCTTCTTTTGCACCATTAAGTGGACCAACACTAACGCGATACCATTGCTCTCCTTTAATAATGACTTTTTTAACACTACTCTTAACACCCAAAGCTTTCATTCTAGCTTGGGTATTATGTGCTGAAGCTTCACTTTTATGAGAGCTAACTTGCAAAATGTATTGGGTCAATGCAATTTTTTCTGTTTTTTTGTTTTGCGAAGCACTCGCTTTTTTATCAGTTACTTTTTTTTTAGAATCCTCATGCTTAGGTGGGCGTGCAACAGGTACTTCAACATCGAGAATGGGTAAAATTACATGATAGTTAAAACGAGGGCGATCATCTTCAGCCATATTGATAACTTTCTCTTCAATAACTTTATCTAAATAGGCACCCCGTTGATCATCAAGCTGAGCCTGTGCCTTTTCTTCAGGCAATAAAGCCTTTGTATTAGCAGTTGCGATGACTTCAGTTGAGTTATTCTTATAGGCTAAACTTTCATATGATACTGATGAATTTGCATCAGAAAATAAGTAGAACATCAGTCCAATAAAGAGACCGAGGGCAGTACTCGCTAGTACCCAACTAACAGCGTCATTGAGTGGACTATAAGCAGTGTTTTTACGTTTAAAATCTTGGGTCATAATATAAAACAGGCGGTAATTAAGAATTAAGGTGTGTTTTATTCACATGGGTAATAAGTCTTTCATTTATTAACGAGGAATAAGGACACAATAAATGACATTCTATTTATCATCGCCTAATAAATAGAATGGTGGATAAATATAAAAGATTAATGGCGAATTTATGTCACTTTTACCCGTATTATTCAAGCTAATTAATGCAAAATTACTATTTCTTCGCACGAATATTTAAGTAAGCCCGTTCTGAATACTCACTCCAATGGACCGCTTTATCCCGATAATTGGAAAATGACTCATATACTTCTTGAGCAAAAGCATCTTTAGCCGCAAGTTCTTTAACAACTTGATCTGAGAGACTCCGCAGCTCCGTCAATACCTCCTCAGGGAAACGACGTATTTCAACCTTGTGTTTGTTCACCAAGGTATCTAATGCATCATTATTACGAGAGGTATATTCTGCCAGCATTTCATGATTAGCCACTTGACAGGCTGTTTTCACAATCGCTTGCAAATCAGCAGGCAAGGCTTCAAACGCCTCTTTATTAATCATTGCTTCTAAGGTTGTGCCTGGTTCATGCCACCCGGGATAATAATAAAACTTAGCCACTTTATAAAAACCAAAGGCTAAATCATTGTAAGGTCCAACCCATTCTACCGCATCAATCGTACCTGATTGCATAGCAGTAAAGAGTTCACCTCCAGGTAAATTAACGGGTGTTCCCCCTGCACGTTTAAACACTTCGCCGCCTAAACCAGGAATACGCATTTTTAGACCGTTTAAATCACTGAGGCTATTAATTTCCTTATTAAACCAGCCACCCATTTGTACCCCCATATTACCCGCAGGCATAGGAATAATATTGTGAGAAGCATAGGCTTTTTGCCATAGTTCCAAGCCCCCCCCATTGTATAACCAGCCATTCATTTCTTGTGCGGTTAAGCCAAAGGGTACAGTAGAAAAGAATTGGAATACTTCGTTCTTGCCTTTCCAGTAATAAGCAGCACCATGTCCCATTTGAGCAGTACCCCGAGAAACAGTATCAAAAATCTCTAAAGCTGGCACAAGTTCACCTGCACCATAGACTTTAACTTCCATCCGCCCTGCGGAAAGTTGATTAATTTTTTCCGCTAAATTATTAGCACCCGTACCTAAACCTGGGAAATTCTTCGGCCATGTTGTGACCATTTTCCATTTGATTACTTCTTGACTTGTTGCAGGTGTCGTTGCACTTGCAGCACTGGTTTTAGTAGCTTCATTATTCTCTGTTTTATTACATGCACTGAGAATACCTGCACTCGCAAGCGTACCCAGTGCAGCTTTTCCTAAAAAATCACGACGTTTCATTATTCTTTATTTGTCCCTAATCTATCTGTTTAACTCAATATTTTTGGCTAAGTTTACTCGCGTAATCATTTAATATACATCCGAAATTTTATTGACTACGACAAGGGTTAAATTCACAATTATTGTTTGGATCGCGGCTCACATGATGTCCATCATCACATTGGTGTACATCCGCAGGGCAAACAGTATCCGAGTTACGTTGTGGTAATTGTCTGTCTCCATTGCAGGCGGTCATCATACTGACCAGAAATAAACATGTGATTAAGGCTATTTTTTTTTGTTGTCTCATAGGATTTTCCTAGATCTTTTTTAGTTTTGCATACCTTAACACTAACCATTTACGTCCCTCACGATCAAAATTTACTTGAGCACGTGCATAATTACCTGCTCCTTCTAAATCACTAATCGTTCCTTCTCCAAATTGAATATGGGAAACACGTTGACCTTTAGTGAAGCGACCATTTTGATGACCATCACCGAGTGAACGAGCAATTCTATGTGCGGTACGACGTACTGGCTGTTGTAAACGATATGCAGCCACCGATGGACGAATTTCATTTAAAAGTACATCGGGTATTTCATGGATAAATTGCGAAGCAAGATTATATTGCACACTCCCGTGGATACGACGCTGCTCTGCATAACTAATCACGAGCTGTTCTCTCGCCCGTGTAATTCCGACATAACATAAGCGTCGTTCTTCTTCTAAACGGGCTGTATCATTTAATGACATACGGTGTGGAAAAAGATTTTCTTCAAGTCCAGATAAGAACACCAAAGGAAACTCCAAGCCTTTTGCTGCATGTAAGGTCATCATCTGAACACAGTCATCACCATGACTCGCCTGTGATTCACCTGATTCTAAAACAGCATAGGCTAAAAACGCTGAGAGAAAATCCATGTTTTCGTGGAGATCTTCGGGATCATAACGAAACCCTTCTGCTGCGCTTACCAATTCATTAAGGTTATCAATGCGTGCTTCGCCTTTTTCTCCTCTTTCCTTTTTTTTATAATGTGCTTTCAAGAGGGTTGTTTCAATAACGTAGTCAACTTGTTCATGTAACGCTAAAGTATGAATGTGGGTTGACATATCGTCTAATAATTTTAAAAAACCACGAACAGCATTAGACGCACGTGGCGGCAAAATAGCAGCATCAATAATAACCTTAGCTGAATGCCATAAAGAAATATTATGGGCGCGCGCATATTCACGAATATGTTCAACCGTTTTTGCTCCAATTCCTCGGGTAGGTAAATTCACTACACGTTCAAAAGAAGGGTCATCATGACGATTGGAGGCTAAACGTAAATAACTTAGAGTATCTTTAATTTCTGCTCGATCAAAAAAGCGCAAACCACCATAAACACGGTAAGCAATGCCTTTTTCAGCAAAAATCATTTCAAAAATACGGGATTGTGCATTGGATCGATACAATATGGCTATATCAGCATAATTTTTACCTGATTCTTTTGCCCGTTCAATTCGTGCAATAATATAACGTGCTTCATCCGATTCATTATAGGCTTTATATAAATCAACTAAATGACCTGCTTGATCCGCTGTCCATAGTTTTTTACCTAAACGTCCTGTATTATTTTTTATCAGAGCATTCGCTGCATCTAAGATATTGCCACTCGAACGATAATTTTGTTCTAAACGAATTGTTTCAGTATCACCAAAATGTTCGGTAAATTGTTGGATATTCTCAATCTTAGCACCCCGCCAACCATAAATTGATTGATCATCATCACCGACTGCAAACACATTATTATAATGACCTGCCAATAAGCGTAACCAAGCATATTGCAAAGTATTTGTATCTTGAAATTCATCAATAAGAATATGCTGAAAGCGATGCTGATAATGGTGTAATAAAGCCGTGTTATCGCGTAATAACTCTAGAGATCGTAGTAACATCTCAGCAAAATCAATAACCCCCGATTTTTGACAAGCATTTTCATACGCTGTATAAATTTTTACCATCTGGGTAATATAAAAGTCACCCTTAGGCTCAATTGATTCAGGGCGAATACCTTCATCTTTACGGGAATTAATATAACTCTGGGCTTTGCGGGGTGGCCACTTATCTTTGTCTAAAGCTAGCAGTTTCATTAGCCGCCTCAATATCCGTAATTGATCATCAGAATCAATAATTTGGAAATGTTGGGGTAGTCTCGCATCTTGCCAATGGGCGCGTAATAAACGATGGGCAATACCATGAAACGTACCAACCCATAAACCGTTAGGAGGTTGTTGTAATAAGTCTGAAATACGTCCCCGCATTTCACTGGCCGCTTTATTGGTAAAGGTCACTGCTAAAATACTATAAGGTGAAACATGCTCTACTTGTAATAACCACGCAATTCGATGTACCAGTACGCGGGTTTTACCACTGCCTGCTCCTGCTAATACCAAAATGGGATACATTCCCGCAGAAACAGCTTGTCGCTGAGGTTTATTAAGTTGGTCAAGTAGAGAGGAGACATCCATAAATTTATTTCCGAATAAAGCCAGTGATTAGTCAATAGCAACCATTCTAAACGTAAAAAGCCTGCACACGGCAGGCTTTTTACGTTTAAATGCAGTTTAACTCACTAATATTATTAGCTACATCCCTTTGGACGTGGTAAACCTGCAACTTTATTAGCAGATTTGATTAAGCCGCCTCTTGGAAAATATTTGAAAATATATTTATTAGTGCCACACTGCCGACCAAATTTATTTTTCATTAATTTTAAGAATTTACGAGGCTCAGAAACCTGATTGTTTTCACTGAATGCTTCACGAGTTAAATCGATAATTTCCCAATGCTCTTTTGTCAATTCATCAATCATTTCAACGTCTTTTGCAATTTTTTCAGCAATGGCAGGTGTCCACTCAGAAAGGTCTTCTAACCAACCTGCTTCACTTAGCTGAACCATTTTTCCTTCTACTTCAATTTCCATGATTATCTTTCTCCAGAATAGATATATATAATATTAATGAATAGTTAAAATTTTGAAAAACATATAAATAGGTCATTTAAACGCATTTTTATATAGTCTAAAAAAATCAATTCAAAGATAAGTGAATTCTAACATAGATTCAAAGGAGTCTCGATTGAGTGTATTTATCACAAGGTCATAGGCATATTTAAACCATTCCAACATAGCGGAATAAGCTGCAATATGCTTAGATGGCGAACCCTAACAATAATCTAAAAGAATATAAATGAAATACGATATTTATGGCATTGGTAATGCTTTGGTTGATAAAGAATTTGAAGTTAGTGATGAATTTTTACAAA
The DNA here is from genome assembly GCA_015486375.1 of Thiotrichaceae bacterium. Classification (GTDB taxonomy): domain Bacteria; phylum Pseudomonadota; class Gammaproteobacteria; order Thiotrichales; family Thiotrichaceae; genus S015-18. The sequence goes on from WFRR01000155.1 coordinate 18,626, forward strand.
CTGAAGCGATTGAAAAAGGCATGATGTCTTTGATTGATGAAACGCAGCAAATCAAATTACTACAGCAACTGGAACAGCGTTTTGGTTTAAAAAAACAAGCTGGGGGTGGTTCAGCAGCCAATAGCATGGTGGCTGCAAGTCAGTTTGGGGCAAAAACATTTTATGCTTGTAAAGTTGCTAATGATGAAACAGGGGGGTTCTATCAAAAAGATTTACAGGCTGCGGGCGTTACTACAGGTTTAGCGCAACTAGAACTAAGCAATCAAGGTTCAACAGGTAAATGTATGGTCATGGTAACGCCTGATGCCGAGCGTACTATGAATACCTTTTTAGGTATTACTGCCGATTTTTGTGAAGATGAACTTCATCTAGACCAATTACAACAAGCAAAGTATCTCTATATTGAAGGTTATTTAGTCACCTCCGATGTTTCTAGAGCCGCAGCAATTAAAGCCAGAGAAACTGCTCAAGCCAATAATATTAAAGTGGCTATGACTTTTTCAGATCCCGCGATGGTAACTTACTTTAAAAATAATATGGCTGAGATGCTCGGTGAGCATATTGATATTTTATTTGGTAATGAAGAAGAATGTATGACTTTTACTGCAACTGACAATTTAGAGGATGCGATCATTGCTTTACAAAAAGTTGCTGATAAATTAGTTATTACATTGGGAAGCAAAGGGGCAATGGTGGTTGATACTGGTCAACAGATCAATATTGCGGCTCAAGCAGTGAATGCAATTGATACTAACGGTGCAGGTGATATGTTTGCAGGAGCATTTATGTATGGTATGAGTCAAGGATGGAACAATGAAAAATCAGCACAATTAGCCAATCGTGCTGCTGCGGAGATTGTTGCTATCTTTGGGGCGCGTTTAAGTGCGGAAACTCATCAAAAGTTATTAGCGGGTGTTAATGTGAATGCAACAAAATAACTTAAGAAGGACGAACGACCTTCGGTAAATTAACCCCTTTTCGCACCGCATAACGCCGTTTTGGAAAACGATCTTGCTTTTGTGTGTAGCGCTGTCGTGCTGTTTTAGTATGATTAGCATAGGCAGGTGGTAAGTTACGAATTGCCTTTTTAATCCGATTTGTATAACGACGCGGTAGGGTAATTCGATTCGATTGTTTGGGTGTACTAATCCCTTTCAAGAAATAGGGATTGAGATCTGTTAATACCGATTGATGCAAACCTGAACGAGATGCTAATAGACGCAGATTAATCGGTTTATTAATACGCAACTGTACTAATTGAGGTTTATTAGGGATATTGGGTAAACGGAATCGATACTGCTTAGCATGAAGTAAGACTTCCTTATACGCAAATAACTTGGGTACGTAACGCATTGTTTGAGCAGGTAGCTTTAGATTCCAAAAGTTTATTGGCTCACCGGGATGTTGACGTTTGAACTTTTTAATAACCCGTGAAACTGCCCCTTCACCCGCATTGTAAGCAGCTAATGCCAGTAACCAATCGCCCTTAAATTGACGCTGTAATTTTTGCAAATAATTTAAAGCAGCATGAGTCGCGGCAAAGGAATCAAGACGGGCATCAAATTGGTGATTGCGAGGTAAACCGTATAACTTTCCTGTTGAGGGAATAAACTGCCATAATCCTGCTGCTCCTGAATGAGAATACGCTTTTGGATTAAAACCACTTTCTACAAAAGGGAGTAGTGCGATTTCAGCAGGCATACCGCGTCGTTCTACTTCTGAAACAATCATATATAAATAAGGGCTGGCACGACGGGTAATGATTGCCAATTTTTGCGGTTTGCGCGCATATTCTTTAATAATGGCTTGAACTCTTGGATTTCTACTCTGATCACCTAAGCGGAAACGATCAAAAATACGATCCCATGTGTCATGTTTAGCTCTTCGAATTTTTCTATCTTTTTGAATGTAATTGATTTTCTTGAATTTTTTTATACTACGATTGGGTTTTAAAATAGATGAAACGGATGCTGTTTGTGGCTGGTAACTAACTTTGATTAGTGGTCCTGCTTTGGGGATATGCCTTAACTGTTTCTTGGGTGTATGAGCGATTTCACTAATATCATCTTCATCATGATCTTCTTCTTTAACAGTATTCCCAGCACAAGCGGTTAATAATAAACATAAAATCAAGGAAAGAGAGAAAACTGAAAAATCCCTTTTGTCCAACATATATACTCCTTGTAGTGACAGCCCTAACCGCTATTAATCAGGTAAGTAAACACATTACAGGGCGAATACTGTATGGTTTCTTAACATTAGCATTTGCCGTAATGAAAAGAATCTATAGCTCTGATAAGTAGCCCATTTGCTCAATTGAATATAGACCATAAGGATAAATTTTTTGTATATTAACTATGTTAAATTGTAATCAGTATTACAGTAGTCGAATAGGAAAGGTTGTCATTGATGCACTGAATCAGCAGTTGCGTTTAGAACTATCGAAAATATTTGGTTATTATGCTATTGAAATGGGACAACATTTACAACATACTTCATGGTTGCAACATTCTAGAATTAAAAATAATATTGCAATTTATTCACAGCCACAGCTTAAACAAAAGATATTTCAAACCTCCGTTTTAAATAAAAATAAGATACATCGACTAAAGCTCGTCTCTGAACCCGAATTTTTACCTATTACATTTGATAATACTGATCTCATTATTAGTAGTCATTTATTAGAATATTCACACTACCCTCAACAGATATTACGAGAAATTGACCGTGTACTGACTCCTGATGGACACTGCTTTTTAATTGGTTTTAACCCTTTTAATTATATTGAGTTCTCACGATTAGGGCTTGATCGGCTAAAAAATTATACAAAACCATATCCTCAAAAGGCATATCAGGCTTATAGTTCTCGTAGAATTAGTGATTGGCTTAATGTCTTAGGTTTTGAAGTTATTAGCATTCATAGTTATGGGCATCGACCTAATATTAATAATAGTCAGCTATTTAAAGCTTTACAGTGTTTGGATTCCATTGGGAATTATTTTGCTAAATACTCGGGGCAGGTTTATCTTATTCACGCAAAAAAAACTGATTTTTCAACGATTGCGACGCAATTTTGGCAACCTCATCGACTCATCGCACGTAAGCCTGTGATAGCAGTGACTTCTAAGGTACGAAAATGAAGTTTGAAGTCAATGGTTTAGTTTTGATGATAATTTTTTGTATTTTTTTCACCCTAACAGGGTTGGTATTGCTACGATGATGCAATCAAAATTAATCGATAGGCTGAAAATTAATGGCAAAACCAACTCTAATTTGTGGTATCCATGCAGTGGATACTGCACTGCGTAATGATCAAAGCAATATTCAAGCTATTTGGGTAGACACACATCGTAAAAATGCACGGCTTCAAAAATTAACCACTGCTTTAAAAAAAGCAGGCTGTGTGATTCAAACAGCGACAGCAGAGCAATTGACCGCCAAACTGAACTCTAATAAACATCAAGGGGTCATTGCAGAGTATATTAGTACTGTTAGTTACAATACTGATTACCTTGATAAATTACTTAAGAATCTTTCTGAACCTCCCTTTCTACTCATTTTAGACGGTGTCACTGATCCTCATAATTTAGGCGCTTGTTTGCGAAGTGCAGAGTGTGCAGGCGTTCATGCGGTTATTACGCCTAAAAATAATTCTGCTAGTTTAACCCCCACTGCACGTAAAGTGGCCTCAGGTGCAGCAGAAACAGTCCCCTTTATTCAAGTAACTAATTTAAATCGGATGCTGACGCAACTGAAAAAGGAAGGAATATGGCTAATTGGTACAAGTGATCAAGCAACCCAAAGCATTTATGAAACGGATTTAACAGGTGGTTTAGCGTTAGTGATGGGAGCAGAAGGGAAGGGTTTGCGTCGATTAACAGAAGAAAGCTGCGATATCATCGCAGCTATTCCGATGGCAGGACAGGTATCCAGCTTGAATATCTCTGTTGCCACAGGGGTGTGCTTATTTGAAGCCGTTAGGCAGCGTTAAAGTAATATTTTAATTATTACCTTTGCCTAAGTAGATAATACTAGATTATCGTTTAGGTAAAGCAGCGAGTCCTGATGAAAGTCCCATAAGAGAAATAGGAATTTTGACACTCTTTTTACCCTGTTTATAAGCAAAAAATGATACTTTTCCTTTCTTAAACGCGGCTAAAATACGCTTATCCAAAGGAACACCTGCATGACAACTTTTACTTTTCTTATCACATGACTGTACTTTGAAGGTAATTGAAAAATTCTTACCAAATATCAATTGCAATTTTGTTTTTGGGCTAATTAATTTTGGGATAATAAAGATAGCCACAGGCGTTGTTTGTCCGACTAAATTTCCAACCATTGTATGTAAAACCGCTTTATTTGTTTTTTTATCACTGGCAGTTTGCGCGATATGACAATGTTTCTGCTTAGTATTTGGGATCGTTTGACACATTGTTACCCAGTCTTTAAAGACTTTTCCAGCTTGAGGTGCTGAAGAAACATGTTGTGCGAAAAGTAATGTGGGAATGACAAATAAAAGAGAGTATAGCTTTTTCATATATTTTCCTTGAGTGGGTTCTTTCTTCCTGAATGGTTTTCTAGAAAGGTACTTCTAGAATCCTATTTCAATATTTTTTGTTTAGATTGACAAAAAATCTGTACATTTTCGACATATGCACTCTTCTTTTGTTCAGTAAACAAAATACTGATTACAACAGATAAAATTTATACGCCTTATAAATGACGATTTTTTACGTTTAAGATTTTAAGTACCACGAATTATAGGTGCATTGACTTATTGTTGTCGTTAGTTTTAGTTCTCTGTACCTATTTTTTAAACTCTAAAAGTTATAATATTTCATAAACTCTGTTAATGGTCGCATTCAGCAGATGAGTGGGCTGGCATATTTTGTCGAGTGTTATATACTTATTTGCAAGTCAGACAAAGACATAAATAAAAATAAAAGATAATAATAATAAAGATATAGCGGGAATAGCTCAGTTGGTAGAGCGCAACCTTTCCAAGGTTGAAGCATAAGTTCGATTCTTGTTTCCCGCTCCAATTTTTAAGACATTCAAGTCATCGACTTGAAGTATATATAGCGGGAATAGCTCAGTTGATAGAGCGCAACCTTTCCAAGGTTGAAGCATAAGTTCGATTCTTGTTTCCCGCTCCAATTTTTAAGACATTCAAGTCATCGACTTGAAGTATATATAGCGGGAATAGCTCAGTTG